>CAZSAZ010000108.1:0-5496 GCA_964604925.1 uncultured Oscillospiraceae bacterium | reverse complement strand
TGATTTCCCAGGAAGCAACCCTGACGGTTAAGTAACACAATTTAGGCTCATAGCAAAGTCAAAATGCCAGCTCCGGTTTTAGGAGCTGGCATTTTTTCTGGTTTTCAGATCGGGGAAGAAATATGCCTGGAATCAGGACTTGCTGTCGGGAGTAGGATAAATTCCAGGAGGTGACAACAGCGTGAATTCTGTGTGGTTAGCCTTGGGAGGGATGATGCTTTCGATTTCTCTGAGCGGTGGGGGATTCCCCAAACCCCTCACCGCTCAGGAAGAGCAGATCTACCTCATCCGGGCATCGGAGGGGGATATGCAAGCGAGAAATACCCTGATCGAACGAAATATGCGCCTGGTGGCACATATTATGAAAAAATACTACGCCAGCGAGTCGGATCAGGAGGACTTGATTTCCATTGGCACCATTGGCCTGATTAAGGCGGTGAATACCTACCGCATGGACAAACAGATTCGTCTGGCAACTTACGCGTCCAGATGTATTGAAAATGAAATCCTCATGTATTTTCGGAGTCGGCGGAAGTCGGCCCAGGATGTGTCATTATCGGACTGCATTGACGGTGGGGATCAGGGAAATCCTCTTTCATTGATGGATGTGATCCGGGAGGAGGACGATCTGCTGGAGACGATGGCCTACCGGGAAGATGTACACCGGGTTCGCCAGGCGGTGGCAGAGTGCCTGACGGAGCAGGAGCGGGAAGTGGTGGTGCTGCGTTATGGCTTGATGGGTCAGGCAGTCAGCCGACAACGGGAAGTGGCGCAACGATTGGGAATCAGCCGAAGTTATGTTTCCCGGATTGAAAAACGAGCCTTGGAAAAGTTGCGTCGTCGGTTAGAGGAGAGCTGAAAAAATCCCGGGCACCAAGGTGCCCGGGAAGGGTTATGCGTCGTTTTCTTGGGAAAAATGAAGCAAATTCAGCCCCAGCTCCGGATTGGGCTTTCGATCTACTTCGCCGTCCAATGTGTCCAGGAAAAGCTCACAGGAGGTGCTGACCACAGCCTTGTTCAGGTGGCCGCCATAAACATGACCAACCAAATCCGCAACGGACATATGCATATGGGTGTAAGGCCGGCCGCCCAGGGTGGTAAGGGTACCATACAGAGAAACAATCTCCAAATCAGTGTGGTAAAGATGGGCCTGATACTGCTTGGTATCCGGGCGGAAGGATTTCAAGGTCACATTATTCACTGCACCCAGTCCCCGGAGTTGGCCCAGACGGATCGATTCCTTGGAGGCCAGGGCGAGAATACTCTGGACAATTTCCTCACCGGCATCCAAACGGATCACATAGGTGTCTCCAAATTTCTGATATTCCATGATATAACCTCTTTTTCAAAACTTTTTCCGGATTTTCATGTTCCATATTGTACCATTGAAGCCAGGGAAATTCAACTGTTGACTATTGCAAAATATGGCAGATTGGACTATAATGTTTTTCGACATTATTACAAGGATGGTGGACAAAGGTGAAACCGTGGCAGCACTGGAAAACCATAACCCGACACAAATGCCTGGTGTTGGAGGGCTGTTTTCGGGTGGGATTGTATTGGCAGGGATTGACCCATGATCTGTCTAAGTATAGCCCCACAGAATTTTGGATCGGGGCGAAATACTACCAGGGCACCAGGAGTCCCAACGCCGCAGAACGGCAGGAAAAGGGATATTCCACCGCTTGGATGCACCACAAAGGGCGCAACAAACACCATTATGAGTATTGGACGGATATGTCTTCGGAGACGGGACGGTATGAATCCTGCCCCATGCCGAGAAGGTACCTGGTGGAAATGGTGATGGATCGCCGGGCGGCTTGTATGACTTATCAAGGAAATGCGTACACCCAGGCATCCCCTTTGGAATACTATGCCCGCTCCAGGGAACGGCATATCATGCACCCGGAATTACAACGGCAGTTGGAATTTTTACTGGAAATGCTCCGGGATCAGGGAGAGGATGAAACCTTCCGCTATATTCGGGAAAATGTACTAAAAGATAAACCCTTCCCTTGGGAGAAGGCACAGGAGGAATAATACCATGGCTGCAAGTTGGTTGAAAGATGCCGTATTTTATGAGATCTATCCCCAAAGTTTCTATGACAGCAACGGGGATGGCATTGGAGATCTTCGGGGCGTGATGGAAAAGCTGCCCTATGTAAAAAGCCTGGGGTGCAACGCCATTTGGATGAATCCCTGCTTCGATTCCCCCTTCAAAGACGGAGGGTACGATGTGCGGAATTACGAGCTGGTTGCCCCACGGTATGGAACCAATGAGGATCTGGAGGAACTGTTCCGCAGGGCCCATGAATTGGGAATCTATGTGTTGTTGGATTTGGTTCCTGGCCACACCAGTGAGGAACATCCCTGGTTCCAGGACTCCAAAAAGCGGGAACAGACGGATACCTCCGGCCGGTATATCTGGACGACCTCTGCCTTTGAAAGTGCGTTTCCCCTTCCCTATATCGCCGGAGAAAGCCAGCGGAATGGATGCTATGTGCTGAATTATTTCAAGAGCCAGCCGGCTTTGAACTACGGATTCTATCGCCCGGAGAAGCCTTGGCAGGATGCCATTGACGATCCCCAGCCTATGGCGACCCGAAAGGCCATTGGGGATGTGATCCGGTTTTGGCTGGAGCGAGGAGCCGATGGTTTCCGGGTGGATATGGCAGACTCCCTGGTGAAGTTGGATGGGGAGAATAAGGAGGGAACCCAGGAAGTTTGGCGTTCTATCCTGGAGCCCATCCATCAGGAGTATCCCGAGGCGGCCTTTGTCTCGGAATGGAACCGTCCCACCCAGGCGCTGAACTGCGGATTTGACATGGACTTTTTCCTGGAATGGCGGGGCAACGGCTACTCCACCATGATGCGGGATTTTGATGAGACTCCGGATGGAGATGTGATTTCGGACAACGGGGGCTATTTTGCAAGAAATTCCGGCAGTGATGCCTGCAGGTTCCTGGACGACTATGTGGAAAAGTACAATGCGACCCGGGAAAAGGGGCTGTACTGTCTGATTACCTGCAACCACGATATGCTCCGGCCCACCGCTGGGCTGACGGAGGAGGAATGTCGTCTGGCCTATGCCTGGATTTACACCATGCCTGGTGCCCCCTTCCTGTACTATGGGGATGAGATTGCCATGGCACATCGGGTTTTGCCCACCAAGGAGGGAAGCTACCGCCGTACCGGTGCCAGAACGCCGATGCAGTGGAGCGCCGGGAAAAACATGGGCTTCTCCACCACGGATGGGGAGTTGTATCTTCCGGTGGATGACCGGGACAATGCCCCCAATGTGGCCTCCCAGGAGGAGGATCCCAACTCTATGCTGAACCATATCCGCGGCCTGATTCAGTTGAGAAAGGACTACCCCGATCTGGGCAACTACAGCCCCTTCCAGGTGTACTCCGCGGAGGCAGGCAGCCGGATCTTTGCTTACCATCGGGGAAAGATGCTGGTGGCCATGAACCCTGGCAACGAAACCCTGGAGCTGAAACTGGATGGAACGTATACGCCGGTTTATACCATGGGCAAGCCCCGGGTGGAGGGGGAAACGCTGACTCTCTCGGAGCAGAGCTTTGTGGCGCTTCAGAGAATCTAAGACAAACCATTCCGGGCAGGGATGACCTGCCCGGAAAAAAAGATGGGATTTTTGAAAAAAAGTGCTTGACTTTTTTGAGAATCTGCGTATAATAGTCCATGTTGCTGATGCGGAATCGGCAATCGGTCAGAGCGAATTTTGATAGAGGATTAGTGTAACGGTAGCACACCGGACTCTGACTCCGTTCGCGGGGGTTCGAATCCCTCATCCTCTGCCAAGGAAAAAATCCCATCCATTCGGATGGGATTTTTTCTTTTTCCACAAGTTTTATGCAAGTGTTGTGGCCGTTTGTCCCTGGACAAACGGAAAATATTGGTTGTCCCTCCAGCATGGAGGTTGAATGTCCTGGGGAGCTTGTATTCCGGGAAAAAATGTGTACCATGAAGATGGTTCCGGAAAAGAACGAAACCATCGATAGAATCGTTTCTGTTTTTCCTTGTCTCTGTCCCTTCCGGTTCCAACGTCCGAAGCGGGAGGGGCAGAGCTCCTCACGCTCCGGGACGAGAAAGAACAGTGCAATCCAAAGACGTTTCCGAAATGAACGGAAGCGTCTTTTCTGTTTTCTTCGGCCGTATCCATGCAGGACAGGGAAAAAAGCTGGGTCAGCGGAAGAATTTATGAAAAAACGGAAAACATTTTCCGTTTTTGCTGAAATTGTGGTTGTCAATTGGCTTGCTTTACGCTAAAATAGGAAAGGATAATGAAAGGAGTGGGTACACTTGTCTGAATTACAGTACAAGCGGGTGCTTCTAAAGGTCAGCGGCGAGGCCCTGGCAGGAGAGGCCCATAGAGGTTTGGACTTTGATATCGTCAATCGACTCTGCGATTCCATTGGAGCGTGTGTGAAGCTGGGGGTCCAGGTGGGACTGGTCATCGGTGCCGGAAACTTCTGGCGGGGCGTGAAGGATGGCGCAGACCGGATGCAGCGCAGTCACGCCGATGCCATGGGAATGTTGGGTACGGTGATGAACGCCATTGCAGTGGCCGATGCGCTGGAACAGCACGGCGTGGATGCCCGGGTGCTCAGCGCAGTGGAGATGAACAAGTTTGCGGAGTATTTTACCCGGGACACTGCCGAGCGGTACTTAAACGAGGGAAAGGTGGTCCTGTTCGCGGCGGGCACCGGCAATCCCTACTTCTCCACGGACACCGGTGCGGTGCTTCGTGGCGTGGAAATCGGGGCGGATGCCATCCTGATGGCCAAAAACATCGATGCCATCTACTCTGCCGACCCGAAGAAAGATCCCAACGCCGTTCGCTACAGCCGCCTGACCTATGGTGAGGCGCTGGCCAAGAATCTGAAGGCCACGGACATCACCGCCATGGCTCTGGCTATGGACAATGATATGACTATGGTGTGCTTCGGTTTGGACGAAGAGAACAGCATCCTGCGGGTGGTTTGCGGCGAACAGATCGGAACCACCGTTAAAAACAATTTCTAAGGAGGACGAAACAATGGCAGTTGATTTCAAGGATTACAGCAGAAGAATGGACAAGGCTCTGGATCATTTGCAGGAGGAGTTCGGTGCTGTCCGCGCCGGCCGTGCCAACGCAAAGGTTCTGGACCGGATTACCGTGGAATACTATGGTTCTGAGACGCCCCTGAACGGTGTGGCTACCATTTCTTCCCCCGATGCCCGAACCCTGGTGATCTCTCCCTGGGACACCAAGTTGCTGAAGGATATTCAGAAGGCCATCCAGGTCTCTGACCTGGGCATCAACCCCCAGAACGACGGCCGGGTGATCCGGCTGGTATTCCCCCAGCTCACCGAGGAGCGGCGTAAGGAATTGGCCAAGCAGGTGAAAAAGTATGCTGAGGATGCCAAGGTTGCCATGCGGAACATCCGTCGGGATGGCATGGACTATGTCAAGAAGCTGAAGAAGAATTCCGA
>CAZSAZ010000107.1:0-5596 GCA_964604925.1 uncultured Oscillospiraceae bacterium | reverse complement strand
TCAAAGAAGCTCAGGAACATTTCCCGCAGCTCGTTTACGCCATAAGGCTTGGGATTCATGGGAATTACCTCCAAAGATAAAATAAGGATTTTTGCAAAAAAAGAAACCTCGTCCACACCTAGGGACGAAGTTTGTTCGCGGTACCACCCTAATTCACCCAGGCAAAAACCTGGTGCATCTTAGACACTCTGTAACGGGAGTACCCGTCCCGGTCATCCCGGGCCGCACGGAAGTGGCCCACAGCGCAGAACCCGGAGCCTTTCACCAAACACTCCTCGCTTGTGGATTCCAAATCGCCGTTTTGTTTCCGTATTGCTTTGCAATATTGGTGTTATTTTACCACATTCCGTGGAAATGTCAACTTCTTTTTCGATTTTTCAAGGGGCATCCCCAGGATCATTTTCCATCCCATCCGGCAGCCTCTGCCCCTTCCCTATTGCACTTTTTTCCCATTCGTGGTATAGTAAGTTGGAATAATTGTAAGAAAAGAGGGATATCATGGGATGCATCAATGGAGTAAACAAGGAAACGGACAATCCATTTCTGAACCTGTATGCCCTGGATGCCACCACCCGAGCAGGAGACACCATCCACTATTACGTTGCCTCCCGAGCCAAGGGTGCCCAGGATCTTCGTGCCATCAGCCACCGGGAAAACCCCGACGGCGTGATTCTCTACGGCGTGTGGGGTGAAAATCGGGACAAGCTGGTGCTCATCCGCCAGTACCGTTACCCCCTGGGGGATTATGTGTATGAATTCCCTGCCGGGCTGGTGGAACCGGGGGAGGACATAACCCAGGCCGGAATCCGGGAGATGTGGGAAGAAACCGGCTTGACCTTCACACCGGTGGAGTCCAAATCCGGAAGCCGCCCCTTTTTCACCTCCATCGGTATGACCGACGAAAGCTGCGCCATGTGCTTTGGCTACTGTACCGGCCAACCCACCAACGTCCACCAGGAGGACACCGAAGATATCCAGGTGGTTCTGGCAGACCGGGACACCTGCCGTCGCATCCTCCGGGAGGAGCCGGTTGCCATCATGGCGGCCTATATGATGATGCACTTCATCGCCCAATCTGGAGATCCCCTTGATTTTTTGAAGGAGTTATAAACTATGTCCGATATCATTGCCGCCGTATCCACAGGCAATCAAGTCTGTGCCATCGGCATCATCCGAATGTCCGGCCCCGGCTGTGCCCAGGTGGCTGACCGGGTCTTTACCCGAAACAATGGCGTTTCCCTGGGGCAAACCACCCCCAGAACCCTGGTGCTGGGCAAGCTCCAGGATGCCCAAGGGCGCATCATTGACCACTGCTGCGCCATCTTTACCCCCGGCCCCCATTCCTACACCGGAGAGGATACAGTGGAATTCCACTGCCACGGCTCTCCCGCCATCCTTGCCGCTGGATTGGACGCACTGTACCGCAATGGTGCCCGCCCTGCCAAGCGGGGAGAATTTACCAAGCGTGCCTTCCTCAATGGGCAGATGGATCTGACCAGCGCGGAAGCCGTCATCGATCTGATTGAGGCGGAAACCGCCGACGCTGCCGCCAATGCCGCCGGTCAGGTGGGAGGTCGCCTCCAAAAGGCCCTGACCCCGGTTTACAATGACCTGAAGGATCTGTGCAGTCATTTCCACGCAGTTTTGGACTATCCCGACGAGGATATTGACGATTTCCGGATGGAGCAATACGCCGGAATCCTGAAAACCGACGGAAAAGCCCTCCACCGGCTGCTGTCCACCTATGGACAGGGTCAGCTTCTGCGCCAGGGCGTAAAGGCTGCCATTGTGGGTAAGCCCAATGTGGGAAAATCCAGTCTGCTCAACACCCTGGCAGGTTTTGATCGGGTCATCGTCACCGAGGTGGCAGGCACCACCCGGGATACGGTGGAAGAGACGGTGAAGCTAGGCGCAACCATGCTTCGACTCATCGACACCGCCGGCATCCATCACACCGAGGACAAAATCGAGGCAATGGGTGTGGAACGTTCCCAGGCCGCTGTGGAATCGGCGGATCTGGTCATTCTGGTGCTGGATGCCAGCCAGGCACTAACCCAGGAGGACGAACGGGTAATCGACCTGTGTCTGGAACGGGAAAACGTGATTTGTCTGCTGAACAAATCGGATCTGCCCAGCCAAATCCTGCCCAGCGACCTGCCCTTTATGGACATCATCCCCTTCTCCACCAAAACCGGTGATGGTCTGGAAATGCTCAGTGCAACCATCGACCGGATGTTTGAAGGAGAGACCCCCTGTGATGGTTCCATCCTCACCAACGCCCGGCAGTATGACGCCATTCGCCGGGCCTATGAAGCCATTCTCTCTGCCCTCCAGGGACTGATGCTTGGCTTTACCCCTGATGCTGTACTCACCGACGTGGAGTGTGCCATGGAAGCCATGGGCGAAGTCACCGGCGCCACCGTCCGGGAGGACATCACCAACCGGATCTTTGAACGATTCTGCGTAGGAAAATAAGATTCATCCTTGAAAGGGAACGCCATGATTTATTTAGACAATTCTGCCACCACGGAGCCCTGCCCGGAGGCTGTGGAGGCAATCTGCCGGGCTTTGACCCAAACCTGGGGCAATCCCAGTGCCCTGTACGATTTTGGCATTGATGCCGCCCGGAATCTCCGCACCGCCAGAGCCCAAGTGGCCACCGCCCTGGGTGCCGAACCAGATCGGGTATTCTTCACCTCCGGGGGCACCGAAGCGGACAACTGGGCTCTGTTCTCCACCGCTAAGCGGTACGGAAAAAAGAAGAAACACATCGTCACCACTGCCATTGAGCACCACGCCATTCTCCATGCCATGGAGCAGTTGGAACAGCAGGGCTTCGAAGTCACCTATCTTCAACCCAATGATCTTGGGCAAATCACCCTGGAGTCCTTAAAATCCGCCCTGCGGCCGGACACCTTCCTGGTCTCCATTATGATGGTCAACAATGAAGTGGGCAGTGTCATGCCCATTCAAAAAATGGCCAAGCTCACCCATAAGCTCTGCCCCAGCGCCATATTCCACACCGACGCCGTGCAGGGATTTCTGAAAATTCCCTTCCAGGCCAAGACTCTGGGGGCGGATCTCATCAGCGTATCCAGCCACAAGATCCACGGCCCCAAGGGTGCCGGTGCCCTGTACATCAGCCCCCGGCTAAAATCCTTCCCCGCCTACCTGGTGGGTGGAGGGCAGGAAAACGGCTTCCGCAGCGGCACAGAGGCCACCCCGGCCATTTTCGGCTTTGCCGCCGCAGCAGAAACCGGGAGCAAAACCCTAAAAGACGACCTGACCCAGGAGCAGACTTTGAAAGAAGAACTGATCCACAAGCTGTCCACCCTGGATGGTTTGGTCATCAACGGTGCCCATGAGGCCCCCCATATTCTTTCGCTGTCCGTCCCTGGCGTCCCCACCCAGAACACCCTGAATTTGCTTCAGGATGATGGCATTTGTGTTTCTGCCGGTTCTGCCTGTGCCAAGGGCCATCGTAGCCACGTGCTCACGGCCATGGGCCTGTCCCCCGAGATTGTGGACGGCTCCTTCCGGGTCTCTCTGTCCCGGCAAACCACCCAGCTTGAATTGGATGTGCTAGTTCAATCCCTTCAATCCCGTGTCCTACCCTACCGTCTGAAAGGCAAGAGCGCAACCTAACATACAAAAAACCCGCTGACCTGTGGGGCAAATGCCCCGTCAGCGGGTTATGATTTTGATTTTTTTCCTCCATTGACCCGTTCCTTCAGGTAGCGTTCCTGACGCATGAACTGACGGCCAATGACTCGGCTGATCTGCTTTTTGCGAATCATTTGATGGATCTCCCGGAGTGTGACCCATTTGACATCGGTGGTCTCCCCAGGCAGAAGCACAATTTGATCCAGGGGGGTGCTTCGCTTCAGGCAATAGAAGTCAAAGAACACGTCCCGATCCCGGCGACTTCCAATCAGCTCGAACTCCTCCGGATCCGCCTGAATCCCGGTCTCCTCAAACAGCTCCCGGGCAATGGCCTGGCGGCTGGTCTCACCGGCCTTCGCCGCTCCACCGGAATTTTCCCAGGTACCGGCAAAACTCTTCTCCTTGGCCCGTTGGGTCAGAAGAATCCGCCCTTCCCCGTCATATACCCAAACACAGACAATCAGGCCATATTCTCCCCGTTTCCAGGGCGTTCCCCGGAGATGAAGTTGGCCCGTTAGCCGGCGTTTTGCATCGTAGATGTCATTGTATTCCATCAGACACCACCTCCCACAATATTTTTCATTCTATCACCCCTCTATCCCTCCGTCAATACCGAATCAGAATTTTTCCCATCCTTTTTCCGGAACTTTTTCCCATGCGCAACCGAGTGCGCCCCCTGTTTTCCACCTTGACAGAACCTCTGCCCCCTGATACAATGGGGATAATCATGATTAGGAGGTCATATTTATGGCAAACGAAGAACTGCTCAACGAGGACGAGGCCGTCATTCTGGAGCTTACCGACGAAGAAGGCAACGAGGCTTCCTTTGAAGTCATCGATTCTGTGGACTACGAGGGTGTGGAATATCTGATTCTGCTGCCCGCCGAGGACACCGAGGACTCCGAGGTTGTGATCCTGGAGGTCGTTCCCGGCCCCAACGATACCGAGACCTTTGTCACCGTGGACAACGAAGCAACCCTTATGGCCGTCTACGAAATCTTCAAGGAGCGTTTCAAGGACATCTTCACCTTCGAAGGCTGATTTTTCTGACAAGACCTGCCGGTTTTGTCCCGATGTATCCACACAGATAATCCGACCTGCGGAAGTACCCACAGGTCGGATTTTTTATATGTGCATTTTGTTTCCGGATCAGAGTCTTTCCGGTCAGTCCATCTCCGGACGGATGGCTCCCAACATCACGGCGGTGTCTGCCAGGGTATTTTCGCTCTCCTCCATGGCTTGGTGGAGCTGCTCCAGATCAGCCTGAACCTTTCCCACCAGGGCGGTGATTTGGTCTGCGGTATGCTCCATTCGCACCGATGCTTCCGCCAAGGCCCCATTGGCCCGGTCATACATCTGATTCACCCGCTCCCGAGCCCGACGTTCTGCGCTCTCCGCCCGACGATAGGCATTCAATTCCTCCGTCCAGCGTCCGCCGTTCTCTGTCTTTTGCTGGGGTAGAAGGGAACGCTGCTGACGCAGTGCCTCCAGCTCCTCTTCCTGGTGGATTTGTTCCTGACGAAGGCTTTCCTTTTCTTGCTGAAGCTTGTCCCGCTCCTCCTGCATTTGTTGCAGTTGCTGAGAAAGTTCCTGGTTTCCCTCCGTCATCTGACGAACCAGCTCCTGTTGCTGGCGAAGCTGGGCTTCCAGATCTTCCCGCTCACTGCGCAATTCATTGAGCTCTTTCTCGTGATTTGTTGTAAGATAGCTGATGTAATGAACCACATCTTCCCGGTGAAAACCATTGAAGGCTGTGCGAAAATTCTGAGTCATCGCCATATGTTCCCCTCCTGTATGCTAAGGATGTTTCTTGATTTTGTTATTATACCACGCCCCCTCGGGAAAAACAACTGTTTTCCCGGAGAAGGGACGGGGAAAGTGTAGGTGTTACAATGATGTGTGACAAATAGAAAAAAAGAATAGTGAATAGGGG
>CAZSAZ010000106.1:0-5672 GCA_964604925.1 uncultured Oscillospiraceae bacterium | reverse complement strand
GATCCCATGACCTCCTGTGGCTGTTTCGAGTGCATCTGCGGCATTGAGCCCATGTCCAGCGGCTTTATCGTGGTCAACCGGGAATTCTCCGGCATGACCCCCGCCGGCATGACCTTTGGCGAGTTGGCCTCCTGCACCGGCGGCGGCGTTCAGACCCCCGGTTATATGGGCCACGGCCGCCACTTCATCTCCTCCAAGAAGTTCATCGCCGCAGAGGGTGGCATCGAGCGGATCGTCTGGATGCCCAAAGAGCTGAAAGACGATGTGGGCGAGCGGCTGAACAAGACCGCCAAGGAGTTGTACGGCATCGACAACTTTGTTGACTACATCGCAGATGAGACCATCACCACCGATGGCGAAGAGCTGCTGAATTGGCTGACCGAGAAGGGTCATCCTGTTCTGGGGCTGGATCCTCTGCTGTAAAATCGAATCTCCCATATTTTAGATACGGCGTGGCTTTTGCCACGCCGTTTTCCTTTTTTGTTTCCCATCCGGGAAAAATCCCTTTACTTTCCGGGGATTTAGTGGTAAAATTGTTGCATATGCAACCCGAAGGAGGCATCGCCTATGCCCGCACTTATGCACCATATTACCGACATTTCTCGCTGTGCCGCCCAGTATCGCTCGGAACAGCTGGCCCCCCTGGGGCTGAAGGCCTGTCACGCCAGTTACCTCAACGTCATCTGCCGCCATCCGGGAATCACCCAGGATCAGCTGGCCCGGCGGATATTCATCAATAAAAGCAACGTGGCCCGCCAGCTGGTGGTTTTGGAAGAGGCCGGATTTGTGGAGCGCAAACCCAGTCCCGAGGACAAGCGAGCCACTCTGGTCTATCCCACAGACAAGGCCCGGCAGATTCAGCCCCAACTTTCCCAGATTTTTCGGGATTGGGAAAATCTGGTGGCCCAGGACTTAAGCCAGGAGGAGCAGGAACTAGCCGTCCGGATGCTGGCCAAAATTGAAGCCCGGGCCGCCCAGTGGATGGATAACCACTGACTTTCCCCACGCTTCACCACAATTGCATAAAAATGACTCAGGTAGGATTTCCCTGCCTGAGTCATTTGTGTTTAGTTTGCCCGATTCAGCACCACCGTAAACTGATTGCTGCCGGAAACAAGTGTGAAGGTATCTGCCACCTCCTGGTCGTCAGTTTCATTCCCTCCAAAGCCCTGGGGCATTTCTCCAGGCATCTGGTCACCATTGTCCTGGGGCATTTCCTCCGGCATCCCATCGCCCATGCCTTGGGGATCCATCTGCCCATCCGGCATGGTGGGCATTTCTCCGCCCTGCGGCACCATGGTGCCAGGCTGTTCCGGAATTTGGAAGTCACCCTGGGGCGGTTCTCCATTGAACTGACCCGGCACATTTCCGGGAGTACCCAAATTGTGCTCCATTCCGCCGCCCATACCACCATGGAAGCCCATGCTTCCCATGCCCATGCCGCCGACATAGCCGCTAAGCTGGGTGTCCCCCAGATACAGGGTGTACTCCCCCTCCGTCAAATCTGGTGATGCAATCACCAAATGTTGGAAGTTGTTGGCCGGGGTGCAGGTGAGAACTGTTTCCCCTGCCTGATTCTTCAGCGTCAGCTCCTGCCCACCGATCACAGTGGAGGTAAAGGAGAATACCGCATAGGTGCTGTCGCCTCCTTCAATTTGATCGAGCATATTGCCCGTGGCAATCACGGTTCCTCCGTTGAGGTAAATCCCCATGTCCGAGTCGATTCCGGAGTCCATGCTCTTGCCGCAGGCCGCCGCAATCACGCTTCCCCCGTTGATCACCAGGTAGCCGTTGGAGTCAATACCGTCCCCTTCTCCGTCTTTTTCGCCCGTGACCTGGATGTTTAAACTGCCACCGTTGATGGTGGTGACAGATACGCCGTCCTCATTGGTATTGATGCCGTCATCTCCGGAAATAATCCGGATATCGCCGCCATTGATGGTCAGATGTAGTTCCGAATCCAGACCTTCATTTTCCGCATAGATGGTCAATATTCCGTCTCCCACTTCCCCACCGGAAACATTCATGGAAACCTTGGAATAAACCGCGCCGTCATACTTGTGTAGCTTTTTGGCACTTTCCACCTTGGTTCCATCTTCACTGAGTTCCACCGACTCGGGCTTGTAGATTTTTGCCACATAGGAGCCATGAACTGTGTTATCACTGCCGTCGGCCAGAATGATGTTGGCACCAGCCTGGGAGGTGTCCACCACCGCCTGGGCCGTCTGGGTATCATCGGAACCACATTCATACACCTGGTAGAAAATGATGGCCGGAGCCACTGTACAGTTCAAATCCACTCCATCCAGCACCAGATTCACCACCGCCGTGGGGTCGGATTTGGCATCCTCTCCCAGATCCACCGCAATTTGGACTGCATCGCTTTGTCCGGTGATCCGGTAGGTACCCGGGCCGGCGATGTGAATCACCGTATGGTTTTCCGCTTCTTCCGGATCGTGGCTGTCGCTTTCATCTCCTGCGCCATAAGAAAGATCCTGCCCCGACTGGTAATAGATTATGTCGTGATCCACGTACACCGGCGCGCCTGCCTCCACATACACGTCACTGCCGTCAATGGCTATATGGGTGGCATCCGCCCAGGCAATGGGGATGGTCTCATCCACCTGTGCCTCGCCATGCGTGGTTTCCAACTGGCTGGTTTCCACCGGCGTACCCTGGCACCCTGCCAACATCAAAGCCATGGCAAGGCCAATGCAAATTTGTTTTTTCATTTCACGTTCCTCCCTTTGGTTTGGGATTATTGTATCACATCCCCCTGAAAGAAACATGAAAAAAACAGGAACAAACCATGAAGAAAGGATGAATCCCCGATTTTTTCAAAAAAGAATCTAGGAAAATGTAAACAAATGTGCTATCATACAGGGGAGGTGAACACAATGGATTCTATGGAAGAAGAACAAAACATCTACACTCCCCGCCCGGCTTGGCAGGTATGGGCCGCCCGGGTTGGACTTGTCATTATGATCATCAGCGTGGCGTTGTGGCTTTGGCACATCGCCTATCCCATGTAAGATGCGGGTATTGGGAATCGATCCGGGGTACGGAATCACCGGCTTTGGTCTGATCCAGGCAGAGGGAGGGCAGTATCAGCTCCTTCGCTGCGGTGCCATCACCACTCCGGCAAACACCGACTTTTCCTGGCGGCTGGAGATCATCTACCAGGATATGGTTCAGCTTTTGGAACTGACCAAACCCGATGCTGTTGCCATTGAGGAACTGTTTTTCGGTCAGAACGTCACCACCGGCATTGGCGTGGCCCAAAGCCGGGGGGTCATTTTGTTGGCCATTCAGCAGGCCGGACTGAAGGTTCACTCCTATAAACCCATGCAGGTCAAGCAGTCCCTGGTAGGATATGGCAACGCCACCAAACACCAAATGCAGGACATGACCAAGCGTCTGCTCCATCTCAACGCCATGCCAAAACCAGATGACGCTGCCGATGCCATCGCCATTGCCCTATGCCATGCCCGTTCCAGCACCTCCCTACTCAGCCGGATCCAGGGCTGATATCCCCTTTGGAAGGAGAAATCCCATGATTTATTATCTCAACGGCCCTATCACCCTTCTGGAACCCGGTCTTGCCGTGGTGGAATGTGGGGGCGTTGGCTATGGTTGTCGGGTGACAGCCTACACTGCCGCCCAGTTAAAACTGAATCAGCCTGCCCGGCTGTACATTTGCGAATCCATCCGGGAGGATGCCTATGAGCTGTACGGCTTTTCCAGCCGGGAAGAACAGCGGTGCTATGAGCTGCTCACCTCCGTTAACGGTGTGGGCCCCAAAGCCGCCTTGTCTATTCTCTCTGCCGGAGGGCCCCAGAATTTTACCCTGGCTGTGATGACCGGGGACGAAAAAATGCTCACCACTGCCCAGGGCGTGGGAAAGAAAATCGCCCAGCGAATTATCCTGGAGTTGAAGGATAAAATCGGAGGAACCGGAGCCGAACTGGATTTTTCCGGTGCCAAGGCCCCGGTTGCCGTCTCCGGCAACGCCACCTCCCTGGCCAATGCCGCCTTGCAGGAGCTTGGCTATACCCCTGCCGAAATTGCATCTGCCCTGAAAGGGGTGGATCCCACCGCCACCACAGAGGAAATGGTGCGCTACGCCCTTCGGGCCATGGTTCTGAAGGGATGAGCATGACCCCCACAAATCTTTCCTTGGAGGAACGCTATGAGCCTTGAATTTTCCCAGGAGCTGGACGCTCCCATTATCTCCCCCCGGCAAATGGCCACCGATGCCGCAGAGGTGGGTCTGCGCCCCAAACTACTCTCCGACTACACCGGTCAGGAGAAGGCCAAGGCCAATCTTTCGGTCTATCTGGAAGCCGCCCGTCAGCGCAACGAGCCGCTGGATCATACCCTGCTTTATGGCCCTCCCGGTCTGGGTAAAACCACCCTGGCCGGAATCATCGCCAACGAGATGGGGGGCAACATCCGGGTGACTTCCGGCCCCGCCATCGAAAAGCCCGGCGACCTGGCCGCACTATTGACCAATCTCAACCCCGGGGACATTCTGTTTATCGACGAGATCCACCGGCTCAACCGGGTGGTGGAGGAGATCCTCTACCCGGCCATGGAAGATTTCGCCATTGATATTATCGTCGGCAAAGGCCCCAGTGCCAACTCCATCCGTCTGGATCTGCCGAAATTCACCCTGGTGGGGGCAACCACCAGAGCAGGCCAGCTCTCTGCGCCCCTTCGAGATCGTTTTGGCGTCTCCCTGCGCCTGGAGCTGTACAGCCCCCAGGAGCTGGCCAAAATCGTTACCCGTTCTGCCACCATCCTGGGCATGGAAATCGATCCCCAGGGTGCCTATGAAATCGCCTCCCGTAGCCGGGGCACTCCCCGAATCGCCAACCGATTCCTTCGTCGGGTGCGGGACTTTGCCCAGGTCTGCTGTGACGGTGTTATCACCAAACAGGCCGCCGACATGGCCCTCCAACGACTGGAGGTGGATCACCTGGGTCTGGATGCCATCGACCGGCGGATGCTCACGGCCATTGTCCGATCCTATGGCGGCGGGCCGGTGGGATTGGAAACATTGGCCGCCACCATTGGAGAGGAGGCCATCACCCTGGAAGATGTGTACGAGCCTTATTTGATGCAGCTTGGATTTTTGACTCGAACCCCCCGAGGCCGATGCGTCACGCCTCTGGCCTGTGAGCATCTGGGTCTGACCCTTCCGGAGGGGCGCACATCCGACCGCAAGGGTCAGGACAGCGGACAATTGCGGATGGATCTTGCCTGAAATCGCCACAGATTCTTCCGGTTTCCTCCCAGAAATGTTAAGAAACTATTGACAAACGGATGCCTGCCGTGTATAATTTTATCCGTGGTTTTGTTTCCACAGTTCTCTTGAAAGATGCGGATCCTTTTCTTCAGTTGACCCCGTCGCACAAGAGCTATCCCAGCGACCGCGGCAAAGCGCCGTTCGCAATATTTTGTTACTCCGGATTATACCAAACCATGGTGCTTTCACGGGGCAATCATCCAACCGAAGAGAGGTAAACACAATGTACGAAGACAAGATCTTAGTTTGCAAAGAGTGCGGCAACGAATTCACCTTCACCGCTGGTGAGCAGGAGTTCTATGCAGAGCGCGGCTTCCAGAACGAGCCCCAGCGCTGCAAGTCCTGCCGTGACGCTCGCAAGAAC
>CAZSAZ010000105.1:0-5826 GCA_964604925.1 uncultured Oscillospiraceae bacterium | reverse complement strand
TGGATTACTGTATGCCTCTGATCCAGGGTGAGACCGGCATGGTCAAGGAGGACGGTCTGCCCCGCTTTGTCCAGCTGAAGAAGGTTTTCGCCAAGTAAGATCTCCCCTCTCATCAATCTGTGGCCTGTTCCCAAAAGGAGCAGGCCACTTTTTTCGTCACAGATTCCCCTTTTCCCGGAAAAACTTCTATTCCTTCCCACTATTGCAATTTCTGCGGCTGTATGATATACTGTTCCCGTCAAAAAAGCAAGTGTTTTCGACAGAAACAACTTTGCTAGTTCAGTGAAACAAGAGAGGTTTGGTGGAATCCAATATGAAAATCGGTCTTTTGGGATTTGGTGTGGTGGGCCGTGGCCTGTACGACCTGACTCTGTCCCGTTCTGATATCACCGTTACACACGTCATGTGCCTGGAAGATGTTCAGCTTCCCCAGGTTCATGTAACCCGCAACATCCAGGATATCCTCACCGATCCCCAGGTGGATACGGTGGTGGAGGCCATGGGCGGACTTCACCCGGCATGGGACTTTGTCAAAGCCGCCATCGAAGCCGGAAAAAATGTGGTCACGTCCAACAAAGCCCTGGTGGCAACATTCTATGACGAGCTGCTCCCCCTGGTTCAGCAGAAGGGCGTTCTCTTCCGTTGCACCGCCGCCGTGGGCGGCGGCATCTGCTGGCTCAGCGAGTTGGAGCGTGCCCGTCGCGCCGAGACCATCGTGGAAGTGGGTGGCATTATGAACGGCACCTGCAACTACATTCTCGACTCCATGACCCAGAAGGGTCTGGAATATGCCCAGGCTCTATCCCAGGCCCAGGCTCTGGGCTACGCCGAGGCCAACCCTTCCACCGATGTGGACGGAATCGACACATGGCACAAGCTGCTGATTTCCTCCAACGTTGCCTGGGGCGTTTCCCTGGATCCTGCCCAGATCCCCGTTTCCGGTATCCGGAACATCCAAGCCCAGGATATTGCCGCCTTTGCTTCTCGCGGTCTGGTTTGCAAGCTTCTGTCCCACGGTGAAAACCGGGACGGCATTCTTTCTGCCTATGTTCACCCCACCCTGGTGCCCAAGGATTCCCTGGAGGCCAATGTCCCTGCCAACTTTAACCTCATCTCTTTTGAAGGCTCCTACTGCGGCCGAATGAGTCTGTACGGCCAGGGGGCAGGTCGCTACCCCACGGCATACAATGTATTGCAGGACTGCGTGGATCTGACCCTGGGCAAGGGCTTTTACAGCGTCTGCTCCGGCAAGGCCATCGTAGACAACCACAAATTCCTCCGGTTCTACGTCCGGGGAGCGGAGGATGCCTGGCTGACCCAGCACACCCAGGAGCGTTGGGGTGCCGGTGTGGTAACCGAGCCTGTTGCTGTGGACGACATCCACGCCTGGAGCAAACAGTATCCCCAGGTTTTCCTGGCAGCCTTGGCTGAATAACCGAAAGGAAGGGGATTATTTTGCTGAAAGTAACCAAATTCGGCGGCTCCTCCATGGCAGACGCCGGTCAATACCAGAAAGTCCGAGACATCGTCCTTTCCGACCCCAGTCGGAAGGTGGTGGTGGTCTCCGCCGCCGGAAAGCGGTTCTCCGGAGATCACAAAATCACGGATCTGTTGTATCTTTGCCACGCCCACACCCAGTATGGGGTGGACTGCTCCCCCATTTTTGAGATGATTACCTCCCGGTATCTTCAGATTCGGGACGATCTGGGCCTGAAAGTGGATCTGGAGGGAGAATTCGCCCTGCTGAAAAGCCGTCTGGATGACAAGCGTGTGAGCCAGGATGAGCTGGTGAGCCGGGGAGAATATTTCTCCGCCAAGCTCATGGCCGCCTACCTGGGCTTCAAATTCGTGGACACCTCCCAGTGGATCAAATTCAACATGGACGGCTCCGTGGACAAAACCGCCTCCTATGATACCTTCCGCCGACTGGCCAAAGGCAGCGGCGTAGTAACCCCTGGATTCTACGGCGTGATGCCCAATGGCACCATCCGTACCTTTACCCGAGGTGGCAGCGATATCACCGGCGCCCTGGCTGCGGCGGCCCTCGATGCCAATGTGTATGAAAACTGGACGGACGTCTCCGGCATTCTCATGGCAGACCCCCGGATTGTGGAGGATCCTGAGACCATTCCCCAAGTGACCTATGACGAACTGCGGGAGCTGTCCTATTCCGGTGCCCAAGTGCTGCACGAAGGTACCATCTTCCCCGTCCGAGAAAAGCGGATTCCCCTGAACATTCGCAACACCAACAACCCAGATCACCCTGGCACCATCATCCAGGAACGGTTCCTGGAGGATCGGGATCCCCAACGGTTCATCACCGGCATCTCCGGAAAACAGAATTTTTCCGTGGTACATTTGTCCAAGCGGGGTCTGAGCAACGAAGTGGGTCTGTTGCGGCGGATTCTTACCATCTATGAGCGTCACAGCATCCCCGTGGTCTATGTCCCCAACGGCATTGACAATGTATCCATTGTGGTGGAAACCCAGGAGCTGGATCGGTGCCGCTACGAGCTTCTGGCAGAGGTTCAGCAGGAGATTAAACCTGATACTCTGACCGTTTTTGATGAAATCGCAGTGGTGGCCGCCGTGGGTCGCCGGATGGCCAACCGCCCCGGCATCTGTGGCAAGATCTTTGCCGCCCTGGGCGATTCGGACATCAACATCCGCTTCATCACCCAAAGCCCCGACGAACTGAACATCATCTTCGGCGTGGCCAATAAGGATTTCAACAAATCCATCCGCGTTCTGTATAACAGCTTTGCAAAGTAATTGACGGGCACATTGCCCTTCTGGAGGTATTTACATGAAAACCTATACCGTTGCCGTCCTGGGTGCCACCGGCGCCGTGGGACAGGAAATGATCAAAATTCTTGAGGAGCGCAATTTCCCCGTGGGCAAGCTGGTTCCCCTGGCTTCCGCCCGGAGTGCCGGCAAGCAGCTGACCTTCCGTGGGGAAGAAGTCACCATCCAGCAGGTCTGTGCCCAGGCCTTTGAAGGGGTGGACATTGTGCTGGGTGCCGCGGAAAACGACATTGCCGAAACTTGGGCTCCTGCCATCGTGTCTGCCGGTGCCGTGTTTGTGGACAACAGCTCCGCCTTCCGTCTGGATCCCAACGTGCCCCTGGTGGTGCCGGAGATCAATCCTGAGGACGTGAAGCGTCACAAGGGCATCATCTCCAACCCCAACTGTTCCACCATCATCACCGCCACCGCTGTCAGCGCCCTGAACCAGATCACTCCTATCCGCTCCATGATTGTCTCGTCTTATCAGGCCGTCTCCGGCGCAGGTGCCGGCGGCCCTGTGGAACTGATGAACGAGGTGGAGTCCCTGGCTAAGGGGGAAAACTACACCCCCAAAGTATTCTCCCACCAGATTGCCTATAACCTGATTCCCCAGATCGGCGGCGAACAGATGGAGGGCTATACCAGTGAGGAGATGAAGCTCCAGTTCGAAGGTCGGAAGATCATGCACCTGCCGGAGCTGACGGTATCCATGACCTGTGTCCGGGTTCCTGTGGTTCGCAGCCACTCCATTTCCGTGAATCTCCGGTTTGACCATCCCGTAACCGTGAATCAGGCCCGTCAGGCCATTGCCGCTGCCCCTGGCACCAAGTTGGTAGACGATCTGGCCAACAAGGAATATCCCATGCCCCTGGATACCACCAATCAGGATCTGGTTTATGTGGGCCGGATCCGTCCCGATCTCACCGACCCCAATGGTCTGTGCCTGTGGTGCTGCGGCGACCAGGTGCGCAAGGGTGCTGCCACCAACGCCATCCAAATCGCAGAATTGCTGATCCGGGATATGCTGTAATCCCACGATCATGGCAAAAGCGGAATCCCTTTTCGGGGATTCCGCTTTTTTCCAGTTTTCCACTCTTTTTTCACAGCTTACGCCGTAAAGGTATACCGGATCACATACCCTTTTCCGTCTCCGGTGACGATCACCAAATCTCCGTTTCCATCCCGGGCAACATCCAGGATGGGAAAGCGTCCCTGCGCCCGGACATAGGCCTCCGGATCATCGGTTTCCACCTCCCGAAATTCCCGGATGGCATGGCGATCTCCTCCGCAGGGGTTGATGGTTTCCATCATCAGTTCGTATTCCATATGGATTTGCTCCTTTTTCCTTGGATTTCCCTGCTATTTTATCACGGATTGGCCGGATGTGCAAGAAAGGGAATCCCCTCTTTTTTCAAAAGAACCTTTCAGATCATTTTTCCCATTGACATTTCCCCCCCAAACATGGATAATGATACCATCTATTTTTCGACAGAATCAAAGGAGATTTCCCCATGGATCAGGCTATATACCAGGCATATGTGGATATTTTGAAGGAGGAGCTGCTGCCCGCCATGGGTTGCACCGAGCCCATCGCAGTGGCATATGCCGGCGCATTGGCCCGGCGGGAGCTGGGATGCCTTCCGGAACGGATTTCCCTCCGGGTCAGCGGCAATATCATCAAAAACGTAAAAAGCGTGGTGGTGCCCAATACTGGGGGGCTGAGAGGCTTGGCCGCTGCCGCAGCAGCAGGCATTGTGGCCGGTCAGCCGGAGCGTCAACTGGAAGTGATCTCCCAGGTCACCCCCGATGGCTATGGTGCCATTGCAGACTTTCTTGCCTCCACCCCCTGTACCGTGGAGCAGTCCGACTCTGGCTATATTTTTGACATTGAAATCACCCTGTTTTGCGGACAGGACACCGCCCGATGCCGCATTGCCGGATTCCACACCAATGTCATTCGGTTGGAGAAAAACGGCACTCCCCTTCTGGATCTCCCCTACCAGGAGGCCGGGCAGCATTACGCCACCGACCGGAGCCTGCTGAATATCGCCTCCATTGTGGCCTTTGCCGACTGTGCCCGGCTGGAGGATGTGAAGGAGATTCTGGATCGCCAGATCTCCTATAACATGGCCATTGCCCAGGCAGGTTTGGACGGCAACTACGGCGCCCGGATTGGCCAGGTGCTTCTATCCAGCTATGGAAACGACGTACATACCCGGGCAAAGGCCTGGGCCGCCGCTGCCAGCGATGCCCGAATGAACGGATGCGGACTGCCGGTGGTCATCAACTCCGGCTCCGGTAACCAGGGAATCACCTGCTCCGTCCCCGTCATTGTCTACGCCCAGGAGTTGAAGGCCAGCCAGGAACTTCGTTACCGCGCTTTGCTGGTGTCCAACCTGATTACCATCCATCTGAAAACCGGAATTGGACGGCTGAGTGCTTACTGTGGCGCCATCAGTGCCGGTGTGGGTGCCGGTACCGGCATCACCTACCTCCAAGGGGGCAAGGAGCAGGAAATCGCCCATACCATCGTCAATGCCCTGGCCATTGACTCTGGCATCATCTGTGACGGTGCCAAATCCAGTTGTGCGGCAAAAATCGCCTCTGCGGTGGAGGCCGGTCTCCTGGGTATGGAAATGTATCGCCATGGCAGCCAGTTCTACGGCGGCGACGGCATTGTGACCAAAGGCGTGGAAAACACCATCCGCAATGTGGGACGTCTGGCCCGAATCGGCATGGCACAGACAGACAAGGAGATCATCGACATTATGATTTCCGAGCCCAAGGCATAACCCCCTGGCTTTTCTAAAATCCCGAATACCAAACCGTGGAGCGTTTCGATTTTGATCCGCTCTGCGGTTTATTTTGACGCAAAAAGGTGCCTGATCCCGCAAAGGATCAAGCACCTGATTTTTTGATTGGAACTGGCTTACTTTGCCTCGTTCATTTCCTTCAGCGCATCCCGGCGGCTGAAGTTGGCACGACCCTTCTCGTCGAAGCCCATGAACTTGACCCAGGTGTAGTCGCCCAGGTTCAGCA
>CAZSAZ010000104.1:0-5855 GCA_964604925.1 uncultured Oscillospiraceae bacterium | reverse complement strand
GGACGGCATGGTTCATGTGTCCGAGCTGAGCTGGAATCGGATCAAGACTCCCGCTGAGGTGGTCAAGGTCGGTGACGAGATCGATGTTTATGTGATCTCCTTCGACCCTGCCAAGCGGAAGATCTCCCTGGGCTACAAGACTGCTGAGATGAACCCCTGGAACCAGTTCATGACCAACTACAACGTTGGCGATGTGGTAGATGCTAAGGTGGTTAAGCTGATGGCTTTCGGTGCCTTCGCTGAGATCCTGCCCGGTGTGGATGGCCTGATTCACATCAGCCAGATTGCCGAGCGTCGCATCAACAAGCCCGAGGATGTTCTGACCGAGGGTCAGGATGTCAAGGTCAAGATCACCGATGTTGACGTTGAGAACAAGCGCATTTCCCTGTCCATCCGCGCTCTGCTGGATGGCTCCGACGAGTACGCTGAGTAATTAGATACCCCCGATACCGGAGCCGATCGACCGGCTCCGGTATCTTGGTATGGAGGAAAAAGAAATGGTCAAGCATATTGTACTGTATACCCTCAAGGAAGATGTGAATAAGGAAGATGCCATTCAGGTGGTGGCAGACGCCTTGGAGCCCCTGGTTGGCAAGATTCCCGGACTGAACTGGCTGGAGATCAACCCCTGTCAGGGTGGCATGGACTATGCCCTCTACTCCGAGTTCGATTCCTGGGAGGCTCTGGAGAAGTATCAGAAGCATCCCCTGCACCTGATGGCCAAGGAGAAGTTCGTGGACTTCATTGCGAACCGTTACTGTGCCGACTACGAATTCTAATCTTCTATGAAACAACCCCCCGAACCGTCTGGTTCGGGGGGATTTTGTAATATCATCGGTGGGTTATCGCTGATATTTTCCTCGCTTTTGGGTTTTGGTGAGGATCACGGTAATGGCAAAGACCATGGCGCAGGCCAGGCTGATTTTCCAGCCATAGGAGAAGGCCAGGTTCTCATAGCGAAATTCCACCTGATGGCTGCCTTCCAGGAGCATGACACCAATCATGCAATCTCCCACCAGGGTGTGTTCCACCTGAACGCCGTCCACATAGACCTTCCAGTTTCCATCCTGAGGGATGGAGGTGTAGAGCAGGCCATCCCGATTGCAGTGGATGGTTCCGGCAAGGTAGGTGGTTTCAAAGGCAGTCAGCTCCAGGGTGGAGGCATTGAGCTTTTCATAGCCGGTGCGGAACAGGGCACCATCTAAAATGGCTGCTTTGACGGTGGTTCGGCCATCTTCTCCGGATTTACACTTCAGCTCCACCCGCACCACATCCCCTGCGGCCACATTGGAGGCTGCGATCATCTGAGGCAGGTTCAGGGACTCGGTGTACAGTTGTTCGCCGTTGAGATAAACCGTGTAGTTGTTTCGGTCGGTGACATCGAAATCCAGACACATAAATCCGTTTTCCTCGGCGGTGAATTCGTAGATGATCTTTCCGCCGGTTTGGGCATCGGAGTAGTTACACTGGTAGATGCTGGCGTTGTCAATGGTCACAAGCTCCGAAGTGATGGTCACTTCCCTAACCATGCTCCACACATCCTGATCCAGGCCGGTGGCCTGGGTGAACAGTATATTTTGCATGGCGAATCGGTCGCTGATGGCAAGACTCAGATTCTCCAATTCCGGTTCCACCAGGAATCCCAGAGGCAGATAGGCGTTATTTTCCAGCAAATACACGTTTCCGGAGGAGGAGACAATGTCGAAATAGTCGTTTTCCTCCACATTTCCGTCCCGTTCGATCATATATTTGATTCCAAGGAACAGATTGGACACCGGGCTGGATTCCTCAAAACAATACCGGTTGTAGGTGTTCTTTGCCCCGTAGCCCAGGGCTTTCATAAACTCCGTCACCCGGACGTTGGCAGAGGAGGTGAAGGTAGAGATGCCGTAATAGCCGTTGAGGGCGCCATCGTTAAGGGTCTGGGAATGGGTGGTCTCTGCCCGGTAAAACAGGGTGTCTTGTTCTCGCTGCACCATATCGGCCAAAACCGTTTCCGTATCCACAGTACCCTTGGGATAATTGCCCACATTGGTATATGAGAAGCGCAGACCGAAGTTCAGCACATTCAGTCCCAGCTCCAACACCATCAGACCGGCAAGCATCCAGGCACTGCGTTGCTGTTTCCGAGGAAGGTTCTGACGCCATTGATTCACCTCAGCCTCGGTGGCTTCACTGCTTTGGGGCGTTCCAGGACGGTCATAGAGCAGGGAAAAGAGATACAACAACAAGAAGCCGGCGTTGAAGGCCAGATAGGCCGGATCGTCCAGACTGTCCGAGACGAGCATCAGACCGACGCCACACACCCCGGCCAGGATAATCTGCCACCGGCGGAAGGAATCCCGGGCCAGATACCCACGGTAAGCCATATACAACACCACAAAGCTGTACAGAAAACTAAACCGGTAGGGGATCATGTTGGTGAAGTGCATTCCGTGCCAGAGGTAGTCTAGCTGGCGAATGATGAAGCTGACATTGAAAAACAACAGCACCAGAACGGAAAGGATTTTGTCCCGGAGGCGAACGCCACCTTGGGTCAAAAACAGCACGGCCAGAATCACGCTTCCCACGCCGCAATAGACATTGGGCAGACCCTCCTTAAAGGTTACTTCGCCGCCGCCCATCATATTGCCGGCCACCTGGCCCATGGCCTTCACCAGACCCAGGAGGGTGTTTTCATCGGCAATGTTCAATCGGAAGGTGGTGGGGAAGGAATTGACGCTGGACTGGGTGTTCTGAAGTCCGGCCAGAGCCGGAAGCTCCAGCACACAGGTCATGCCAAGAGCAAGGACAGTATAGAAGCCGATGCGGACAAAATCCCGGCAGAACCGCTTCAGACCTCGCCAACGGCAGATCTCATACCCGAAAAACAACAGGAACACAAAGATGCAGACGAAAAATCCAATGTAATAATTAGCAAAGACGGCCAAAAACAGGGAAAGGGTATACAAAATTCCTTTCTGATTCCGGATTAGGTACACCGTGCCCAGAGCCACCAGGGGAAGCAGGGCAAAGGTATCGAGCCACATTACATTCCATTGATAGCCCAGCGCCCATGCGCACAGGCCATAGAAACTGCCAAACAGGCTGATGGACAGATCCTCCCGGTGGAACATCCGATTGAGGAAAATGGCGAAAAAGACACTGGCCAGGCCAAGTTTAATGGGCATCAGCAGGGAAAAATATTCCAGCGTCCAGCTTTCGGGAATCAGCACCGCAAGAAGATTTAGGGGGCTTGCCAGGTAGTAAGAGATCAGGGATAGATAGTCCATTCCCAGTCCCACACTCCAGGTATAGAGCACCCCTTTTCCGGAGCGCAGGGCATTGCGGAATTCCACAAAGAAGGGATAATACTGGTGATACATATCAGAGTAGAGCATACTCCGAAGGTTGGAGAAGGGTTCGCACTGGGCAATGAGCATCACCAGAAGCAGCATGGCAAAGGGGATGCAAAAGGCGACGGTGAGGCTCTTGCGTTTGGAACCAGGAGAAGAAAGAGTCATCATGGTATTCCTCCGTAGAATCATGGTACATATGGCATATTTTATCATGATTTTCCCTGGAGGTAAAGGAGAAAAAGGGGAAATTCAGATTTCTTAAGAAGAAACCAAACAAGACCGTTTCCTTTGGGGAACGGTCTTGTTCTGTAATTAAGTTTTGGCTTGGGAGGTGGCTGTATCCAAGCTGTCCCCAAACACCACAAAACGGTCAAACAGATACTCGGTGGCAAAGTTGATGACCATGGTCAGTCCCAGAACCAGATACTCGTTCCAGGCAACGGTAGGGCCAGTGAGAAGGGCCGTCCACCAGGTGGACAGTGGGGTGAACACCAGGTAAAACCCAGCTACTTTGGCCATGGCAACCGGGACATTGGCGGCAGAATGGAAGGTGAATTTCCGGTTCAGGGTGAAGTTCCAGATCACGGAAGCCATAAGGCCTCCCAGATAGGCGCCCCAGTGAACCAGGTGGAATCCTTCCTCCAGGAGGGTGAATATCACCACCTGAATCAATCCGGCACTGATGGAAAACAGAACGAATTTCATCGTCCGGAGTAGTTCGGCTTTGTTTTTCATAGACGTTCCTTTGACTTTGGTTGTCATTAGAATTTGGTCTCGCAGTACAGACACCGGTATTCCCGGGTGTCCGGATTGGTGAGCTTGAAAATGTGGGTCAGTTCCTGTTCGGTGGAGCAGATGCACCGGGGGTTCCGGCAGCGCAGGACGTTCTCCAGCTCCAGGGGCAGGGTGATCTTTTTCTTATCCACGGTGACACCATCCCGAATCAGGGATACCGTGACACCGGGATCCACATAACCCAGGGCATCGGTGTCCAGTTCGATGTTCTCGTCGATTTTGATGATATCCTTCTTGCCCATTTTCTCCGAAGAAGCGTTGGCAATCAAGGCCACCATGCAATCCAAATTGCCCAGACCCAGGAGCCGATAAATTTCCATGCCCCGACCCGGGGTGATGTGATCAATCACAATGCCGTTTTTGATGGAATCGATGTTCATGTGTTACACCCCCAGTAGTTTGAGAATCAGTGCCATGCGCATATATTTTCCGTTGAGTACCTGCTTGAAGTAGCAGGCCCGGGGATCTTCGTCAATGGCCACGGAGATCTCGTTGACCCGGGGCAGGGGGTGGAGCACAGAAAGGTTCTGCTTGGCCAGATCCAGCTTGTCGGCGGTGAGAATGTAGCTGTCCTTCAAACGGAGGTAATCCTCCTCGTTGAAAAAACGTTCCCGCTGGACACGGGTCATATAGAGAATGTCCAGCTCCGGCAGGGCAGATTCCAAATCGGTGGTCTCCACATAGGGGATGTTCTTTTCAGCCATGGCTTCCCGGACGTAGTCGGGAACCCGCAGCTCCTCCGGAGAAATCAGCACAAACCGAACCCCTTCATATCGGCTCATGGCGTCGATGAGGGAATGGACGGTGCGGCCAAATTTCAGATCGCCGCAAAGACCAATCACCAGATGGTCAAACCGGCCCTTTTCCAGCTTGATGGTCAGCAAGTCTGCCAGAGTCTGGGTGGGATGGTTGTGTCCGCCGTCACCGGCATTGATGACGGGGATAGTGGCGTTCATGGCAGCAACGGTGGGGGCACCCTCCTTGGGGTGGCGCATGGCGATGATGTCCGCATAGCAGGAGATAACCTTGGCGGTGTCGGCAACGCTTTCTCCTTTGGCGGCAGAGGAGGATTTGGCTTCCGAGAAGCCGATGACATTGCCACCCAACTCGTACATGGCGGCTTCAAAACTCAGCCGGGTACGGGTGGAGGGCTCAAAAAACAGGGTTGCCAGCTTCTTTCCTTCGCAGCGATGGGCGTAGGACTTGGGGTTGGCGATGATGTGTTCGGCGGTGGAGACCAGTTCATCGATCTCCTGAATGCTGAGGTCGAGAATACTCAGCAAACTGGGGATGCCATATTTATTAACCATGGGGATCCCTCCTGGTTATTTCGCGCCGTTGACGGCCAGATAGTTCTTGATCCGGGTGACGTTTTCTTCATTGGCAGGGTCTTCTTCCAAATATTCGATGATGTCATACACATCCACCACGGAGTAGACAGGAAAGCCGAACTGTTCTTCGATTTCTTCCATGGCTCCCTTCTCGCCCTGGCCCTTTTCCTTCCGGTCTACCATGACAAAGGTGGCAGCAACCTTCACATCTTTCAGGGAGCTGAGGATGGCCATGCTTTCCCGGATGGCGGTACCGGCGGTGATGACATCCTCCACGATGACCACTTCTTCTCCGGCCTGGGGCACATAACCCACAAAAACACCGCCTTCGCCGTGATCCTTTGCCTCCTTGCGGTTGAAGAAGAAGGGAACATCCAGGCCGTTCTTGGAC
>CAZSAZ010000103.1:0-5858 GCA_964604925.1 uncultured Oscillospiraceae bacterium | reverse complement strand
ATTTCCAGAGCATCCTGAAAGCCAGAACCTCTCTGGGCATCTCCCTGTCCCGGGGCCTCATCATCGGCGGCGTGATGCTGTATATCCTGCCCTCTCTCTTTGGCCCGGACAGCTTGTGGTTTGCCATGCCCGTGGCGGAAATCTCCGTGGCGGTCATCACGGCAATTCTTGTGGGGAAATTTACCCGGAAGCTAGAGGGATGATTCCCCAAAGAGAACAAAACGCCTCAGCCGATCCCTCTTTGGGGGCGGCTGGGGCCTTTCCCTATATGGGGAAAAATCTAAAAAACACCATCCTTTGCACCATTGACAAGAGGCAAAAATGGTACTACAATAGGGGACGAAATCTGAAAGGCTGCCGCAGGGCGGCTTTTCAAAAGGTTGATGGTTAGTTTCGGCTAATTGAAAAACAGGATATGTGGAACGTGTGAAGGGGTGACGGATGTGAACGAAAACAAGGCTATTCAAAATGCCTGTAAGTTAGTGGATGCTAACGGTTTTGCGATGGTATGATTACCGATGCCACCATCAGTGGCAGGGCGGATTATTAAAATCGAAACAAGACAACGAAGGAGCGCAATGAATGATCGATCAAAATCTACTCCGATTACTCGGAGATAACAAGAAATATATCTTCTACACAGTGGGCTTGATGGTGCTGGGCTTATTTGCCAATGTGGGCGTTACGGCAGCGATCTGCTGGGCCATTAACCTGGCCATGCACGAGGATTTCTTTCACGGCGGCGCAGTGGTATTTCTGCGACCGGCTGTATGTGCAATGAGCTGCATTATCATTCGCTATATCTGTTCCCGATTGATGGGAGATTTCAAAGATACGCTGGGACGTAAGGCGAAAAAAGACCTGCGGCAGCGGGTTTACAGCAAAATTGTGAAGCTCGGTGTCCGTTCCACCGACGGTATGCGCATGGCAGGGTTGACACAGGTAGCAATGGAGGGTGTGGAGCAGCTTGACCTCTATTATTCTTCCTATATTCCCCAGTTTTTCTACGCCATGCTTGCACCCTTGATTTTATTTGGAATCACCGTATGGATTGAATGGCGTGTGGCAGTGGTTCTACTTTGCTGTGTGCCTCTGATTCCAATGTCCATCGTTGCCGTTTCCAAATACGCAAAGAAGATCTTTGCAAAATATTGGGACAAATACATCTCCATGGGGGACAGCTTTCTCGACAGCGTGCAGGGATTAAAAGAGTTGAAAATCTTTGGGGCAGACGAAGCCCAGCACCGGAAAATGAACGAAACCAGTGAAGAATTTCGGAAAATCACCATGAAGGTGCTGGTCATGCAGCTTGCCAGCACTACGATTATGGACTTGGTGGCTTATGGCGGTGCCGGAGCGGGCATTGCCATGGCGATCCTGTCGGTTTTGAAATGGGGACTGGATCCGATCATGGCACTGTTTCTGATTCTGGTAGCTGTGGACTTCTTTTTGCCTCTGCGTGCCTTCGGTTCCGCATTTCATGTGGCGATGAACGGGGCGTCGGCAGGAAACAAGATACTATCGCTTCTTGACCAGCCGAATCCTGTTTGGGGAGAAGAAACCGTGACGGATACGGAAATCAAACTTCAAGATGTGACCTTTTCCTATGACGGAAAGCGGGATGTGCTGAAGCACGTTACCATGTCATTCCTAAAAACCGGCATGACGGCCATTGTGGGTGAATCCGGCTGTGGCAAATCCACTGTGGTAAATATGCTTATTGGTTCTTTCCAACCGAAATCCGGGGTTGTGACTGTGGGGGGAAAGGAGCTAGAACGGTTGTCCCGGGAAAGCTATTATTCTCATCTTGCCGTTGTGAGCTATAACACCTACCTTTTCAATGAAACGGTTCGGGAAAACTTCCGTGTCGCCAAGCCTTCCGTGACAGATGAAGAAATCCACACAGCTCTTGAAAAGATGAACCTCCTGGCGTTCGTTCTGGAAAACGGCGGATTGGACAAAATCATCACCGAGGATGCCGCCAATATTTCCGGCGGTCAGAAGCAGCGGCTTGCCCTTGCGGTGAATCTGGTGGCGGACAAGGATATTTATGTGTTCGATGAAGCTACAAGTAATATCGACATCGAAAGCGAAGCCATCATTATGGCGAACATCAAAGCGCTGTCAAAGGAAAAGGCGGTTATCGTCATTTCACATCGCCTGGCCAATGTCACGCCTGCCGACCGAATTTACTATATGGAATCCGGGGGTGTGAAAGAAACCGGCACACACGACGAGCTGATGAAGGAAAACAGTGGCTATGCCAAGCTGTATACAACACAAAAGCAGCTGGAAGAAGGCTATCGCACTTCTTGCGAGGTGCAGGAGGTGAGAGTATGAACAAGAAACAAACGGTTCGCAGAAGCGGCGCAAACATCATGGCAAAGCTAATTCTGTTGCTGGGAAACCTTGCCTACATGATGATCCTTGCGGTGATCAACGGTTCGGTTGGATTCTTATGCGCCATGGGCGTGACATGGATGGGTGCCGTGGGCGTTGCCAAGGCTTTGGGAGAAACCATTGCACTTTCATATGGCTCAATAATTGCCATTGCCATCGGCTGTGGTGTGCTTCGTGGGTTGCTCAGGTATTTTGAACAATACAGCAATCACGATATCGCATTTCGTCTGCTGGCTGTCCTCCGGGATAAGATTTTCGGCACGCTGCGGATCCTGTACCCTGCCAAATTGGAGAGCAAGCAGAAAGGCTCCATCATTGCTATGATCACATCCGACATTGAAACGCTGGAAGTTTTCTACGCCCATACCATTTCGCCCATCTGTATTGCGGTGATTGTTTCCATTCTCGTGGTGGTTTTTGTGGGAACGATGTCCAGCTGGTATCTGGCACTGATTGCACTGGTGGGATTCCTGACGGTGGGGATTGTGGTTCCTCTGATTTCTTCTGCCAAATTAAAAGAATCCGGTGTTCGTTATCGGGCAGAATTTGCATCCTTCAATGCCTATTTTTTAGATAGTATCAAAGGAATCAAAGATATTGTGCTGAACAATGCAGGTCAGGAGCGGGAAGCGGAAGTCAATCGCCGTTCTGACATTCTCCTGCGGGAAACGAAAAAAATGAAGCACGACACCACAAAAGCAAGTGCGGCAACGGAGCTGTGCGTATCGCTGTTCATTCTGGCAACCCTTGCAGTTGGAATCGCGCTGGTGGCAAACCATACTCTGACCGTCGGAAGAATGATCATCGGTGTGGTTGCGGTGTTTGGCTCCTTCGGCCCCGTGATTGCGATTTCTGCCCTCCCCGGAAATCTGACCCAGACCTTCGCCAGTGGAGACCGGGTTCTCAATCTGCTTTCCGAGGAACCGGCGGTGAAGCCCGTGGAAAAGGGAACGCATTTCACATATCACGATCTAAATGTAACTGGACTGTCTTTCTCCTACGATGGACAGACCCAGGTGCTTTCCGATATTTGTATGCACGCAGAAAAGGGAGAGATCATCGGAATCGTCGGAGAAAGTGGTTGCGGAAAATCCACATTTCTCAAATTGCTCCTTCGGTTCTGGCAAAAGAACCATGGCGAAATTGCGTACAACGGCGTGGACATTGATCAAATCGACCACGACAGTCTGTTGGACAATGTGACCATGGTCAGCCAAGTGACATACCTTTTTGATGAAACCATCGAAGAGAATCTTCGCATCGCAAAACCCAATGCGACACAGGATGAACTGGAAACCGCCTGCCGCATGGCATCTATCCATGATTTCATTCTCACATTGCCGGACGGATACCAAACCCGTGTGGGGGCACTGGGAGATCATCTTTCTGCTGGTGAAAAGCAGCGGCTGGGCCTTGCACGGGCGTTCCTCCGGGGCAGTGAGCTGATTTTATTGGACGAGCCTACCAGCAATGTGGACAGCATCAACGAAGGCATGATCCTGAAAGCCCTGAAAGAGCAGAAAAACAAAAAGAGCATCATTCTGGTATCCCACCGGGAATCCACCATGGCCATCGCAGACCGTATTTACCGTGTGGAGGAAGGGCAAATGTATGAACAAAGTTGACAGCAAGCGGAAAAGGGAAAAGCAAACGGTTGATTTGATGATTCGCCTTTATTGCCGGAAAAACCATGGGGAAAAGAATGATCGTTGTCCTGATTGTGAGGCACTTTCCCGATATGCCACACAGCGCAGTGACAAATGCCCCTTTATGGAGACGAAAACCTTCTGCTCCAACTGCCATGTTCACTGCTACAAACCGGAAATGCGGGAAAAAATACGGGAAGTTATGCGGTTTTCCGGACCGAGAATGGTATTTTATCATCCTATCATGGCGATTTGCCATGTGATAGAAAGCAAAAAAGAAGCAAAACGATTGGAGAAAAGAGATGAATATTAAAAAGATTTTTTGGATTACCCTTGGATTTATTGGTTTGGGATTGGGCTCATTGGGGGCAGTTTTGCCGTTGCTTCCCGCCTTCCCATTTTTGTTGCTGGCGGCATTCAGTTTTGGCAAGAGCTCAAAAAAATTACATACCTGGTTTATTAGTACAAAACTTTACAAAAACAATCTGGAATCCTATGTAAGAGGCCAGGGCATGACCCGGAAAACCAAGATCAAGGTAATGGTCACGGTAACGCTTTTAATGGCCTTTGGATTCTTTATGATGCTGCGTAAGGATTTGTATATTCCCTGTGCCATCCTTGGTGGTGTGTGGCTGTTCCATATCATTTATTTCTGTTTTGGTGTAAAGACGTATCGGCCGGAGAGTTCGGTCATAGAAAGAGCATCAAGGAATGGGTGACGGTATTTTAAGGATTTCGGTTTTGCTACAAAAGGTTTCCATCCAATGGTGTAAAAAATCGGATCGGATTAGAACTCAAATGCAAAAAGGAATGTAATGACCAGGAAAGCCGCTTCTTGCGGCTTTCCTTAATCAACACAGGTGATCCACCGCAATAAATTCCACCCCTTGCGTCAACCATAGAATCCATCTTTTGTGGCTGAGGGAATAGTCTGGACAGTTTGGGGAAAACTGGGGCAAGGAGGTGTGAAACCATGATCGGATTGGTACAGGAGGAATTGACGCTAATGCGGGGACCGGAGGGCTTTCGGGAACACCGTTGGGTGCTGGTTCAGACCGGGGAAAAAACCATCCCGGCGGTGGATTTGGCACAGTGCGCCGTGGGAGACCGGGTAATCGTTCTGGAAGGAAGCACGCTCCGGGGACAATTCTGCCTCTGCCCCGGGGACTGGGCCGTGGCCGCAGTGGTGGATTCCGGGAAATAATGGTTGACAAAACCAGGGAAAAGCGCATATAATAGCATCACAATTCCACAAAAAGGCTATGAAGAGAAGAGTAGGATTCTGAAAAGCGGACAGAGAACCCCGGTAGCTGAGAAGGGGAGCGTGGAAGGGGTCTGAACATGGTCTCGGAGCCGGCGCGTCGATAGGTAGGCGTGTCCCGGGTGCGCCCGTCACTGCGCCAAGAGGTGCGTTTTCGCACGAAACAAGGTGGTACCGCGTCAATTTTGTCGCCCTTGAATTTGGTTCAAGGGCGGCTTTCTTTATTTTCAGGAGGTATATTCAAATGTGCAACAAATGCAAAGGTAATTTCTATATTACCACCCCCATCTACTATCCGTCGTCGAATCTTCACATCGGCCATGCTTACTGCACCGTGGCCACCGATGCCATGGCTCGGTTCAAGCGGCTTCAGGGTTACAACGTCAAGTTCCTCACGGGTACGGACGAGCACGGCCAGAAGATCGAGAACAAGGCTGCCGAAGCCGGTGTTACACCCCAGGAATTCGTGGATCATATCGTGCTGGGTGAGAAGGGCGTGCTGGATCTGTGGAAGCTGATGAACATTTCCTATGACCGGTTCATCCGCACCA
>CAZSAZ010000102.1:0-5868 GCA_964604925.1 uncultured Oscillospiraceae bacterium | reverse complement strand
GACACCAACATATTATCGGTGTCTACCCCCAGCGCCGCAGCATACACCGGATCCAGAGCGTGTTCTGCGTCCACAAAGGCCACCTCGCCGCCCATTTTCTGGGTCTGGGCCAGGATGTGCAACGCCAGGGTGGTTTTACCGGAGGATTCCGGGCCATAGATCTCAATGATTCTTCCCTTGGGCACGCCGCCAATGCCCAAGGCGGCATCCAGTGCCAGAGACCCAGTGGGAATAGCCTCCACATTCATCTCCGGCCGATCACCCAGACGCATCACGGCACCTTTGCCGTAATTCTTCTCAATCTGAGCCAGTGCGGTTTCCAAAGCCTTCTTCTTATCGCTGGCGGGGCTGGGTGCCTCGTAAGCGTTGGTTTTCTTCGCTGCCATGGTTAATCCTCCCTGCAATATTGGGCAATCACTGCCCGTTCTCTTTCATTATAATCCTTGACCCGATCCCGGATGGTAAATCCGTTCTCTGTCAAAATCCGACATACATCCTCTGCCTGGGTATCCCCGAATTCAAAGCACAGATATCCTCCAGGCTTCAGGCATTTGCGGTATCCATCCGCAATGGAGCGGTAAAACTCCAATCCATCCGTCCCGCCCCACAATGCCAGGTGGGGCTCGTAATCTCGGACGCTATGCTCCAAACAAGCCATTTCCCCTGTGGTGATGTAGGGGGGATTGGACACGATCATGTCGAACTGTCCCAAAAATCCCGGCGGTTCCTTCCGGGCGTCCACCTGAACGCAAGAGACCCGGCTGGACATTTTATGTTTGGTCACATTCTTCTTTGCCACTGCCAAAGCCTCCCGGCTCAAATCTGCCAGAGTCACTTTGGCATCCTTCACCCGACTGGCAATGGCGAGGCCAATGCACCCAGAGCCGGTGCAAAGATCCAAAATCCGGGGTTTTTCCTCTAAAAACAGAGCCTGACGAATGGCAATCTCTGCCAAAGCCACCGTGTCATCCCGTGGGATAAGCACATCCGGCGTCACCACCAAATCCAAACCGTAAAATTCCCATTCTCCCATGACATAGGCCATCGGCTCTCCCTGAGCCATCCGCTCAATGGCCTGTTCCACGTCATGGATTACTCCATCCTGGGCATATTTTTCTGCGTCTGCAATCAAATCCGTGTGACTTTTTCCCGAGAAAAAGGCCAGAATCTGCCGGGCCCGAACGCCAGCTTCCCGGGGCTCTTCCCCAGACTGAATCAGTCGTTGCCTTGCCTGAACATACAGTTCTGCGTATTTTTTTACCATGCGTCGCTGCCCTCCTGGGTGGGGAGTACCTGTTCCACTGCCAAAATGGCCACCTGAATCATCTCATCATCCGGCTCATTGGTGGTGAAATGCTGCATCCACAGGCCTGGGGCCGTCAAAATCCGGGTCAGAAGGTTGTCCTTGCGTCCCACCCAACGGTTGATCTCATAGGCAATGGACACCACCAGCGGCAGCAACAGCAGCTTAAACAGGATCATCACCAGTCGGTAACCCATGGTTCCCCGCATCTGAGCCAGAGCCGGAACCGCCGTCAGCAACAGGGACGATGCCACGCTGAACACCAGAATGGACAGAATCATCACCACCAGCAGGAAACTGGTTCCACACCGGGGATGAAGCCGGGTTTGGCACCGAACATTTTCCACCGTCAGGGGCAACCGTGCCTCATAACATCGGATGGTTTTATGCTCTGCGCCATGGTAGGCAAACAGCCGTTTCATCTCGCCCATCCGGGAAATTGCCACCAAATACCCCAGGAAAATCACCATCCGCACCAGGCCTTCCACCAGGTTGATGCCCAGATTGGACTGGATGATTCCGTCAAACAGGCCGCCTACAATCATGGGCAGCAAGAAAAACAACACCACGCTCAACCCCAGGCCCATGGTCACGGCCAGACCTACCACAACACGCTGAAATGTCTCGTTGCCCAGTTTTTTCTCCAGCCATTGATCCAGCTTGCTGGGTTGCTCCGAAGCATCCTCCTCGGGAGACAGATCTGCCGACCGCAACAGGGCCTTCACGCCTGTCACCTGAGAATCAAAGAAATTGTATACCCCCCGCAGCAGGGGCCAACGCCAGGCCGACCCTTCCTTGGGCAATGTTCTCTGGGTCACCTCCACCGTCAGGCCATCCTTGCCCCGACAGACCACCGCATCCTTCTCCGGCCCACGCATCATGATGCCTTCGATCAGTGCCTGGCCGCCAATCATGGTTTTGAACTGCTCCGGCGAATTGGTTTTTGTTTGTTTTGCCATAGTATCTCTGCTTTCTTATGGATTGATGGGCAGGCTGATGGTCACCAGGGTGCCACCGCCGCCGGCATTGCGCAATTCCAAACTGCCACCGTGGAGGGCAACGATCTCGTCACTCACCGCCAGGCCAATGCCGGAACCCCGGGCTTTGGAACTGCCCTTGTAAAATTTCTTTTTCACCAGAGGCAACTCGTCCTCCGGAATTCCGCCGCCGTAGTCCCGGATGCGAATGACCACATTCCCACTTTCCAGGCCAATGGAGGCATCAATTTTCTCTCCCCCGCCATGTTTTGCGGCATTGTCCAGAATGTTCAAAAACACCTGGCGCATCCGTCTGGGATCGCAGGAGATTTCCGGGATATCCTCTTCCGAATCCTGATAATCGATGCGGATTCCCTCCTGCCTCAGGCGACTTCCGTACATAAAGACGGTATCTTCAAATTCTCCCCGGATGTCCGCCTGCTCCACATTCAATGTCAGCCGACCATCCTGGATTTTGGTAAAGTCCAGCAAATCCACCACCATCTCCGTCAACCGACGGGCCTCCCGGAGGATGATTCTCATGCCTCTGCGGGTCTGCTCCGGATCCAGACAATCCCCAGACAGCAAGGTTTCTCCCCATCCGGTGATCGCCGTTAACGGCGTGCGCAGCTCATGGGAGAGCGAGGAGATGAACTCCGTCTGGGCTTTTTCATTCTGGCTGATCTGGTTGGACAAATCATTGATGGTCTCAGCCAACACTCCGATTTCATCGTGATACCGGGTCTGAATCTGGGTACCATAGCTGCCGCTGGCAATCCGCTGGGCTTTTTCTGTAATATCCGCTATGGGAACGAGAATCGAGCGAATGTAGAAATTGGTGGACAGCAGCACCGCCAACACAAACACCGTACAAAATCCCACGCTAATTCCAGCCATCAAAACGATCTGCCAATCCATGAGCCGGGTGCTGGTGACAAACCGCAGCACCCCAATGACCTGGCCATTGCTATAAATCAACGGTGCGGACACCGCCATGATCCGCTCCCCCGTCATCGGGTCCACTCCCACAAAGGATCGGGCCGATCGGGTGTCCATGGCCTCCTGGATTTCTCCGGTTTTTGGTTTTTCCCCCGCCCAGGTGCTGTAAGAGGAGGCCACCAACACACCGGAAGCATCGATAAACTGCAACTCAATGTGGTTCCGATCCTCATAGGTTTCGGCGTACTTGGCGCAGGAATGGTAATAATCGTTGTATCCCACGTTCATGTAGTCTCCGAAAAAATCCGCCGTTGTCTCTGCCCGGTAGGTTAAATCCGACTGCATTCCGGAGTAATAGTAAGCCGCAAAGGCCGCCGTCACAGCAAAAGCGCACACAATGGCCAGGGGCACCACCACCCGAAAAGTATTGACCATCCACCGGTGACGCAATCCACCCATATGGGTTCTGGGAGGCCTGGCCTCCCGACGATTCAGCCTCCCCATTTATACCCGAATCCCCACACCGTGGTAATGTAGGTGGGGTTGGTGGTATCGTCCTCGATTTTGATTCGCAGGCGGCGAATGTTCACATCCACGATTTTCAGTTCCCCTTCGTAGTCCTGGCCCCAAACCGTGGAAAGAATATCTTCCCGACTCAAGGCACGACCGGGGTTCTGCATAAACAGCTTCAAAATGGCATATTCCACCTGGGTCAAACGGATTCGGTTGCCCGCTTTTTCCAGGGTGTGGTTCCGCGTGTTCATCACAAAGGGTCCATGGGTCATCAGTTCCGACCTAGCCAGGGCATCGCCCCCGATTCGACGGTACAGTGCATCAATCCGCGCTGTGAGCTCCGCCGGAGAAAAGGGTTTGGTCACGTAGTCGTCCGCTCCAGTCATCAACCCTGTAACCTTGTCCATTTCCTGAGCCCGGGCGGTGAGCATGATAATGCCCATCTGCTTATTGGTGGCCCGGATGGTACGGCAGACCTCAAAGCCGTCCGTATCCGGCAGCATGATGTCCAAAATGGCCACCCCAATGTCCGGATGCTCCTTTAGCTTTTCCAAAGCCTCCGCACCAGTGCCTGCCTCAATGGCGTCATACCCCGCCCGGGTCAGGTTGATGACCACGAAGGAACGAATGTTGACTTCGTCCTCCAAAATCAAAACTTTTTTCATGGCGTCCTCACATTTCTCCTGTATTCCAATCCGACTGGATCAAGTGGAAAGCCTGTTGCAGCAGTTCCTGGGTCACGCCTAACTCCATGGCTCCCAATTCCAGCTTCCCCGCATAAACCACAGAATCGGTTTTCGTCAGCACAAATCGATTGTCCTCTCCGGCCTGAGCCGACCGTTCTTCCCCGGTGAGGACGAAAATCGTCCAAAGATGGGTCAGTTTACCATCCTCCGTTCCCTGGAGATCAAATTGGTATGTTCCCGTTCCCTGGACTGTCACCTGGATCCGGCCTGCGGCCTGGGCCGTCAGTTCCAGATACCATCCTTCCAAATAATTATGGTAGGTATAGAGCTTGTCCACTTCCTCCCCCTGAGGGGTCATGGCATACCATCGAATCATATGCTCCTTCTGGAGCACATCATCCTCCTCCGGTGTCATGGAGATCAGGCTAGGCAGCTCCAATATTCCATCCTGGTCGATGTCATCAGCATAGACATAGTAATTGCGCAGGGTCTTGACACTGGTTCCTGCCTCACTGGACAGGGAAACGTTGGTCAGCACCCCGTCCACCATGGCAAACACATCGGTAATGATGGTGTTGGCATCCACGGTGCTTGCCACAAAAACGGCGTTTTGCCCTCCGTGGAGTTTGCCCAGAGTGATTCGCTTCAAATGATCCACCGGCTGGGACAACCGAGCCTCTGCAGATCGCTCCACCTGGCCATTGGCGATGGTATAACACACCGCAATGGAGGCCTCTGTCTCCTGGGTGCCTCCGGTGAGGACCAACATCTCTCCCAGTTGATCTTCTGTCAAATCACAGATCAGGAACTTCCGGTATTGGGTGGTCAGCATTTGCTCCGGCTGTCCTTGGGGAAACCGGTACACCGTCACATTGCCCAACACCTGGTCACTAACCCGGCATCCCACAATCAATTCCAGTCCCGGAACTCCATCCAACTGGGCGTACTCCACCTGGTTAAAATCTGCACCACTGCTTTCCACACGAGCCATTAGGCGATATTGTTCTTCTTCCTGGCGAAAAACGAAAATTTTCAGTGGATTTTCGTCATTCCCTTTCGCAAAAACCAGGATTTCCTCATTTCCATCCCCATCCAGATCAGCACTTTGCACCGTCTGCTGGTTGGATCCGGAGGTGGGGGCCGCATAGGCCAGCCCCGCCATCACCGGATCCATGGCTTCTTGCAAATTGTGGTAGCTTTCCGACCGGCGGGGCAGACAGTACATCTCCTCCACCGTCATGGCACAGCCCATCAGTGCCCCGCCACAGGCCAACGCGACCGCCAATGCGGCGGTCTTTTTCCAAATGCCCACGGCTGGACACCTTCCTTTCAAACAAATATTCTATCACAGCTTCCAGGAAAAAGGAAGCCGTTTCTCCTTATTTCACCACAACATTTGTAGGTGTTACAATGATGTGTGACAAATAGAAAAAAAGAATAGTGAATAGGG
>CAZSAZ010000101.1:0-6011 GCA_964604925.1 uncultured Oscillospiraceae bacterium | reverse complement strand
GCCAGGGGTCGGGAAAGTTGATGAACAGACGATCAATTTCGCCAGGGGCAAAAATATCCTCGATGGCTGCAACGTCCATGTCGATAAAGAACACGTTGGTCAGGTTCATGGCCTGGGCTTTTTCCATGGCGACAACCATGGCCTCCCGGCACCGTTCCACGGCGATGAGCAGTACATTGGGGTTGGCCTGGGCAGTTTCAGCGGTGAATTTGCCCTTGCCGCAACCAACCTCTACCCAAAGGGCGGTGGCGTCCGGCTTCAGCTCCCGCCAAAGACCCTTCTGCTTGGCAGGCTCCGGGATGCGGATGGCGGCGCACCGTTCCATCCGGGGTTCCAGATTTTTCATTTTTCTCATTCTCATATGGTATGTTCCTCCGGGGAATCGTATTTTTGAATCAATTAAATAGTATAGCAGGAATGAAGCCCTATGTCAAAATGTTTCGTTAGGATACCGGCTCGGTCTGGAATCCAGGGGAATCGAAGGTGATAACCGTGTGGTAGGTGGTGGGGCTGTGGAGATTGATGGCAGTGTCCAACTGGCGTTTGATCTGCTTTTCCTGACCGGACAGCTCTAAAGGAAGGGCCATGTCAAAGATCAGGTTGGTGTGACTCACCCCCCGCACCAATCGGAAATCGTGGAAGTTGATCCGCTCGTCGATGGAGTGAAGTACCAGAGCCACCTCCTGCCGCTTTTCGTTCAGTTCTGCATCATCGGTGACAATGGGATCATAGTGGATCACCAAATGAATTTGATACTGTTCCAGGCAGTGCCGCTCAACATCGTCGATGATGCTGTGACACACCAGGGGATCCTCTTTCATGTCCATCTCCACATGGACGCTGGCAAACCGCTGACCCGGGCCGTAGTCGTGAACCATCAGGTCATGGTGGCCCAGGATTTTGTCACTGGTGGCAAGGGCCTGGACGATTTGACGCCGGAGTTCCGGACTTCCGTTTTCGCCAATAAGGGGGGAAATGGTCTCCTTGGCCATGTTCCAACCGCTCAGGCAGATGAAAATGGCCACGCCCAGACCTGTCCATCCATCGATCTGGATGTGGGTGATGTGGGCAAACAGGGTGCTGAGCAGCACCACGCCGGTGGTGATGCAGTCGTTGCGGCTGTCGGCGGCGGTGGCCAGCAGGGCACCGGAGTCGATGAGCTGACCCAAATGGCGATTGATGTTCCACAGACCCAGCTTCACCAAGATGGACAGCACCAATACCAGCACCAGGGCCCAGGAGAATCCCACTTCTTCCGGGTGTAGAATTTTTTCCACCGAGGATTTTCCCAGCTCAAAGCCAATGAGCAAAATCAGCATGGCAACAGCCAAACCGGACAGATACTCATACCGGGCGTGGCCGTAGGGGTGATCTTCGTCGGCAGGACGCTGGGCCAATTGGAATCCCAGCAGCGTCACAACGGAGGAACTGGCGTCGGAGAGGTTGTTCATGGCGTCGGCGGTAATGGACACCGAACCGGAAAGGGTGCCGATGGCCAGTTTCCCTGCGAACAGGGCAACGTTGGCAAGGATCCCCATCAAGCCGCTGCGGCGGCCCACTTGGGCCCGGGCCTGGCTTTGTGTGGGATCCTGGTCTTTGGAAAGAAACAGGGATGTAAGGAATGGTTGCATAGGGTACCTCCAATGTTTTTCCACGGTGGAGTGCAGGGTTCTACCCTCTGGAGAGGGGGATTCCACCCTGTGGGCATGGACTTTTTCCACCGTGGGGGCTATAATGTGCCCCACAGTTTGCCTCCCATTATATCCCGGGAAGGCGGAGTTTGTCCAGCATAACAGTGAAATTTCTGAGGAAACGAGGGTTTTGAATATGAACGAGTATGGAATTGTTACGGATTCTTGCCACGATCTGCCGGCAGAATTGGTTCAGCAACTGGAACTGGGGGTAGCCCCTTTGAGCGTACAATATGACGAAAATATGGTATTTGCCGATGGAGATATGCCCCCCAAGGAATTCTACGACGGCATCCGGGGTGGAAAAATGCCCCGGACGTCTGCGGTGAACCTCCAGGGTTGGCAGGATGTGATGGAGCCGGTGCTGCGCCAGGGAAAGGACGTTCTGGCGCTGTGCTTTGCCTATGGACTGAGTACTACCTACCAGTCTGCGGTGATTGCTGCCCAGGAGCTCCGGGAGCAGTATCCCCAGCGGAAGATCCTGGTGGTGGATACCCACTGCGCCTCTGTGGGTCACGGCTTGCTGGTTTACCACGCCGCAAAACTCCACCAGGCGGGAAAGACGCTGGAGGAAGTGTATGCCTGGGTCAACGAGCATATGCTCCATATCTGCCACTGGGTCACGGTGAATGACCTGATGCACCTGAAGCGGGGAGGCAGGGTCAGCGCGGCGACCGCCATGGTGGGCACCATGCTTCAGATCAAGCCGGTGCTCATTGTCAACGAAGAAGGAAAGTTGGACACCGTGGCCAAGACCCGGGGCAGAAAAGCGGCCATGAAATTGCTGGTGGACAAGCTGGAACAGACCGGTCTGCCGGGGCAGAACGATGTGGTGATCCTGGGCCACGGCGACTGTTTGGAGGACGCCAAGGAGGTTCGGCAGATGATTCTCGATCGCTGCAACGTGAAGCAAGTGATTTTGAGCTATGTGGGAAATGTCATCGGTTCCCACACCGGCCCGGATGTGTTGGTGCTGGCATTTTTGGGGATCCATCGATAAAAATCGGGAAAAATGGAAATCTTTTCCAAAGAAGGCGAAGCAGTTCAGGCTTCGCCTTCTTTTTGTCACCCCAAAAGCCACAAACAAAACCTGGAAAAATAGGGGATTTCTCCGGAAAATACCCCAATTTTCCGGATATTTCCAGGGAAAGTTTGGGACTGTGCAAGTTATATCGATATAATTATATTTTTTGGATAAATTTTGTTCAAAATCACCGATTCCCGGTGGACAAAACCGAAAAGATGCGGTATTATTATATCGTTCCCATGCCGCGGAGTTTTGAGCGGTAAATTACAAGAAGAGGTGATAGACCTATGGCGTTTTCTTTCTTTGGCGGAATCCACCCGGAGGAGAATAAGCATTACGCCGAGGAGCGGAGTGTGCAGACATTCCCCGAGCCTGATGTGCTGGTCATTCCCATGCAGCAGCATATTGGCGCTCCCTGCAAGCCCCTGGTCAAAAAGAATGATTTGGTGACTAAGGGACAGAAAATCGGTGACAACCAGGGCCTATGTGTCCCGGTTCACGCATCGGTGTCCGGTAAGGTCAAGGCAGTGGAGATGCGTCCCCACACCAACGGCGGTACCGTCATGAGCGTGGTCATCGAAAATGACCATCAGGATACCTTGTGTCCTGAGATTCAACCCCGGAGCCAGGAGCAGGTGGACGCTCTGACCCCGGATGAACTGGTGTCCATTATCCGGGAAGCCGGTGTTGTCGGTATGGGCGGCGCTGCATTCCCCACCCATGTTAAGCTCTCCGGTGCCATCGGCAAGGCCGATACCATCATCGTCAATGCCGGCGAGTGCGAACCCTACATCACCGCCGATGACCGGCTGTGTCAAGAACTGCCGAAAGAGGTAATCTCCGGTCTGCTGCTGGCCATGAAGGTGTTGGGCCTGAAGGAAGGACACATCGGCATCGAGGACAACAAGCCCAAGGCCATTGAGAAGCTGAAGCAGGCCGCTGCCGGTACAGGTATTGTGGTGGATGTTCTTCCTGCCAAGTACCCCCAGGGTGCAGAAAAACAGTTGATCTATGCCATCACCGGTCGGGAAGTTCCCTCCGGCGGACTGCCTGTGGCAGTGGGGTGCGTGGTCATCAACGCTGCCACCTGTAAGGCCATCCACGATGCTGTTTACCTGGGGATGCCCCTGATCCAGCGGATCGTGACCGTCTCCGGTGACATCGTCCTGGAGCCCCGGAATCTGATGGTTCCCATTGGCACCAGCTTCAATGAGCTGATGGAAGCCTGCGGCGTTTCCGAGAACCCCTACAAGGTCCTCAATGGCGGCCCCATGATGGGTGCGGCTCAGTACGACCTGAGCGTGTCCACCATCAAGGCTTGCAACGCCATCACCATCCTGGGCCACAGCAATCGTTATGCTGTGGAGGATTCCCGGTGCCTACGTTGCGGCAAGTGCATCGAAGCGTGCCCCATGAAGCTCAGCCCTGTTCTGATGTACAAGGCCATGCAGTCGGGCAACGTGGAAGAAATGAAGGAAATCAACATTATGGACTGCATCGAGTGCGGATGCTGCGCCTATACCTGTCCCGCCTGCGTGCCTCTGGTTCTGGGCTTCCGCTCTGCCAAGGTTGTCATCCGGGAAGCCGCTGCTGCGGCGAAGAAATAAGGAGGTGGAAACACAATGGCACAGATGAAATACTACTATGAGCTGACGGTTTCCAGCTCTCCCCATGTTCATTCCCCCGTTACCACCAAGACCATCATGCGGGATGTGCTCATCGCCCTGATCCCCGCTTTGGTGGCCAGTGTCTACTTCTTTGGCTTCCGAGCTTTGACGGTGACGGCAGTCTCCGTGGCGGCCTGCTACTTCTTCGAGAAGATGTGGAACAAGCTGATGAAGTGCCACGACAAGACCTATGACCTGTCTGCCTGTGTGACCGGTGTGCTGCTGGCCTTTGTTTGCCCCGTCACCGTGACCTATTGGCAGATCATTCTGGGTGCTGCGTTCTCCATTCTGCTGGTGAAGATGCTCTTTGGCGGATTGGGCCGGAATGTGGTCAACCCCGCTCTGGCTGGCCGTGCCTTTATGATGAGCTGGCCTGTGGCCATGTCCACCTGGATCAAGGTGGGCTTTGAGAATGCCGCTGCGGTGGTCAATCCTGTGGATGTGGTCACTGCCGCTACCCCCATGGCCAATATGCACCAGGGTGCCATGCCCACCGAATCCTGGGTGGAGCTGTTCTTGGGCAATGTGGGCGGTTGTATCGGTGAGACCTCTGCGTTGGCTCTGCTCATCGGCCTGGTGTATCTGCTGGCCCGGAAGGTCATTAAGATCACCATTCCCGCCGCCTACATTGGCACGGTGGCCGTGCTCACTTTCCTGTTCCCCCAGGGGAACAACAACCTCCAGTGGATGCTGTGCCAGGTCTTTGGCGGCGGCCTGATGCTGGGTGCCATCTTCATGGCAACGGACTATGTCACCAGTCCTCTGACCCGTTGGGGCCAGATCATCTATGGCATCGGATGCGGTGCTCTGACGGTGATGATCCGCTATTTCGGCGGCTACAACGAAGGTGTTTCCTATGCGATTTTGTGCATGAACTGCTGTGTGGTACTCCTGGATCGCATCGGTCGTCCCACCAAGTTCGGCGTGCCTAAGAAGGAGGCAGCGAAGTAATATGAAAAAGGAATCCAATGTTCGCTATGTGATCCGGCTGGCAGGAACCTTGCTGGCCATCACCGTGATCGTGGCGGCGTGCCTTTCCACCGTCAATGGTGTAACGGCTCCCATTATTGAGGAACTGAACTACCAAAAGACCCAGCAGGCCGTCTCGGCCGTTCTTCCCGGTGGCGGCGATACCGTCCCCTTTACGGATGACACCGGTCTGGTGCAGGAAGTGTACCAGGGACAAGCCGGTTATGCCGTTCAGGTTGCACCCATCGGTTTCGACAGCGCCATCACCATGATGGTTGGCGTGGACTTTGAGGGGAATGTGTTGGGCATTTCCGTGATCTCCCACTCGGAGACTGCCGGTTTGGGTGCTGTGGCTGCGGCTTCTACCTCTGCCGGTGAATCCTTCCGTGGCCAGTTTGTGGGCATGAGCGGAGAGGTCTTTGTTACCAAGGACGGCGGTGAGGTTCAGGCCATCACAGGCGCAACCATCACCTCCCGGGCAGTTTGTGTGGGCGTCAGTGCCGCACTGGACTGCGTGGAAAATATGGGGTAAGGAGGTACTTCTAAATGAATTTCAAGAAACAATTTCAGGAAGGCCTGCTGACCAAGAACCCTGTGCTTGTTCAGCTTCTGGGTATGTGTTCCACCCTGGCCATCACCACCAGCCTGTTTAACGGC
>CAZSAZ010000100.1:0-6048 GCA_964604925.1 uncultured Oscillospiraceae bacterium | reverse complement strand
GACACGTTCTTTTTGCTTTCCCTAATGTGTAACACATCATTGACAAACCTACAGAATTTTAAGAAAACCAAAAGGACATTCAGTGGACAAATGGGTGAAAATGTGGTATTCTAATGACAATTGTACAATGGGAAAGGTGTGAGAACCTTGAGAATCGATGTAATGGGCGTGGGGTTTGACAATTGGACCATGGAGGAGTTCCTCCACCGAGGTCAGACCATGCTGGAAATGGGAGAGCGGGGCTACTGCGTAACTCCCAATGCGGAGATCGTTTATGAGGCGGTTCAGGATCCTGCATTTCGGGATCTGATCAACGGCGCAGCAATGGTGCTTCCCGATGGAGCAGGTGTGGTGCTGGGAGCAAAAATCCTGGGTACGCCGTTGAAACAGAAGGTGGCTGGCATCGTCTTTGGCGAGGAGATTTGCGCCATGCTGGCTCAACGGGGAGGACGGCTGTATCTTCTGGGAAGCAAGCCGGGCATTGCCCAACAGGCTGGGGAAAACCTGGCGAAAAAGTATCCGGGTCTGGTGATCTGCGGAACGGCCGATGGTTATTTCCGGGACGAGGCCCAGGTGGTTCAGGCCATCAATCAGGCGAAGCCTGATGTGCTGTTTGTCTGCCTGGGTGCGCCCAAGCAGGAATGGTTTATGAAAAACCACTTGGATGAGCTGGATGTGACTCTGATGCTGGGACTGGGAGGAAGCCTGGACGGCTATGCCGGGGTGGTGCAGCGTGCCCCAAAGTGGATGATCGATTTGAGCCTGGAGTGGCTGTATCGTCTGATTAAGGAACCCAGACGGCTGGGGCGGATGATGCGTCTGCCGAAGTTTGTGCTGCTTTGCCTGAAAGAAAAGGGAAGGAGACGGAAAAATGGGTAAACTGATCGTAATTGAGGGAACCGACGGCTCGGGGAAGTCCACCCAGTTCCGGCTGCTGACCCAACGGATGGAACGGGAAGGGCAAACCTTTCAGAAGTTGGTATTTCCCCAGTACCAGGAGGAGAGTTCGGCTTTGATTCGGATGTACCTGGCCGGAGAGTTCGGTAGCCATCCGTCGGATGTCAATGGCTATGCCGCATCGGCGTTTTATGCGGTGGATCGGTATGCCTCCTATAAAAAGGCCTGGGGCGCATGGTATGAAGCCGGGGGACTGATTTTATCTGATCGCTACACCACTTCCAATGCGGTGCATCAGGCTTCCAAGGAACCTGCGGAGGAGCGGGAGGAATTTCTGGCATGGTTGGCAGATTTTGAATACCATCGTCTGGGACTGCCGGAACCGGATCTGACCATCTATCTGGACGTGCCCACGGAATACACCGAGCGGATGATGCGTGCCCGGGAGCAGGCCACCGGTACCCAGGCGGACATCCATGAAAAGGATTTGGAGTATTTGGCCCTGTGTCGGGAGACAGGACGGATTGCCGCCCGATTCTACGGCTGGACGGTGGTGGAATGTGTCCGGGATGGAGCCATGCGTTCCATTGAGGATATTCACGAGGAAATCTACCGCCTGGCGGCGGCTTGTTTGGAGGAATAAACCATGGTTTATGTGATGCTGGGAACGGGATTTGAGGAAATGGAAGCCATCACTCCGGTGGATTTGATGCGCAGGGCTGGAATTGAAGTGTACACCGTGGGCATCCATGGCCCCATCGTCCGGGGAAGCCATAACATCGCCGTAGAGGCGGATTTGACGTTGGAGCAGATGGAACCGGATCGGGCGGAGATGATTCTTCTGCCTGGCGGATTAGGGGGCGTGGCCTCCATTCGGGGGAACGAACAGACCCTTCAAGGGGTGCGCCGGGTGTATGACAACGGAGGCTATGTGGCGGCAATTTGCGCTGGGCCCACCGTGTTGGCAGATCTGGGGATCACCAACGGGAAAGAGGCGGTGTGCTACCCCGGACAGGAAGAACATATGGCATCGGCCAAGATTCAAAACAGAGCGGCCCACCGGGATGGCCGGGTGATCACCGGAGCCTCCGCCGGGTGCGCCGTGGAGTTTGCCCTAGAAGCCATTGCAGCCCTTCGGGGCCGGGATGTGGCAGATCACATCCGGGAGCAGATTGTCATCCGCTAACCGGGAAAGGAGAAAACCATGGAACAAGAAAAAGACCTGGGCCAAATGCCCGAGGAGGAAATGTTGCATATACCGGAGCTTCCCACGGAGATTTTACCCGATGAGGATGCCATGCGTGCTGCCGGGTTGAAAACCCCGGAACAGGCCGATGTGGATCGCCTTCTGGCAGAGGCGCGGGAGCAGGCTGATATGCCTTCCCAAAGTCCGGAAGAGTTCCGGGATGAGGAGTTCCGGGAAGCCTTTGGAGAAGGGGAGGAGCTTCAGCGGGTGTTCACAGATGAGCCTTATGTGCCCCAGGAACAACCGGAAGAAGCGCTACCCCAGGAGCTGGAGGAACCGGAGGAGATGCAACCGGCTCAGACGGAGGAGGTTGCCATGCGCAAGGGTCGCCCTAAGAGAAAAAAGGGATACGGTCTGCTGGGAATTCCCCACATTCTTGCCACAGTTGTTTGGCTTGGAATCATTGTGGCCATCGGCGTGTCCCTGGGACGGGTGGCGTGGGTGTGTGCGTCGGATGTGCTGGCCTTCGGTCGGGAGGAGCAAATTGTCGTTGTGACCATCGAGGACACCGATACCCTGGATGACATTGCCAATAAGCTCCAGGAGGTGGGGGTGATCCGCTATCCTGAGCTGTTTAAGCTCTATGCCGGTCTCACCTCTGCTCGGGAGGACATCAGCTCCGGCACCTTTACCCTGAATACCATTTATGACTACAATGCCTTGGTGGATTCCATGACTTATTATTCTTCCTCCCGGGAGGAGGTACGGGTGATGATCCCCGAGGGATACAACTGCCAGCAGATGTTTGCCCTGCTGGAAGAAAAGGGTGTGTGCAAAGCCGCTGATTTGGAAGAGTATGCCGCCAACGGAGAGCTGGATGACTACTGGTTCCTGGAAGGGGTGGAGCGGGGGGACAAATACTGCCTGGAAGGCTACTTGTTCCCGGATACCTATGATTTTTATGTGGGAGACGATGCAGAGCGGGTGCTGGAGAAGCTGCTGGACGGCTTTGATTATCGATTCTCCGAGGATATGATTGCAGCAATCGATACCCTCAATGAAACCCTGACGGCGAAGTACCGTTCCCATGGCTATGGAGACGAGTATATCGAAGCCCATAAGATGACCATTCGGGAAGTAACTATTGTGGCATCCCTCATCGAGAAGGAGACAGCGGACAACGAGGAGAGTTTCACCATCTCTTCTGTCATTTATAACCGTCTGACCAACCAGGCGGAGTGGCCTTATCTGAACATTGATGCGGCGTTGTTGTATGCCCTGGGACACAAGGAGGCTCTGACCACCGAGGATCTGCAGGTGGACAGCCCCTATAACACCTATACCAATCCCGGTCTGGTGCCTGGGCCCATCACCAACCCCGGCCTGAACAGTCTGAAGGCGGCGTTGCAGCCGGAGGATACGGGTTACTATTGCTATGCCCTGGATCCCTCCACTGGCAAGCATCATTTCAGCAAGACCTATGCCGAGCATCTGGCCTTCCTGGAGACCTTGGGAGGATGATATGAGAAAATTGGAATTGCTTAGCCCCGCCGGCGATATGGAACGGCTGGAAATGGCAGTGCGCTACGGTGCAGATGCGGTGTATCTGGCGGGAACCAGCTTTGGTATGAGATCCTTTGCCGGGAATTTTTCTCCGGAGGAGCTGCCCCGGGCGGTGGCTTATGCCCATGACCATGGGGTAAAAGTCCATGTGACGGTGAACACCATGCCCCGGAATCAGGAAGTGGTGGCCCTTCCGGAGCATCTGGAACGGTTGGAAGATGCAGGGGTGGACGCTCTGATTCTGGCAGATTTGGGAGCCTTCACTCTGGCAGGGAAATATGCCCCCAGTTGTGACCGTCATGTTTCCACCCAGCAGTCCGTGGCCAACTATGAATGTGCCCAGGCTTGGTACGATTTGGGAGCAAGCCGGGTGGTACTGGCCCGGGAGTGCAGCCTAAAGGAAATCCAGGAAATCCGGGCAAAAGTCAGCCCTCAGTTGGAATTGGAGACATTCGGTCATGGCGCCATGTGTGTCAGCTACTCTGGTCGGTGCCTGTTGTCCAACTATATGACCGGGCGGGACTCCAACCGGGGTGCCTGTGCCCAGCCCTGTCGGTACCAGTATGCCCTGATGGAGGAAAAACGCCCTGGGGAATATTTCCCAGTGTTTGAGGACGAGAAGGGAACTTATATTCTCAACTCCCGGGATATGTGTATGATCGACCACTTGGACGATTTGATGGATGCGGGGGTGGATTGCATCAAGATTGAAGGCCGTGCAAAATCTGCCTACTATGCAGCCATTGTCACGGGGGCCTATCGCCACTGCATTGACGATATTGCCGCAGGACGGCCCTTGGACCCGGTGTGGCGGGACGAGGTGGAGCACGTTTCCCACCGCATCTATTCCACGGGCTTTTACTACGGGGAGCCGGGGCAGTACACAGCTCACTCTCGGTACATCCGGGAATGGCAGATCTGTGCCATTGTGGAGCATTGTGACGAAACGGGCTTGGCTACCTGCTCTTTGCGGAATAAATTCCGGAAGGGCGACCGGCTGGAATTGGTTGGTCCGGATACCCGACCCTTTGAGGTGATCCCGGAGGAACTGTTTGACGAAGAAGGCGTGCCTCTGGAAGAACCCAAGAAGCCCCAGATGGTTTTTACCCTCCGGCTGCCTTGCCAGGTTCCGGACAAATCCATCCTTCGCAGAGGGGTAGAACTCTCCGGACGATAAAAACATATCCCCCCAAAAATACCCCTGCCGGAATGATTCTGGCAGGGGTTGCGTATCCTATTACGGGGGGATGAATATGAAAAAAGACTGGAGAACCTATGGGCGTTATATTGTCCTGGCAGAAGGGGTTGGGATTCTATCCGGGCTTTTGACCCGGGAGGGACAGAGACGGTTTCAGGCCTATGGGGTTAAACCAGCCCTAAATCCGCCGGCGGTGGTATTTCCCATCGTGTGGTCGATTCTGTATGCGCTGATGGGATTTGGAGCGGCGCGAGCCAGCTTGACGGTGGATGAGCCGGGACGGGCCAAAAGCTTGGGGCTTTTCTTTCTCCAACTAGCTATGAATTTTGCCTGGAGTCTGGTGTTTTTCAATCTGGAGGCCTACGGCTTTGCCCTGATTTGGATTTTGCTGCTGTGGGCGGTGATTGCCTGGATGGCTCGGAGCTTCTATAAGGTGGATCCGGTAGCAGGATGGAGCCAGGTGCCCTACCTGATATGGGTGGCCTTTGCGGCATATCTCAACGCCGGGGTTTGGAAAGGGAATTAACTGGGCAAAAAAAGAAAGGTCTGCCAGGCATTTGGTGCCCAGGCAGACCTTTTGTGATTTGTTGGATTATGCCTGGGGAAGCTGGACAAGACCAGCGTCCACCAGCTTCTGAAGGCTGAGGAGAATTCCGATCTTGGCGTGATTCCAGGTCAGGCCGCCCTGGAAATAGACTGCGTAGGGAGGCCGGATAGGGCCGTCGGCAGACAACTCCATGGTGGAACCCTGGACAAAGGCACCAGCGGCCATAATTACCTGGCTGTCATAGCCAGGCATATCGCCAGGAATGGGATCCACATAGGAATCCACAGGTGCAGCGGCCTGGATGCCCTTGCAGAAGGCGATCATGGCTTCTTCACTGCCTAATTCCACGGCTTGGATGATGTCGTGGCGGCTTTCTGTGGCGTTGGGAACGCAGCGGAAGCCCAGGGGCTCATAGAGATTTGCGGCAAAAATGGCACCCTTCTCTGCACCTGCCACCACAGTGGGGGACAGGAAGAATCCCTGGTACAAACTGGTCATCAGACCCAGGTTTGCACCGACCTCCTGCCCCAGGCCGGGGGCAGAGAGACGGTAGGCACAGCGATCCACGCAGGCCTTGGTTCCGGCAATATAACCGCCGATGGGGGCTAGTCCGCCACCGGGATTTTTAATGAGGGAGCCTACCACCATGTCTGCTCC
>CAZSAZ010000099.1:0-6110 GCA_964604925.1 uncultured Oscillospiraceae bacterium | reverse complement strand
TCGCGCTTGAATGGGGTTCAAGAGGCCCCGAGTTCGAATCTCGGCACTCGGACCAAAAAACTACCGAAATCTATGTGATTTCGGTAGTTTTTCTTATGCCTGGATAAAATAACACAACTGATAAGGACAGAAAGATATTGCACTGTTTCACCCACAGTGATAGAACCTATGAAAGCGTCGGCTTAGCCGGCGGCCTTGATGTCAGAATGGGGCTTATGATGACAACACCCCCACGTTGCAATGAGGCAAGGTGGGGGTGATTTGGTTTGAGCACGCTTGACCTTTGGAAGCGGATTTTCCCTCGGCAGAGAAAATCAGGCCAGAGGCGCAGGATAGTTGCAAATGAGACTGACCAACGTACACAGCAGGATGGAGCCAAAGGCAGAAAGCATCCACCAACTCCGGCGGCGTTTGTGCTCATGGATGAGTACCAGAAAGCTACAACCCAGGCCGGACAGCAAAATGGTGAGGATTCCCATCACGACCTTGAGCCACAGAATCCCAACCCCTCCGGCGGCCAGGGTCAACAGAAACAGCACAAGATCACAGCAGATGATAAGTGTCAGAGCTCGTTCTAATTGCTGAAATCTTTTTCGTCGATTGGTTTGCTTGGTTGCCATAGTTGTATCCTCCATCTGGGTGAATCAATAGCAAAATTATACCATGTTTCCCCCAAAAATGCAACGCTCCCGGGAAAAATAAAGGCAGGCCAATTCAACCTGACCCTTCGGCTTTTGGAATAAGCAAAACGCCCCCGTGGTGATGACGATTCCGGCGAAGTGCCGATGTCATACACATGGGGGCGTATCGTATTTTTAGGCAGGATTACAGCTCGAAATCCTGTTCCTCGGCGGTGGGGACAGCGTCGGAAACCTCGGGCAGAGACTCCTCCACCTGGGCGGGAGCAGAAGCGTTTTCGCTCTCGACTTCCGGGACGTCGGTGGTGTCCTGGACGGCGGCAGATTCTTCCGTTTCAGGATCGGGGGTGATCTCCTGGGCGGGAACAAAATCTTTCTCCAATTCCACCTCGCAGCAGGGACAGAACTTCTTCAGCCAGGCCTTGATGGTGTCCATGTGCTGGTAGACCAGGTAGGCGATGCCGGCAACAGCGGCCAAGGCGGTGGTGATTTTGACAATGGTTTTCAACAGTTTCATGGGATAACCCTCCGTTCGTTGTGATTGCTGTATCTAGTATATCCAATCCCGGTCTGGATTGCAACTGATTTTTTCAGACGTAGCCGTATAGCCCCCGAATACTGACTTCTCCGGAACTGACGGTTTGCATTTCACCGTTGTCCAGACGGACAATCAGACCACCCTCGGAATCCAGATTCAGAGCTTTGCCATGGAATACAGCATCTCCCCGGACAATGCTGATTTCTTGACCCAGGGTGATGCAATCGGCACGGTAGCGGTTGAGGATGGTTTCCTTCTCCGTCAAAAGGGTTTGATTCATGGAGTCCAGTGCCCGGATCACATGGCCAGCCAGGGTGTTTCGGTCACCGGGTTCCCCGGTGACTGTCAACAAGGAACAGGCCATATCCCGGATGGAGGGGTCGAAATCCTGGGGCTTTTGGCGGCAATTGATGCCGATGCCCACCACGGCGAAATCCACCAGGCTGGTCTTGGGGTTGACGGATAGCTCGGTAAGAATTCCACCCAGCTTTTTGCCGCGGTACACCAGGTCGTTGGTCCACTTGATCTCCGGACGAAAGCCAAAGGCAGATTCCATGCCGTTGCAGACGGCCACGGCGGTGGCGCAGGTCAGGTGCATCAATTCCTGGGGAGGACAGTTTGGCCGAAGAATCAAAGACAGGTAAAGACCCATGTCCCCGGGAGAGAGAAAACTCCGACCCAGACGTCCCCGTCCGGCAGATTGACGATCGGCAATGAGTACGGTTCCTTCCGGGGCACCGGCGTGGGCCAGCTCCTTGGCCAGGGCGTTGGTGGAGGGAATCTCATCAAACAGTTGCAGTAGGGGCGCCCAGGGATGGATGCCAAGGATTTGCTCTATGGCAGAGCGGGAGAGGGGATTGAAAGTCATGGATGCTCCTTTCGGCCCCGGAGGGACTGGGAAAGATGGCGGATGAAGTGGGGATCCGTGCCGCAGCAACCACCTACAATGTTGGCTCCCAGATCGACACAGTCACAGACAATGGCGGAAAATTCCTCTGGAGTCATTGGGTAAACGGCCTCTCCGCCTTCCACGATGGTGGGGATTCCCGCATTGGGTTTGCAAATCAGATTTCCGTGAACCTGGCGGCGGAGCTTGCTCACCAGACCGGGGGTCATCATGTCGGCGGCAACGCAGTTGAAGCCAACTGCTGCGGCACCGGATTGCTCCAACTCCCGGAGGACTTTTCCTGCGTCCATGCCGGAGAACAGGGAACCGTCGGGCTGCATGGTGAAGGTATAAAGCACGGTCTGCGCTCCTTCCAGCTCGGCGGCGGTTAAAATCGCCTCTGCGTCCTGGGGATAGAGAAGGGTTTCTGCTACCAAAAGGTCGGCGCCTCCCTCCAATAAACCGGAAATCTGTCGGCGGTAGTTTTCCACCAGGGTGTCAAATAATGCTGGGTCGAAGCTGTCCAGGTAGGCGGCCAGGGTGGCAATATCTCCGGCTACCAGGGCGTCCGGTGCAGCCTGGCGGGTGAGGGAGACCAGCATGGCGTTTATAGCCTCGGTTTGACGATCCAGCTTCACCTGTTTCAAGGCCTCGGGCTGAGCCTGGAAGGTGGGAGCATAAAGCACCTGGGCCCCGGCTTCGTAATATTCCCGTTGGAGGGAGATCACAATTTCCGGGTGATTCAGCACCCATTCTTCGGTGCAGCATCCCCGGGGCATTCCTTTGGCCCGGAGGTTGGAGCCCATGGCACCGTCCAGCATCAGTGGCCCCTGGGACAGGATGGATTGAAATTCTTCTCTTGTTAGCATACTTACCTCTTGTTGATATAGTCCAGGAACGCCGATGTTTTGCTCCAGTACTGGATACCCCAGCGGGCAAAGTCCCATTGCTCCATGTATTCGTTACATTCGTAGTCGATGTAGATGATCTTCCCCTCCCGGAGGATGAAATTGGTGGGGAAGTAGTCAATGTTGGTGTTGGCGGCGTAGAGAATCTGACACAGATCTTCCATTTGCCGAAGGTATTCCGGCTTCATCTGATCCTGCTCCACCACCTGGCAAATGGTGGGGCCGTCGATGAATTCTTTCAAAATCCGCTCTTGAGCCTGATCTACCTCCAGAAGCTTGGGCATGGGGATGCCTAGGGCGGAAAGATGACGGTAGTCCTGGAGTTCCGAAGCGAGCTTGTCCCCGAACTGGTAATAGGAACAAGGTTCGTGGTGGATTTGCTTCAAGGTGTAGGGAATGCCATCTCGGGTTACCAGGTAAGAATACCCTCCCTTGCCTTTGCCCAGGAGCCGCTGCACTTGATAAGGAACGTGATTTACGGTGAGTGTGTCCATGGAATCAACTCCTTCTCTTTATTATATTCTATCATAAAATAAGATTCTTTTCAATGGATTAGATTGGAGATTGACGGGGAGAAAAAATGCTGATAGAATAGGGGCAATGAAGGAAAAGGAGAAGCAAACCATGAAAAAGACGATTTTGCGGGAATATGCTCGTTTGATTGTACGCTGCGGCGTGAATGTTCAGAAAGGCCAGGAGGTTTTGGTCTATGCCGGACTGGATCAGCCTGAGTTTGTCCAGATGGTGGTGGAAGAGTGCTACAAGGCCAAGGCCAAGGAAGTTAACGTTCAGTGGAACTACCAGCCTTTGACCAAAACCCACTACCGGTATATGAATGTGAAAACCCTGGGTGAGGTGAAACAGTGGGAGATTGCCCGGCAGCAGCATTATTGCGATGTGCTTCCTGCCCGGATTCACCTGAGTTCTTCGGATCCCGATGGATTGAAGGGCGTCAACCGGGAGAAAATGGCCAAGGCCAGCCAGTTGAGCTATCCCATTCTCAAGCCCTATGGCGATGCCCGGGAGGGCAAGGAGCAGTGGTGCATTGCCGCTGTGCCCGGTGTGGCATGGGCCAAGAAGGTATTCCCCGGGGAACCAAAGGGTAAGGCTGTGGAGAAACTGTGGGAAGCCATTTTGGCTGCCTCCAGAGTCAACGAAGATCCGGTGGAGGCCTGGGCTCAGCACAATGCCAATCTGAAACAGCGTTGTGATTATCTCAATGAGTTGAACATCACGTCTCTCCACTATACCGCCGAAAACGGAACCGACCTGACGGTGGGCATGATTCCCGAGGCAATGTTCTGCGGCGGCGGAGAAACCACCCTGTCTGGGGTGTACTTCAACCCCAACATCCCTACGGAGGAGTGCTTCATTTCCCCCATGCGGGGCCAGGCAGAGGGCATTGTCTATGCCACCAAGCCTCTGAGCTATCAGGGCCAGCTCATCGAGCATTTTTGGATGCGCTTTGAAGGGGGCAAGGCCGTGGAAGTGGGAGCCGAAAAGGGACAGGAGTTGCTCCAAACCATGGTAACCATGGATGAAGGCGCCGGATACTTGGGAGAGTGTGCTCTGGTGCCCCAGGCGAGCCCCATTGCCCAGAGCGGCCTGTTGTTCTATAATACCCTGTTTGATGAGAATGCGGCCTGTCATTTGGCTGTGGGCATGGGTTTCCCGGACACCATCCGGGATCACCACAACAAGACCCTGGAGGAATGTCGGAACCTGGGAATTAACGATTCCATGATCCATGTGGACTTTATGATTGGCTGTGACAGCATGAACATTGATGCCATTTGCAGCGACGGAAGAACCGTCCGGATCTTTGAAAACGGCAACTGGGCCTTTTGATCTTTGGAAAAAACCAAAAAAACTGAAAAAAATGCTTGCATTATTGGTTCAGGTGTGATATCATATCTGAGCGATTGAGATTGCTAAGGGTGTTTAATGCCCTTTTACATGATACGAAAGAGGTGAACGAAAATGAAGGAAGGTCTCCATCCCAACTACGAACAGACTACCATCCGCTGCGCTTGCGGCAATGTCTTTACCACTGGCTCCACCAAGAAGGACATTAGAGTTGAAATCTGCTCCAAGTGCCACCCTTTCTACACCGGCAAGCAGAAGCTGGTTGACACCGGTGGACGTGTTGATCGTTTCAACAAGCGTTTTGGCCTGAAGTAAGACAGCCGAAGCCCGCACTGCGTATGCGTAGTGCGGGCTTTTTGTTTTTCCCAAAAAGCACCGTCTGCGCTGCGCCTGGAAACTGCCGTCATGGCAAGGAGGATTTCGATGGAATTGAAATTAGAAGAACATATTGTGGAACGGGCGGTGCTGGTTGGATTGAATGCGGATGTGTTCCGTCCTGACCAGACCGCCACCGATGAGACTTTAGAGGAGCTGGAAGCCTTGCTGGAAACAGCGGGAGGCTTCTGCACTGGGAAAATCCTCCAAAACCGCCATGCCCCCGATGCCCACAGTTTCATCGGAGAGGGCAAGGCTCAGGAGGTTCGGATGCTCATCGAGGCAACGGATTCGAATATGGCGGTGTTTGACAACGAACTGTCTCCCGGCCATATCCGTGCCCTGGAAGAAATCCTGGGGGTGACGGTGCTGGATCGCAGCGCCTTGATCTTGGACATTTTTGCTCAGCGGGCCAAAACCCGGGAAGGCCGTCTCCAGGTGGAGTTGGCTCAGTATAAATATCTTCTGCCCCGTCTGTCTGGCATGGGCGCAAGCCTCAGCCGTCAGGGTGGCGGCATTGGAACCCGGGGCCCCGGCGAGACCAAGCTGGAATCGGATCGTCGCCATATCCGGGAAAGAATCGTCCGGCTGGAAAGTGAGCTGAAGCAGGTGCGCCAGGTTCGGGCGGTTCAGCGGGAACGGAGAATGAAGAATTCCGTTCCGGTGGTGGCCATCGTGGGCTACACCAATGCGGGAAAATCCACCCTGCTCAACCAGCTCACCGGGGCGGGAATTCCTGCGAATAATCGATTGTTTGACACCTTGGATACCACTTCCCGACAGTTGACGGTGTCTGAGAATCTGGATGTGATTCTGTCGGATACCGTTGGGTTTATTTCCAAATTGCCCCATCATCTGGTGGATGCCTTCCGGGCAACATTGGAGGAACTGGAATATGC
>CAZSAZ010000098.1:0-6140 GCA_964604925.1 uncultured Oscillospiraceae bacterium | reverse complement strand
GACTTGATGATGCCCATCATTTCGGGGGTCTCAATGACCACCTGGGTGGTGCCGTAGTAGTCCCGAAGGACGCAGAAAGCGAAGTTTGCACCCACTTCCCGGACGTTTTCCAGCCAACCGGCCAGAGTGACGGTTTCGCCGGCGTTTGCAAGACGCAGCTCACCACAGTTATGAGTTCTGGACTGGAACATGATATATTCCCTCTCTTAAATGAAGTTTTAACTGATATATTATGACACGAAGGCACAAAAAAGTCAATCACTTCTACCGGGGGTGTGGTGATTTTCTGAAAGGCATAAAATGTCGAGGGTATTTTTGGTGATGATGTCGTGTTGACAAAAAATCCCGGGGGGGGGGTATACTTGTATTACAAGTGGGAAAGGATGTGATACCAGTGGTCTGATAACCGGAAAGCGGAGGGAACCAAACAACAGCACAAAGGAGAGATAGCGCATGAAAAGAAACATCATTTGTTTCGTTTTGATTTTGGCCTTATGCCTGGTCTTTGGGGCTTGTGGAACGGAACCGGTGGAGACAACGGAGCATCATTCCACCACAATTTCGGAAACCATTCCTCCCCAGACCACAGTCCCTGCCGATCAGACTTTGGAGGACTATGCTGCCCAGATGCAGTATGACCCGGAGGGGAACGATTGGCTGAACCGGGCAATGGCCTTTGTTTTTGAAGATTCCACGGAACTGGACCCCCTGGCCTGGATGGGCACCGGCGTAGGCACCTCTGTCACCATCTATGATCTGGATTCGGTGGAGCGGGAATACCTGGTGGATCTGGAAGCAGTTTATGAAAACTGGTTCGTGCTGACGGTAGCGGAAGCAAATCAGATTTTGGAGGACACCTTCGGCAAGAGTCTGAAGGAGTTTACCTGGGAACTTCCGGACAATTGGTTTTACATTGAAGAAAAGGAAGAATTTCTCAACGGCTATGATGCTCCGGAGCAGGCTGGTACCGACTACACCCGGATTCGGGATTTCACCGTGGATTCGGTTCAGGTTCAGCCGGATGGAACCATTGCCGTGACCTATACACCCATGGAGCAGACGCATTACCTCTATCTCCAGCCGATGGTGCTGACCCTTCGGGAGACGGAGGGTGGCTTTGTGGTGGTATCCAACCAAATGAAAACGGAAGGGATGGACTACCTCACCCTGACAAGAGAACAGGTTGACCAGGTCAGCGAAGCCTTCTCCGGTTTTGTCAATGTGGAGCGAAATGGGGAAACCTATGTCGCCAACTCTGCTTCCTCCTGCATCCTGGTGGGAGGGTACTTCGATGCCCCCCGGGAAATCAGACTCCATGATATGATTCGATATTTCGGCTACGTTGGTGTGGTGGACGAATATGAGGATCTGACGGAGGAAGAATTCAATACGATCATCCACTTGGAGCAGTGGCTCTTCGGCACCGACTTCCAGTATGAACTTCGGCACGCTCAGCAGGTGCCCATTACCAAGGTACCCACTTGGGTGGCAGATGCGGTTTTGGAGCATTTCACCGGAATTCATTTGGAGGACTTGTACGACCGGGAGGACGTGGTCTATCTGGAAGAATATGATTCCTACTACTCCTTTGCCAGCGACATGGGCTGGGGCGTGTTCCCTTGCATCCGGGGACGGATCTATGACGACCGGGTGGAACTATACTCCAGCGATAGCGTGATGACCCTGGTGAACCGGGACGGACAGTATGTGATTGCGTCCTATTGTCCCATTGCATAAATTTGGCATCTCAAACCTCCCTCTGCCCAAAACAGGCAGAGGGAGGTTTTTGCCGTTGCGAAATGGGAGGAAATGGGTTATACTGGAACAAATGAGTCGATAGGAGGAGAAACGAATGGATTTCAAGGTGTTGGCGGTGGGTGATGTGGTGGGCACTCCGGGGCTAAAACGGTTGTCCAAGAGCCTGCGGCGGCTGAAAAAGGAGTTGGGTGCGGATTTCGTGGTGGTCAACGGCGAAAATGCCAGCAATCTGGGGATGACCCCGGATCAGGGGGAGGAGATCTTCCTAGCAGGGGCGGATGTGATTACCATGGGTAACCACACCTTTTCTCGCCGGGAGATTGTGCCCTACCTGGAGGAAAATCGGTATGTTCTCCGGCCGGCAAATCTGCCTCCCCAGCAGCCCGGGCGAGGTTGGGAAGTGTACGAAACCCGGGTGGGGGATGTGGCGGTGATTGACCTCATCGGCCGGGTGGGAATGGACTATACCCCGGATAATCCCTTTTTGCTGGTGGACAAAATTCTCAAGAAGATCGATGCTAAAATCATCCTGGTGGAGATTCATGCCGAGGCAACATCGGAAAAACTGGCTATGGGGTATATGCTCGATGGCAAAGTCAGTGCCGTGTGGGGAACTCACACCCATGTGCCCACGGCAGACGAGATGATTCTGCCCAAGGGGACGGGATACATCACCGATCTGGGCATGACCGGCCCCAGAGTTTCGGTGCTTGGGATTCAGCCCAAGCTGTCCATCGACAAATTCCGGGGAGAGCTGTATCAACGCTATCAGTGTGCCGACGGCCCCACCAAGCTCAACGGGGCTTTGTTTACCATTGATACGGCCACGGGCAGATGTGCCGATGTTCAGCGGGTGAATGTGAATGATTAAGGTGCTTCATTCTGCCGACTGGCATTTGGATGCGCCATTGGGGCAATTTTCTCCGGAACAGCGAAAATCCCTCCGGGAAAAGCAACTGGCCCTTCCGGGGCTGATTGCAGACGTTGCCCGACGGGAACAGTGCGATCTTGCGTTGCTGTCGGGGGATCTGTTCGACGGAGCGTATACCCGGCAAAGTGTCCAGGCGGTGTACCGAGCCTTGGAATCTATGGCCATCCCGGTGTTTGTTGCCCCGGGAAACCACGACTATTATGGGGTCAATAGCCCCTGGTATCGGGAAACCTGGCCGGAGAATGTGTATGTTTTTTCCAGTGAGAAAATCCGTTCCTATGCTTTGCCGGAATGGAATTGCCGGGTCTATGGCGCCGCCTTCACCGGTCGGGATTGCCCTGGTTTGCTGGAAGGCTTTCAAGCTGATTGTCAGGAGAACTATGCTCTGATGGTGCTCCATGGAGATCCCACCGGAGGGAACTCTCCTTATAACCCGGTGACAGTGGCTCAGGTTCGGGATTCCGGATTGGACTATCTTGCATTGGGGCATATCCACACCCAGGGGCAGTTTTCTGCCGGAGCGGGTGTTTGTGCCTGGCCGGGCTGTCCCATGGGTCATGGTTGGGATGAGACCGGAATCAAGGGAGTTTATGTGGTGGAACTGGATCACCAGGCCCAGGTAAGGTTCGTTCCCCTGGATGTGCCCCGGTTTTACGACCTTTCGGTGGATGTATCCCGGGGGCTGGAACGGAGTCTGGAAGGGGTGCTTCCCGGGGGAGGGTCACAGGATTATTTCCGGATTCATCTCACCGGAGAGGCAGACGCCCAGCTTCTTTCCTCCAGCCGGTGGGCTCCTTGGCCCAATGTGACTTGGGTGGACGAGACGGTTGCCCCGATAGAGCTGTGGGATGGAGTGGGGAGCGATACCCTGGAAGGGGTTTATTTCGGGCTCCTTCGGGAAAAGTGGGAGTCTGGCGATCCGGAAGCGCGGGAGGATGCAAAACAGGCGGCAAAACTATCCCGGCGGATTCTGATGGGGCAGGAGGTGGAGTTGCCATGAGGGTGATTTCCATGACGGCAACCTTCGGAAAGCTGGATGGGGATACCCTTCGGCTTCAGCCGGGGCTGAATGTGATCACAGCCCCCAATGAATGGGGAAAAAGTACCTGGTGTGCCTTCCTTACGGCGATGCTCTACGGCGTAGAAACCCGGGAGCGAACCACCAAAGGACAGCTGGCAGAAAAGGAAAAGTACCAAAGCTGGTCAGGAAAGCCCATGGAAGGGGAGCTTCGCCTGGAACACGATGGAATGGACATTACCATTCAGCGCAGAACCCGGGGGCGGGTTCCTCTGGGAGAATTCCGGGCCTTTGAAACGGAAACGGGTCTGCCCATTCCCGGTTTGACCGGGGAGAACTGCGGCCAGACCCTTCTGGGGGTGGAAAAAAGCGTCTTTCGCCGGACGGGATGGATTCGCCTAAGCGATCTGCCTGTGACGCCGGACGAAGCTATGTGGCAACGGTTAAACGCCCTGGCTACCACAGGGGACGAGTCCGGGGAGGCGGCGCTGCTGGGGAAAAAGCTCCGGGAGCTGAAAAGCAAATGCCGCAACAGCCGGGGCGGCTTGATTCCAGAATGCCTGAAAACCATTGGGGCGTACCAGGCTCAATTGGCAGACCGCCAGAGCATGAGCCAGCGGATGGAGGCACTTACCCAGCAGATTCGCCGGACGGAACGGGAACTGGAAGGCCTGGAACGGCACCGGAAGGTGTGCCTTTACCGAAATGCCCAGGCCAATCAGGAGCAGACCCAGGCCTTGAAGCAGGCGGCTCGGGATGCCCGGGATGCCTGGGAGGAGTTGGAAGAACAGTGCAGAACGGTTCCCCTTCCCCGGGAACTGTCAGCCAGGTTGGGACGGATCGAGGAACGGATGGAGGAGCTTCGCCAGCCGGTGGAGGAACAACGAGGTTCCCCTGCCCTGGGGTTGTTTGCTGTTTTCGCGGTTTTGTGTCTGGGTGCGTTTTTTGTTGGGGTAGTCCGGGATGCCTGGCCAATGGCGGTGGTGGCAATGACCCTGGCCCTGGGATTTGGCATTCTTGCCTGGAAAGCCGGCCAACACCATGCCCAACAGACGACGCTTCTTCGGGAGGCAGAATCCCGCCGGGCTGGGGAATATCAGAATCTTCAACGCCAGGCAGAGGAACTGGAAAGGCAAAAATCCCTTTGGGATGAGCTAGAACGGGCTCGCCGGACAGCGGAACAGACACGAATTCAGTTGCAAAGCGTCCTTGCGATGGCACGAAAAGGAGCCGAGGCAGAGCAGAAAGACGAACTGGATCTTTCCCTGGAGGAGACCCAACAGGCGATGGAAGAACAGACCAGAAATCTGAAACAGCTCCAGCTTCGTCTGGGGCAATGCCAGGGACGGGCGGAACACCTGGGGCGGGAAGAGGAGTTGGAACGCCAATTAGCCGTAGAACAACGCCGTCTGCGGGAGTTGGAAGCCCAGGAACGGGCGTTGGATCTGGCTTTGACCACGCTTCAGGAGGCACAGATGACCCTCCAGCGTCGGTTTGCGCCCCGGTTGACGACCCTGGCGGAGACGTATCTTTCCTGTTTGACCGGTGGAAACTATTCCCGCCTGGTGCTGGGGGAGGATCTTTCCCTGGAGGCGTCCCGATTGGGGGAGACTACGTTCCGCACACCGGCCTGGCGCAGCGACGGAACGGTGGATCAGATGTATCTGGCATTGCGCCTGGCGGTGTGGCAGACGTTAAATCCCCATGGAATCCTGGTGCTGGACGACGCCTTTGTTCGCATGGACGATACCCGCCTGGGGTATGCCATGGAGCTGATGAAGCAATTGGGGCAGACTCACCAGATTTTGCTGTTTTCCTGCCAGAACCGGGAAAAGGAGCTGCTGCAAAGTGTGTCCCGGTAACGAAAAACCCATCCATCCCTTGGAAAAGGGCGGATGGGCTTTTTTATGTCTGTGAAAGGGACTGAAATACGATTTCGTTGTAACCGGTTTCCCTGCCAGATTCCAGGGAAAAGCGAATTCCGGGGAGTTCTCCGATGACCAATTCACAGGTGGTGTTGATGATGCACCCAGAGCAGAGATGGCCTCCAATGGTGGATAAATCTTCCTGGGAAAGGGCGATGTGAACATGACAGCGAGTGGCACTGACGGTGCCGTTGAGACTGACGATTTCGCAGTGGGTGGGAATGGATCGGATGGTCACGCCGCTGGCATCCCGGATCCGTCCCCGGCTGATACAGCCAACGCCGGAGAGAATGACCCCGGCCTGAATGTTCTGTTCCCGGCAGAGGGCTTTGATGGAGTCGAGTAAGTCATCTCCCCGGTGGAGCCGGAGACAATGGCACCGAAAGGTTCCGGAACCGGTGTGGATTTCCTGGGACATGATATGACCTCCTTCATTCGATGGCTCATTTTATTATACCGCAGAGAATAGAGAAGTGTCAAGTTGTGAAAATTCTCCAAGAATCTGGGG
>CAZSAZ010000097.1:0-6198 GCA_964604925.1 uncultured Oscillospiraceae bacterium | reverse complement strand
ATCATCACAGCGGCCTCTCCGTTGCGGAACAGCCGCTGGAGCTTCCGCTCCTCCGGTGCGTTGCCCTTCTGCACCTCACTGCCACAGGTCTCCACCGACTGGACATTGTGTGCTTTGGAAGAACCGGTAGCTCCGCCAATGCCGTCCCGGCCGGTTCGGCCACCCAGCAGAATCACCTGATCCCCGGGCATGGGGAAATCGGGCTTGGAGTGATCTTCATGGACGGCACCCACCACGGCGCCGATTTCCATCCGCTTGGCAGCATAACCAGGATGGTAAATTTCATCTACCATGCCCGTGGCCAGGCCGATCTGGTTGCCGTAGGAGGAATAGCCTGCTGCGGCGGTGGTGACAATCTTCCGCTGGGGCAGTTTTCCCGGCATGGTCTCATCCACCGGCTTCAAGGGGTCTGCCGCGCCGGTGACACGCATGGCGCCATAGACATACGCCCGGGAGGCCAACGGATCCCGGATGGCACCGCCGATGCAGGTCGCTGCGCCGCCAAAGGGTTCGATCTCCGTGGGATGATTATGGGTCTCATTCTTAAACAGCAACAGCCAGGGCTGTTCCTCCCCGTCCACATGGACCTTCATCCGGACGGTGCAGGCGTTGATCTCTTCCGACTCGTACAGCTTCTCCAGCATCCCGTTTTTCCGCAACCATTTCCCTGCCAGGGTGCCAATATCCATCAGGTTGATGGGCTTGGTACGATTCAGCTCCTTGCGGGTGTCCAGGTACTCCTGCCAGGCACTTTCCAGCAGGGGATCTGCAAATTTCACCGAGTCAATGGTGGTATTGAAGGTGGTGTGGCGGCAATGGTCAGACCAGTAAGTATCGATCATGCGAATTTCGGTAATGGTGGGACAGCGACCCTCCGTTTGGAAATACCCCTGGCAGAAAGCCATATCGTCTCCATCCATGGCCAAACCCAAGGAAGAAACCAAATCTTCCAGGCCCTGGCGATCCAGCCCCAGGAAGCCATCCAGGGTTGCCACCTTCTGGGGAATCTCATAGGTCAGATCCAGCGTCTCAGGTTTTTCCATAGACGCCTCCCGGCTTTCCACCGGGTTGATGACATACTTTCGAATGGCAGCGATCTGCTCCTGGGTCAGATTTCCCGTCAGGACGTAGACCTTGGCCGTGCGAACCACCGGCCGCTCCCCCTGGGAGATGATCTGAATACACTGGGCCGCAGAATCTGCCCGCTGGTCATACTGTCCAGGCAGAGGCTCCACCGCAAAGACGATTCCCTCTGCCGAAAGTTCCTGGTACACCTGATCCACCTGGGGCTCGGAAAACACATTCCGCACTGCCGTCTGAAACAGCTCCTCGTCGATGTGCTCCACATCATAGCGATTGATGACCCGCAGGGATTCCAGCTCCGAAATCTGCAAAAATTCCCGCACCTGACGCAACAGATTGTCTGCCTCATGGGTCTGGCCGGGTTTTTTCTCAACAAAAATACGATAAACCAAGGGATTAGACCTCCATTTTATCTAGGATGATTCAAACGTTTTGGTCAAACGCCTGCAATGCGCGCTTGCCAATGTCCCCTCTGCGATAAGCGTTTTCAAATTTCACGCCATCGGCCAGGGCGTAGGCCTGGGCCACTGCCTGAGCCAGCGTAGGGGCAACCGCGGTGGTTCCCGTAACCCGGCCACCGGAGGTGACCAGCACCCCGTCCTGGAGCTTGGCACCTGCCACAAAGGTTGCCCGTTCCGCCTCCGGGGTCATAGTGATGGGGTAGCCTTTTTCATAGTGTTCCGGATATCCGGCAGATGCCGTAATCACGCAGCAGGCACTGTTTTCCGAGAACACCACTTCCGTATCGTCCAGGGTGCCATTGGTGGTAGCCTGCATAATGGTCAGCAAATCGCTTTCCAGCAGGGGCAACACCACCTGGGTCTCCGGGTCTCCGAAGCGGCAGTTATACTCAATGACTTTAGGGCCATCCTTCGTCAGCATCAGGCCGAAATAGAGGCATCCCTGGAAGGGTCTGCCCTCCGCAGCCATGGCCCGAATGGTAGGCTGGAAAATCTCTTCCATGCACCGCTGAGCCACCTGGGGCGTATAGTAAGGGTTGGGGGCAATGGTGCCCATACCGCCGGTATTCAGCCCCTGGTCATGATCCTTGGCCCGCTTGTGATCCATGGACGAAACCATGGGCTTGATGCAGGTTCCGTCGGTGAACGCCAGCACCGAAACCTCCGGGCCTTCCAAAAATTCCTCGATGACCACGGTGGTTCCGCTTTTGCCAAACTTCCCACCGGCCATCATATCCTTCACGGCATCCATGGCCTCCTGGCGGGTCTGAGCAATGATGACGCCCTTGCCCAGAGCCAGGCCGTCGGCCTTCACCACCGTGGGAATGGGTGCATCCTTCAAATAATCCAGTGCCTTGTCCAGTTGGGTAAAGATCTCATAACGGGCGGTGGGAATGTGGTAACGCTTCATCAAATCTTTGGAAAAGGCCTTGCTGCCCTCGATGATGGCCGCATTGGCCCGAGGGCCAAAGCAGGGAATCCCCACTTCCGTCAGCCGATCCACACATCCCATCACCAGAGGGTCATCCGGTGCCACCACAGCATAGTCCACCGGATGGCTTTTCCCAAAGTCAACAATGGCATCCAGATCCGTGGCAGAAATACCGGTACACACCCCTTCCTGGGCCATGCCCCCGTTTCCGGGGAGGAGCCACACCGTTTCCACCTGGGGGTTTTTCCGCAAAGCCCGGACAATGGCGTGTTCCCGTCCGCCACCGCCGATAATCATCAGATTCATCGCATTGTTTCCTTTCTCAGTGGTGGAACAGTCTCATGCCGGTAAAGGCCATGACCACACCACGCTTGTCACATTCCTCAATGACCAGGTCATCCCGAATGGAGCCACCGGGCTGGGCAATGTACTTCACGCCGGATGCACAGGCCCGCTTGATGTTGTCTGCAAAGGGGAAGAAGGCATCGGATCCCAGGGAAACATTCTGGCAGGAAGCCAGAAATTCCCGTTTTTCCTCCTGGGTCAGAGGTTCCGGTCTGCGGGTGAAGTAGTTCTGCCAAATTCCCTCAGCACACACATCTTCCTCGTTGCCGTTGATATAGCCGTCGATGACGTTGTCCCGGTTGGCTCTGCCCAGGTCAGGGCGGAAAGGCAAATCCAGCGTCTTGGGATGCTGCCGCAAGAACCAGGTATCCGCCTTGCTCCCGGCCAACCGGGTGCAGTGGATCCGGGACTGCTGGCCTGCGCCAACGCCAATGGCCTGGCCGTCATAGGCAAAGCACACAGAGTTACTCTGGGTATATTTCAAGGTAATCAGAGCCACGATCAAATCAGTCTTGGCCTCCTGGGACAAGTCTTTGTTGGCCGTGACAATATGCTCCAGCAGGTGCTCCCCGATTTTGAAATTGTTCCGTCCCTGTTCAAAGGTGACTCCGAACACCTGCTTCCGCTCCTGCTCCTCGGGGACATACTCCGGGTCGATTTGGACGATGTTGTATCCGCCCTTCCGCTTCTTTTTCAGAATTTCCAAGGCCTCGGGGGTATAGCCCGGTGCAATCACACCATCGGAAACCTCCGGGGCAATGAGGCTGGCGGTGAGACGGTCGCACACACCAGACAGTGCCACCCAATCCCCAAAGGAGCACATCCGATCGGTACCCCGGGCACGGACATAGGCACAGGCCAGAGGATTGTCATCCAATCCTTCCACATCCTCCACAAAACACGCCTTCTTCAACGCCGGGCTCAGGGGCTTTCCCACAGCCGCAGCGGTGGGAGAAACGTGCTTGAAGGACGTTGCAGCGGCCATACCGGTGGCCTGTTTCAGTTCCTTTACCAATTGCCAGGAATTCAGTGCATCGAGGAAATTGATATATCCCGGCCGCCCGTTGAGGATTTCCAGCGGCAGGTCAGCCCCATCACGCATAAAAATGGATGCAGGCTTCTGGTTGGGGTTGCAACCATACTTCAGTTCAAAGTTCTTCATGGGTGTACCTCCGTTATTCCACAGGTGTTAGGGCATGCTTGTTGATCAATCGCTGCTCCACCGCCCGGGTCTCCAGGTCGGTATAGCGGACAAAGAGAGAAATCTTATTGTTTTCGTCCAGATTTTCCCATAGCTCTTTGGTAAAGCTGTCGATATCCTGAGGGATCCAGATCCGCTCCGGCTCTCCCTGGAAGGTGGGAATGACGGGATTTCCGTCACAGATGTAGGTATGCAGGAAATGTCCCAAACCGGCCTTGCCGGGGTATTCATAAAAATACCGGACACAGTCACTGCCCTCGATGTCCACAGACTTGACGATGGACATCTTGTACGATCCGTCGTAGGACTGAATTCCGGAGATTCGAGGCGTCCAGTTGGGGCCATCGTCCTCAAACTGCCGGGTTCTCAAGGCCGCTTCCCAGCTTTCCCCCCGGGATAGCGCCTCCCAAATGGTGTCCGTCTGATCGCCATTGGTGACGATCAGGCCGTTGCCCACTTCCCGGACGGGATGGTAGATAATCAAATGAGGATCCTTCATCAAAGCCGGGTCATATGCCTGGGTGCGGATGCCATCTGCCTCTTGACAGAACACCCGGTTCCGGGAATTGACCGAGCGTCCCATGATGAAATATGCCGCCACAGCCTGCTTTCCGTCAGGGGTCATGCCCAGCACAATACCACGGCCGGGGTAAGAATTTCCATGAAGCCGTTGAGCCATGGTCATCGTTTCATAAACATTCATATCTCAATTCTCCTTGATTGTTACATTCCGTCCCGACACCGTCAGCCGATCCTGGCAAAACCACCGGACAGCTTGGGGAAGCAGGATCCATTCTGCCTGTTCCATAATACGCCGTTGCAGCGTCTCGGGGGTATCGTGTTCCAGAACATCCACCGACTTCTGGGCAATGATGGGACCGCCGTCACACTGGGCACTGACAAAATGTACCGTAGCGCCGGAGACCTTCACGCCATAGTTCAGCGCTGCCTCGTGAACCCGTAGTCCATAATAGCCCGGGCCGCAGAACGATGGGATCAGTGCCGGATGGACATTCATCACCCGATTGGGGTAGGCATCCACCAATTCCTGGGTAAAAATCACCATGCATCCAGCCAGAACCACCAAATCAATCTTCAGTTCCTGGAGCATCGCAACCAGAGCCTGCGTCATCGCCTGGTTGGAAGGAAAGTCCTTCCGGGGCAGAACATATCCAGCGATTCCCGCCTTTTTTCCCCGTTCCAGAGCATAGGCCCCTTCCTTGGAGGAAATTACGGCCACAATCTGGCCGCCACCCAGTTCGCCCCGAAGCTGGGCATCGATCAACGCCTGGAGATTGGTTCCTCCACCGGAGACCAAAACCGCAATTCGCTTGGTCACAGGATCACCTTTTCCTCGCTGGGGATGATCTGGCCAATGACATAGGCCTCTTCCCCATGGGCCTTAAGAATCTCCAACGCCTGGTCAACCTGAGCCTGGGGAACCACCACACTCATGCCCACGCCCATATTATAGGTATTGAACATATCCCGCTCCGGGATATTGCCCGTTTTGGCAATAAGATCGAAAATCGGCAGTACCCGGATGCTCTCCCGGTCAATTTTGGCACCCAAGCCATCGGGAATGGAGCGGGGAATGTTCTCATAGAAGCCGCCACCGGTGATGTGGCTGATGCCCTTGACGTCCACCTGTTCCAGCAGAGCCAAAATGCTCTTGACATAAATTTTCGTAGGAGTCAACAAGGCCTCTGCCACAGATTTGCCTCCCAGTTCCTCCCGGGATTCATACAATTCAGGAGGATTGTTATCAATATCGAACACCTTTCGGCACAGGGAGAATCCATTGGAGTGGATTCCCGTGGAGGCCAAACCGATGACCACATCTCCTGCGGCCATGCGGGTATTGTCGATGATCTTTTTCTTGTCCACGATTCCCACAGCGAAGCCAGCCAGGTCATAATCCTCCACCGGCATCAGGCCGGGATGCTCCGCCGTCTCACCACCGATGAGTGCAGCACCAGACTGAACGCACCCTTCTGCCACACCGCCCACAATCTGGGCGATTTTCTCGGGGACGTTCTTTCCGCAGGCGATGTAGTCCAGGAAGAACAGTGGTTTGGCGCCGCAGCAGATGATGTCATTGACGCACATGGCCACGGCGTCAATGCCGATGGTGTCATGCTTGTCCATCAGGATGGCCAGTTTGACCTTGGTGCCGC
>CAZSAZ010000096.1:0-6257 GCA_964604925.1 uncultured Oscillospiraceae bacterium | reverse complement strand
GGTTACGCCTTCCGGAATCGTAACGTTGGTCAGGTTTTTGCATCCCTCAAAGGCGTAGCTACCGATGGCGGTTACGCCTTCCGGAATCACAATGTCAGACAGTTCTGCACAATTATAGAAAGCACAGTTACCAATACTGGTAACGCCCTTCTCAATCAAAACCGTTGTAATTTGTTCGCGATAAGAATACCATGGCATACTGATAGAATGGTAATTCTTCATCTCGCCTTCGCCGGAGATGGTCAGGGTTCCGTCCTCCGTCAGCACCCATGTCAGATTCTCGCCACAGGTGCCGCTGGGCGTGCTCTCGCTGCCGGAACCCTCGCCAGAGCCTTCTCCGCCGGTGCCTTCTCCGGAACCGCCGCTTCCGGAACCGCTTACGTCGATTCCTTCAAAGCTGATATTTCCATCAGAGCTGGCTTCCAGGCTGGCAATATATTCCAACCAGGACTCGTTCCCTTCCGGATAGTGGATCGTCACATGGTTCACGTACATAAACACATCGTCCCCAAAGGAGGGCACATCTCCTAGGAAGATAACCTCTTCCAAATTGGTGCAGGCAGCAAAGGCATACGAATCAATTGCTTCCATGGATGCGGGAACTGTCACCTTTTTCAGATTGGTATTATAGGCAAAAGCATATCCGCCCACAATCTGCATTCCATCGGGAATCACATACTCCTCCCCCGCTCGGCAGGTTGGGTAAAGCACCAAACCAGTTACACCATCAAAGGTTCCAAACAGAACGGAGTCGATGGCATACTCGTTGGCATTTCCCTCCGCAACCGTAATGGTTTCCAGGCCACTCTGAACAAAGGCCGCGACATTGACCGTTGTCGCTGCCGGAATATCCACGCTGGTCAAACTTGCGCATCCACCAAATGCATAGGGAGCAATGGCGAGCAGACTTTCCGGTAACTCCAAATGTTCCAGCGCAATACACATGACGAAGGCATAAGGATAAATCGCCTGTAAATTACACGGAAGATCCACTTCTTTCAGACTCGTACATCCACCAAATGCTTCATCCTCGATTATCTCCACGGTATCGGGTAGTTCCACACTGGACAAATTTTGACACCCGCAAAAAGCGTCCTGACCAATGGTGGTCACACCTTCCGGAATGACAACACGAGACATCGTGCATCCAATGAATGTATAATTTTTTACTTCCGTCATGCCATCTGGCAGAATCAACCCCTCCACCAATTCGCCGTTGACATACAAATTCCCTGCATAGTACAGCGGATTAGAAAACACGGATCCACTAAAATCGATCTGACACCAGGCATTCAGATCTTCAATATAAACAGCCGTTAGATTAGAAGTATCATCAAAGGCACCGCTTCCGATTGTGGTCACAGTCGAGGGAATTGCAATTTCTGTAATCCCCTGGCAGCCTCCAAACGCATAATCGCCAATTGCGGTCAACGATTGAGGAAGCGTAATTTCCGTTAACCCCTGGCAATCTCTAATCGCAGAATCTCCAATGGTTGTCACGGACTCGGGAATCACAATGTCAGATAGTTCTGCGCAATTATAGAATGCCCAGTTACCAATACTGGTAACGCCCTCCTCAATCAAAACCGTTGTAATTTGCTCACAATAAGAATACCATGGCGTACCAGCACGATTATAATTCACCATCTCACCTTCGCCGGAGATGGTGAGGGTTCCGTCCTCTGTCAGCACCCAAGTCAGATTTTCACCACAGGTGCCGCTGGCAATCTGCGCGATCTCGGGTTCTGTCTCTTCAGGGATGGTTTCCTCCGGAAGCGTCTGCTCCGGCTCTGTCTCCTCCGGTTCGGTTTCGTCTGGAATCACATCGGGAGCATAATCCATCTCACCCATGGGATATGCGGCGTGGAACGCCTGGGTGTCATAGGATTCACTGCGGATATGGCGGGTATAATTCCGGGTGAAGTTTGCCTCACTCTGCAAAAACCAGTTGTAGCTATTGTAGCCTGCATCCCAAGTGGAATCGGCATTGTAGTACAACCCGTCCACCTGGACAATGTTCCACCCATGATCCTGAACGCCATCACCTGCGCTGCTGCCGGCGATCATCCGTGCATCGATCCCCAATTCCAACGCCAACCGGTACAGAAGCGCAGCATATCCCTGGCACACAGCCGTTCCGTTGACCAGAGCTGCATAGGCTGTATATTTCAGATTATAGCTGTTATCCTCCAGATTGTCGTAGTCATAGGTGATATGGCCGCAGATATAGTCGTAAATCCCCTTGATTTTTTCATAGTCCCCCGCATCATAGAGTGACAATTCCTCCAACAGGGCATCCACCTTGGCATCCATCTCCGTTTCCTGCTCTGCGGTGGTATAGTATCTAAAGTTGTATGTCAAGGTTATGTAGCACACGCCGCCTTGATTATAGTAGCTGCCGCTGGATCTGTATCCACCCCATACCCATTTCAGGGAATCACCCTGGGTGGGAATACCAGTATGGATTACCGCAGCATCCACAATTTCACCGAAATATGCGGCATCATACGCCTCTGCCTGATAGCCCACGGAAACCTGTTCCTGCCGCTGCTCCATGGCAGATCGCAGAAACGCTCCCGCTTCTTCCAGTGTTTGTGCATACTCAATGTCTGCAACCACACTGGGCTCGTCGGGAGCTGGTTCCCGGGGTTCTGGCAATTCATCTTCCGTGATCACATCTGCATAAAGCGGATTGATACACGTCTGGGTGTCAATTTGAATCGGAGTCTGCACTTGTTCTGGTTCCGCAGCAGACACCATCGTTGTCACCGGGAAAAACTGGCAGATCATTGCCAGTGCCAATAGCATGGATATGATTTTTTTGCTCATTGGGTTCACCCTTTCCTCTTTCTGTGGTAGTTTAACTTCTGCTGAATTTGCCTTCCGGCTTCTTTTTCCCCACCAGAAGAATCACCGCTCCGCTTAAAAGTCCCAGAACGCCACCGATTCCAGCACCAATGTACCCGTTGGTTATGCTGTTGCGCGACTCCGTATCGGCGGTGAAGAGCTTCTGCTCCGTAACCGTGATTCTTGCATCTTCCACCTCTTTCCCCATTTCCTCGTTCAGAATATAGGCCAGTTCGTCTGCGAAATAGACCATCTGCCCTTCTACGTCCATGGGAATCTTCACAACGAAGGTATCTTTCCCCGTGACTTCCGAACGGATGCTTTCTCTCAAATCGTCTGGGGTGCAGCGTAGCATCAGATTTTCCACCAGGCGGTTCGCTGCCAAATCTCCCTGTACAAACGCAACACATTTGGACGGAGAGATTCCCTCGACGATTAGATAGATCTGATTTTCTTGAATTGGGGCATCCAGCTTGACCTCTGCTTTGATGTGATACCCAGCAAAAAATCCCCCTGCCGATAAGCCAATGACCAGAATCAACGCGATGAGAATTCGAACCATTTTATTCATTATAACACCTTTCCTTTCCCGTCCTCGCAAAATGCCAGGGCGGATATTTCCTTACCGGTATCCCCAAATCCCTTTCCGAACCGGGGAAGGACTCACCGGCGGTGGTACTGCATCTTCCCAAACTACCTGGGAAAACACGTCTATTTTCTCCCGAAGGTGATCCGGCAAACGGAATACTTCATCCATGCACGGTGTTCGAGTGGTCAGATTGTGGGCATCCGATGCAACAATCTGAGCCAGATCATGTTCTAAGCAAGCCCGAGCAAAGCCATTATCCCGCCGGAGGAACAGCACCCCGGCACTAACCTGGCAAAGGCAGCCCAGATCCACCAGCTTTTCCAAAAGCTGAGGCTCCCTTCGGAAATAGGGAAACCGTTCCACATGAGCCAAAATGGGAATGATTCCCCGTTCTTGAAGTTCCGAGATCACTTCCTCCATGTAAACAGGGTAGCGGTGGTGGGAAAATTCCAGCAACAAGTAGTCGCTCTTTCCCAGCGTAAGCTGGCGGACATCCAATTGCAGAATGTTAGGGGAATAGTGAACCTCTGCCCCTAGCCGGAGTCCGGCCAACACTTCCGGCTCCAATGCCTCCGCCAGCCGGTTCCAGGATATCTCTCGTTGGTGAAGAAAGGTCTCCAGATCCATCTCCTCTGGATAAAAGTGCGGCGTTAAGAAGATGCGCTCCACGCCCTGCTGCCACTGTAGCATGAGCATCGATTTTGCTTCCTCCACAGAATTGGCACCATCATCCAGCTCTGGAAGGATATGGGTATGAATATCAATCATGGTTTGGTTTCCTTCGTCTGTGTATGCCATAGTTGTAGTAACCTGCGTAGGTTCCCTTAGAATCCTTCGTGTCCTTGCTTAAATCATAGCAGGAGAGAATCGTTCCGATGATATTGGCTTGCACCGCCTCCAAATTGCGTTTGGCCGTGCGTACCTGTTCCTTGGTGGACAAATTCTGGCGAACCACCAAAATCACACCGTCACAGAATCGACTCAATGCCGCCGCATCTGTAACCAAGCCAACCGGAGGTGTATCGCAAATCACATAGTCATACCGCTGGCTCAACTCGTCCAGCAGCTTTTCCATGCGCTCAGAACCCAACAGCTCCGCAGGATTGGGTGGAACCGCGCCGGCCATGATAAAATCGCAATTCATCTTCGGGTGGGTAAAAATACAATCATCTGCTGTGGCCTTTCCGGTCAGAATTGCCGTCAGCCTCCCCACTGAGCCATTTTTGACACGCAAAAGACGGTGGAGGGTAGGATTTCGAAGATCGCAGTCCATCAGCAACACCTTTGCCCCAGTCTCAGCCAGGGTGGCGGCCAGATTCACCACAATGGTGCTTTTTCCTTCATCCGGAATGGCACTGGTCAGGATGATCTTCTTATACTGCTTGCTCACGGAAGCAAAGCTCAGATTGGTGCGCAGTGTCTTATACGCCTCGGCATAGGCAAAGGGACTGTTCGGCCCCAGAAGCTGATCCGAATTGGCAGATAGTTTTTTGTGCTCAAAAATTCCCATAAGGTTCCCTCCTTACGCTCTGTTGGTTCGCTTCTGGCAACTGTCGTATTCCGGAATAATGCCCAGAACCGGCAATCCCAGATCATGGCGCAGATCGACATCGGATTTATAGGTGTTGTCCATCATAAATCGAATCACCACCACTGCTGCAACCAGGAACATACTTAAAAATGTTACAACCACAGTATTCAGATTCGTATTGGGAGACACGGGCTTGCTTTGCAAGTAGGCTTTTTCCACCGTTTTCACCGAGCCTGCTTCCATGGCTTCGATGATGATATCCGGGGAAATCTTCAGAATTTCCTCCACAATCTTCACCGCCAAAACAGGGTCCTTACATTCCACTGCAATTTCCATGACCTGGGTTTGATCCACGGAGGATACCGTAACCATTCTCTGAATAGTCTCGTATCCCACATTCAGCTCCAGGGTTTCGATTACCGGATTGAGTACCGTTTGACTGCGGATGATAATGGCGTAGGTGTCCACCAATTTTTGGGAAGATGTGATCTGGTCATTGGTCACCGTACCAGATTGATCCGCTTTGGAATTGACAATCATTTTTGCGCTTGCTTTGTATACAGGATCCACGCAACAGCTGCACCAGAAGAAGGTGAACCCTCCTGCGATGATGCCCACGATGAGGATCATCGACAAATATCGCTTCACAAGTCCAATCAACTCCACAAAGCCAATGGACCACTCCTTCTGTTCTTGATCAAAATTCATATTTGCCCCTCCAATGTTCTAAAGTCAAAAAAATGTTGTGATTCTAGGGATTTTATGTATCGTATCGCTCCACATTCAGCGCATGGAATGTAGCGCGGATTGGCTTCCAATTGAACAGCATTAACCCACTGCAGAACGAGCCACCAACCAGGACTAAAATCCAGAAATAAGAAATCCCCATTCCCACCAGCCAGTGCCGGATGCCCAGTGCAATCACGCCGGCGACCAGGATGCCGCACACAACCCTTCGTACCACCAGCCAATCAAACAAGCGCCTGACACTGGTTTCCATAATTTGCGCGCTTTTCTTCAACAAAATTAGCGTGGTGAAACAGGTGGTGATAACCGTTGCCACCGCAGGCCCGACAAAGCCCATCCATGCGTACAACACCACATTCAACAGGGCATTTAGCGCAAGCATGGCCAGAGAGATCACCATCAACGGCTTGGTCTGTCCCTTGGCGGTGAGCACCAGGGAGATGTTTGCGAATTTAACCAAATCCACCAGGGTGTACAGGATGAAAATGAACTGTCCACGCACATATTGCGCTCCGTAGAGCAGCAAAATGACCTCCTTGGATA
>CAZSAZ010000095.1:0-6323 GCA_964604925.1 uncultured Oscillospiraceae bacterium | reverse complement strand
CTAAAGTTTCACGTGGAGAAATGCTGAATTGTTCCAGCAGTTTATCTGCGATATAATCAGAAAAGTGGTGTCAGAATATTTGCCACTTGTCTGGCAAAAAATCCCTCCCGATGTGTTTTTTCAACATCGGGAGGGATTATCATTCTGTAAAACCTCAGGCGGTTTCCTTGATGACGCAAATGCCATCCACCAGGTTGGCCATTTCCAACGTTCCTTCAACGGCCATCTGGCGTTCCATCAGATCGGTGATGATGACAACGCCATCCTTACACTCGATCTTCATTACATTCTTCATGAGAATGTTCTCCAGCTTTGCATCATTTTTATAAGCAGTGGACAGGCACATGGCTTTGTTCCTCCTTACTTCACATCCAGGCTGCTGAGCACCACACTCAGGCGCATATTGCCCTTCTCGAAGTCGGAAACTGCCGCCATGACCTGCTCATAAGCGGTGGGATTTCCAGCTTCCCGGAACTGCTTTGCCAGGTCGGCCAGTTCCTTGGCATGGGCGGCATTGTGGCCCACCATATATTTCATCAGAGCAACCAGCTCCTCCATGGGCGTATGCTCACAGGGGGTGCCGCATCCAGCGCAACCACCGGCACAGTCATGGCTGTGATTGTGCTCATGGTCGTGGGTATGCTCATGGGTGTGAGTCACGCCATCATGGGTATGTTCGTGGGTATGGGGGTGGTCATGGGTGTGACCGCCGGAAACGTGATCGTGATCGATGTGCATGGGTATTACCTCGTTTCATTTTTCTTTTATTATAGTCTCAAGAAGGCCATATGTCAAAGCAAATATTTTCCACAAAAATCCCCTGGGGGTGGTTGCGGCAATCCGGTCCAGATGGTATAATAATGAAATAGAAAGGAGGTCTGGGCCATGGAAGAATCCTTCAATCCCCATTCCGCTTCCCAGGAACACGACCACGAATACCTCCACCAACACGGAATCCCCCACACCCATAACCACGTCCACGAAAATCAGAAGGCCGTGGTGAACCGTCTTGCCCGGGCCATCGGCCATCTGAACAAGGTCAAACGGATGGTGGAGGACGGCACAGACTGCTCCGAAGTGCTGGTACAGCTGGCCGCAGTACGCAGTGCCATTGACAATACCGGCAAAGTGATCCTTAACGATCACATTCGCCACTGTATGGTGGATGCCGTTCAGGCCGGAGATACCGGAGCCATCGACGATTTGTGTCAGGCCATTGAAAAATTTATGAAATGAGATTTGTCGCCGCGTCCGGAAAACCGGCGTGGCGCTTTTTCATCCCAGGAAGATTTGCCTTGCATTGACCCCTCGGGTGTACTATAATGAAAGAAATCATTGATCCAAGGAGGATTCCCCTTGAAAACCGTTATGCTCGTCTTTGGCACCCGGCCCGAAGCCATTAAAATGTGCCCCCTGGTTCAGGAACTGAAATCCCGTCCCAGTCTAAACACCCTGGTTTGCGTCACCGGTCAGCATCGTCAAATGCTGGATCAGGTCTTGGAGACCTTTGGCGTGGTTCCCGACTATGATCTTGCCATTATGAAGGACAAGCAGACCCTGTTTGACGTCACCACCAACATCCTGCAAAGCATCAAAGCCGTTTTGGAGGAAGCCCAGCCGGATGTGGTTTTGGTTCACGGCGACACCTCTACCACCTTTGTCACCGCTCTGGCCTGCTTCTATCTCCACATTCCGGTGGGTCATGTGGAGGCCGGCCTGCGTACCTACAATCTGGGCTCCCCCTTCCCCGAAGAATTCAATCGTCAGGCCGTAAGCCTCCTGGCCAAGTACAATTTTGCCCCCACCGCCCAGGCTCGGGAGAATCTGCTCCAGGAGGGAAAGGATCCTGCCACCATTTTTGTCACCGGAAACACCGCCATCGATGCCCTGAAAACCACCGTCCGGGAAAGTTACACCCATCCGGAGCTACAATGGGCAGAAGGAAGCCGTTTAATTCTCCTCACCGCCCATCGCCGGGAAAACCTGGGGCAGCCCATGTATCAGATGTTCCGGGCCATCAAGCGCGTGGTGGACGAACACCCCGATTTGAAGGTGATTTATCCCATTCACATGAATCCCCTGGTGCGCCAGGTGGCTTCCCAGGTATTCGGGGACGATGCCCGATTCCACATCATTGAGCCGCTGGATGTGCTCCATTTTCACAATTTCATGGCTCGAAGCCACCTGATTCTCACCGATTCCGGTGGAATTCAGGAGGAAGCCCCTTCCCTGGGCAAGCCGGTTCTGGTGATGAGGGACACCACCGAACGACCGGAGGGCGTTGCCGCCGGAACCCTAAAACTGGTTGGCACCGATGAAGAGACCATCTACCGGGAGCTGAGCACCCTACTCACCGACCCGGAAGCCTACAACGCCATGGCCCATGCCTCCAATCCCTACGGAGACGGATTTGCCAGTCGCCGGATCGCAGATCTGTTGGAGCAAACCTGACCTACATCTTCCCTCCCCGGCATCCTCTGCCAGGGAGGGATTCCTATTTTTCGAGGTGTTTTCATCATGAACTGTTGTGTCATTTTCTGCGCCGCCGATTTTGACGGCTTGATTGCCCCCATCCCCGACGATGCTCTGACCATCGCCGCCGACGGCGGTTTTCTCCATACCCAGGCATTAGGCCTACAACCCCAGGTAATTCTGGGTGACTTTGACTCCCTGGGCTACATCCCCCAGGATTCCCGGGTCTACCCCGTGGAAAAGGACGACACCGATGCCATGCTGGCCGTGCGCCTGGGTCTGGAACGAGGTTGCCAGGAATTCTTCCTCTACGGCGCCATGGATGGCCCCAGGCTGGATCACACCATCGCTTCCCTCCAAACCCTATCCTTTTTGGTGGAACACGGTGCCCGTGGCTGGCTCATCGGTAGGGACTATATTGCCACCGTGGTCTCCCAGGAGACCCTCCATTTCCCCGCCACGTTCCAGGGCATCGTGTCCTGTTTCTGTCTGGGGGCGGAAATTCCGGATTTGACCCTGCGTGGGCTGAAATATCCCCTGGAGCACCAGCCCCTTTCCCCTTCCTTCCCCTTGGGCGTCAGCAATGCCTTTCTGGGACAGGAGGCCACTGTAACCCTGGGTCAAGGGCATTTGTTGGTTCTCTGGGATCGAAGCAACGGCCTGTGCCACCGCAGTGGTGGAGAGGACTGACCCATGCTCACCTACTCTCTGAAAAAAGCCCCGGGGCTTCCCCTGTACGAGTCCCTCTACCGCTGCATCCGGGAAGATATTCTCTCCGGTCGCCTGGCTCCCGGGGAAAAGCTCCCCTCCAAGCGGGCTTTGGCAGAACATTTGGAGGTAAGCAAAGTCACCGTGGAAGGAGCCTATGCCCAGCTTTTGGCCGAAGGGTACATCCGTTCCACAGAAAAGGTGGGCTACTTTGTGGAGCAGACCGACTATCCCATAAGCACACCTACCCAGAACCTTCCTCCGGAACCCACACCGGAACCTGTTCCGGTGGATTTTACCTCCAACGCCACCCCCGGTTTCCCCTTTTCCGTATGGATGAAGCTCCAGCGTCAAGTGATGCTGGACTACGGCGATCGGTTGCTCTCCCCCCTGCCCAGCCAGGGTTACCTGGAACTGCGCCAAGCCATTGCCGCCCACCTGTCCGCCTTCCGAAAGATGCAGGTAGACCCCCGGAACATTCTCATTGGAGCCGGAACAGACTTTCTGTACAATCTGCTGCTCCAATTGCTGGGCCGGGACAAATGCTACGCAGTAGAGGAGCCTGGTTACCGGAAGATTCGCCAGATTTACACTGCCGGTGGCGTTCAGGTGATCCCGGCCCCCATGGACAACGATGGCGTACTGCCTCAGGCCTTGGAAAACGCCCAGGCGCTCCATTGTTCCCCATCCCACCATTTCCCCACTGGAGTTGTCACCTCCCTACGCCGGCGACAGCAGCTTCTGGAGTGGGCCTGGGCCGAGCCGAACCGCTACCTCATCGAAGATGATTACGATTCGGAATTTCGCTTCCACGCCCATCCCATGCCGCCCCTTCAGACCATGGACTCCAAGGGTCGGGTTATTTATATCAACACCTTTTCCAAAACCCTGGCTCCTTCCATTCGAATCAGCTATATGATTCTTCCCGATGCCCTCATGGCCCGGTTCCGGGCCAATCTGGGATTTTATAGCTGTACTGTCCCCAGTTTTGAGCAATATACCTTGGCTCGCTTTCTGTCCCAGGGACATTTTGAAAAGCATCTGAATCGTATGCGGAAATTCTACCGAGCCCGGCGAAACCGGGTGACTCAACTGCTCCGCCAAAGCCCCTTGGCCCCCAGAATTACCATTCTGGAGCAGGACGCGGGCCTCCATTTTTTGTTGAAACTGGATGTTTCCCTCCCCGATCCGGTTTTGAGGGAGCTGTGTGCCCAGGTGGGGATCCGGGTGCAAAGTCTGGGGCAATACTATTTTGGCACCCCACCGGACTGGGCCGAACATTGTCTGGTAATCAACTATTCCGGTCTGACGGAGGAAAATCTCCCGCCGGCCCTGGATGCTCTGGCAAAAGAACTTGAAAACTGGCAAAAAGTATGATAAGATGAAATGTACCATTTTTCACCTAAAAGGAGCCTGTCTATGAAACAATTCACTTTGCTTCTGGCCCTGTGCCTGATGCTGACCATATGCTCCGGTTGCGGCAAGGAGCCTGTGGAGACCACACTGCCTCCCCAGACTACCAGCCTTCCCCCGGAGACAACCTCGCCTGTCGAGACTGTGCCCCCGGTGGAGCCGGAAGTCATCGATTTCATCCTTCCTGTGCCGGATGGCTTTGAGGCCAGCGTGGTTCAAGATGTCATCACCGTCTACGTCAGCCCCAATGCCCCTCGGGACACTTCCACCATCACCGTGGAAAAGCTGGCCGTGGATGACGCCGTTCTTTCCCTGACCAAGGAGGAATTTTCCAGCCGATTCACCCTGGTGGAGCCCACGGATCCCACCGTCCCCGAGACCGACGCTCCGGAGCAAACCTCCCAGCCCCAGTCCACAGAACCGGAGGACTTCCATTTGTATTCCATGACCACCATGGAAGTGGACGGATGGCCTGCCCTGTACTGCGACTACACCCTGGTGTACTCCGGCTACAACTCCCACGTGTACCGGTTTGAGGTGGTGGCAAGCAACTGCAACTACGTCTTTACCTTCACCGACAACACCAGTTCCGGTGCCTGGCTGGATGCATACAAGGAATGTGTGCCCCAAATTGATTTGGTTCTCAACACCGACGGCATGGAACTGGATTACTCCGGCTTGGAGAAATACAACCTGTCCTGTGGTCTGAGCCTCTACGCCGAATCCGGCATGGAAACCCATAAAGCCGAGGGCTTCACCGCCTGCCTGGGCAGCCGAAATGTGATTTTGCTGTTCATGGCTGACAACAAGGAGGTCAACAACCTCACCACCATGTCCCTGGAGGACTACGGCGACCTGCTGTGCCAGACCAATGACCTGGACGGCTTCCAGTATGATTCCTACGGAAATCTGTGCACCACCTTCTACTCCAGCGACGAGGCCGGTCTGAACTACTACAACATGATCTGCCTGAAGCAGACCCAGGATGCCTTCTGGGTTTGCCAGATTGCCTGTCTGGCCGACGACCAGGCAGAGTACGCCCGGGCCTTCTCCCTGTGGGCATCCAGCATCACTGAAATGTAATACAAAATCCCCGCCTCCGGCACAACTTCGGAGACGGGGATTTTTCTTATGGACGGTTAATCTTCCGGGAACAGTTCCTGCTGGCAATACTTGATGATCGCCCGACGGGTAACGATGCCAATGAAGGCATTTTTATCATCCACCACCGGAACAAAATTCTGCCGAGCTGCCCGGTCGATCAGCTCGTGCATACTGGTGTTCACTCGCACGGGAACATTGTCCTTCCGGTGGGCAATTTCCATAATCCGGTGACTTTCGGCCTGGCGCATATCCATGGCGCACAGGTTTTTCAACGCCCACAACAAATCTCCCTCGGTGAGGGTGCCACAATACTCCCCCTTCTTATCCAAGATGGGTAGGGCGGCAAAGTGAGCCGATTCCATTTTTTCCAACGCCTGGCGGAGGGTATAATCCGCGTGAAGATGGGCGCACATCGCTTTCGGTGTCAAAAAGAAGAGGATATTGTTCATGATTTGCTCCTTTACTGGTCATGCACGAGTGGAGGTTTCCTCCCTCTGGATTATTATAGCACATTCCATCGGAAGAAGTACAGAAAATAATTGTTAAGTTTTCCTACACCCCTCCAAATAATCCAATGTCATTAAGTTAAGAAAAGCTGGACTTCACAGAAATGTGAGGTCCAGTTT
>CAZSAZ010000094.1:0-6432 GCA_964604925.1 uncultured Oscillospiraceae bacterium | reverse complement strand
AGAAGCTCAAGTCAAACGACTTGAGCTTCTTTTGCGCTTTTTGGAGATTGGGAGACAGGAAGAAGCCTGAAACTCGCCTTGGCTAACAAAATTCCCCCGCAGGGGAAAAACTGCGGGGGAGGGTTTTGGTTATTCCTCCGAATCGAGGTGCTGTTTTACGTGGGACAAGAACCGGTAGCCGTAGGTTCCACTGCGGGAATTGCTTGCCATGGTCAGGACGGTAACGCCGCTGTAGGGGAATTCAAAGGTCAGCTGGACCACATTGTTGGCGTCGGCATATCCTTCCAGAATGGTAAATTCTTCCGCACCCACATAACCGGCAGGGCAGATAAAGTAGCGATCCCACTCCTGGTTATAGTATAATTGATCCATGCCAACCCCATTGGTTTGGGAAAGGGACAGGCCGAAGTACTGCTGCATCACAGCGTCCATCCGCTCCGGGGAAAGGCCGTACCAGGTGTAGGAAGTATTGGCACCCTGTTCCTGAAGCCACTGTTTTTCTGCGGCACTTAACAACCGGTCATCCGCAAAACCATTGTTGAAGAATCGACGGATATCCAATTCTTCCGGAGTGTCAAAGGAAAGTTCCAAAATCACATTGTAATAATTGACATCGTGATAGGTGAAGCTGTCGTGTTGGAAAGAAAACAATTGCTGATACCAATCCAATTGTTCCTGGGTCAATTTCTTGGCGGTATCAGGGTCAAAGGCATCGGGAATTTGGTAAACCGTGGACTCCACAGAAGGATCATCCCAGGGAACGGAGGTAGTTGTCTCATCCGGGATCCCGGCGCAACCCGCCAATAGGAGGATCACCAGGGAAAAGATTACAATATCTTTCATGACATACACACTCCTTCCGTCAGAAAGGTATTCTCCTCCGGGATTTGATTGCTGCTTAGGGCGGCAGAATATCCACAGATGCTACAGACGTTCTTCTTTGTTGTTGCATTGTAGGAAAAGGAGTGACTTGTTTTGTCGATCACAATGCCACAATGGGTACATTCGTGCCAGTGATAAGATCCATTCGTTTTCCAGGAGCCAGCAGTATGACTGGATGTTGTGTAGCTGGGACGAGCAAATCCTACCAGACTGGAACTGGTTCTGGAAATCTTTCGGGAACAAACCGCGTCATCATAATTTCCGTCGATCACATAGATGTAGCTACTGTCTACTGCACGGATGATACCCATGTGATTCGGAGAGGATGATGTGCCATCCTGGAAGAATAGATCGCCAGCTTGGGGGGAGCTGGAGAAGGAATAATAGGAGCCCTTGTTGGCGAAAAAGTCCCGAACATATGTGCAGCTTTTGCAATAAGGAATGATGGAGGAAGGAATACCGGCTTCCTTGGCACACCACCAGACAAAAATCGCACACCAAGGTAGATTGTCTTGCCCGAGATCATCGCCATATTTGTTATGATTGCTGCTGTCACAGGTGTTTCCAACCTCGTTGGTGGCGATCTGAATCAAGCAACGACTGCTTCCATAGCTGGCATACGGGGATAGATCCGGATCGGCCACATAAGAACAGGAGGCATAATTTAGGAAATCCGATTGATAACCATCGCTGGAAATGATGATAGAATCTGCTGCTTCATCATAGTAAAAATGTACCATATGGGAAATGGTCTCAAAATATTCAGTACCATCCTCATCCTGATAGATGGCATATTCCTCTACCTGAAGATCGCCGGCGGTATCCCAAAGGGCGGCAGAAAGCACCACATAGGATTCATTCCGATAGGATAAGGAATTTTCCATCAATGTATCACGGAATCGGTTTTCATCCGTGACGATACCATCGACCACAGTGGTAAAGGTGACATCGCTAAGATTGAGGTACTGGTATCTTTCGCTGAAATAGGCTTCCAGGGCAGAGGTGACTTGCGGTGCATCGTAGGGACACCCGGTGAAGTCTGCATCTAGAAGCACCTGTAGACCGCTGGCATAGGAAATATCTGCCAGTGAAAAAATCAGAGAAAGACAAAGGATAATTGAAAGAATACGTGTTTGTTTCTTCATAAAAATACCCCCAATATTGTGACATTCGATCCCCTTCCAGATTACCGGCCCATGGGACTCCCCTCCTGTTGATTTTGGTACTTTTATTATAAAGATAGAAAAACATGATGTCTATTGGCAGAATGGATGAATCGAATTCTATAAAATTGTGCAAAACAAATAGAAGTTGTCAAAAGAAAAATGGAAGAAATTTCCAGGAAAAACAGGAACCCCGGAGACAACGCTGTGTCTCCGGGGTTTTTCAGGTCATATGAAGCAAGTCCAGGGTCAGTTGAATTTTTTGGGAATTGTCGGCGGAATTTTCCACCTGGAGGAGGCCTTCTCCGGAGTGGAGTAGCCCCGCTTCGGCCAGTCGCCGCAGGGTTTCCCGGGCGGTGCCTTCCCCACCGTCGAGAATGTCCACCTCTGGCCCCAGAACCTGGGCCATGGACGGACGAAGGAAGGGAAAATGGGTACATCCCAAAACCAGGGCATCCAGCTTTCCCCGGTAAGGTCCCAGCTCCCGTTCCATCAAGGTCAGAGATTCCGGAGATTGGGCTTTTCCGGATTCCACCAATTCCACAATGCCAGGGCTATGGATGGGGAGAATCTGATTGTATTGGGCAAAGCGGGCCATCAAATGGCGGAGCTTTTCTTCCCGGAGGGTGACTTCCGTGGCCATCACCCCCACCACGCCACCGGGATGCCGGTCACAGGCCAGCTTCAACGCCGGTTCAATGCCCACGATGATTCGATCCGGCCAACGGTGACGGAGCGTATCAATGGCAGCGGAGGTTGCGGTGTTGCAGGCCACAACCAGAGCTTTGCAATCCAGCTGATCCAGGAGCTTTTCCCCAGCGGCCAGGGTCAGATCCCGAACTTGAGCTGTGGTTTTCAAGCCATAGGGGGCATTGGCAGAATCTCCGAAATAATAAAACCGCTCCTGTGGCATGAGCTTCACCAGCTCCCGAAGGACACTGACGCCTCCAACTCCGGAGTCAAATACGCCAATGTACGAACCACAGTCCATGATTTCCCTCCTTTTTGTGTCGATCTAGGGATTATTATACCAGAATCCCCCAGGGGTTTCAACGATTCATTGACATTTTCCCGGAAATTTGCTATGATGCTGTCAATTTATAAAGGAGGCAGTATCTCATGGAGCGATATTTGTTTGTCATTGATTATCAGAAGGATTTTGTGAATGGAGCACTGGGATTCCCTGGGGCAGAGAAGCTGGATGGGGAAATTGCGGCCAAGGTTCGGGCCTACGGCCCTGGTCGGGTGATCTACACCCGGGATACCCACGGGGAAGATTATCTCAATACCCGGGAAGGGCGGCTTTTGCCGGTGGTGCATTGCGTCAAAGGAAGCGAAGGGTGGCAGGTCTACGGCCAGACCGCGGAAGCTCTGGCGCAGGTACAGGCCCCTGCCATTGACAAGCGAGTATTTGGCATGGATGTGACAGACCCGGCGACTGCTGCAGTGCTTCCTGCCCAAGCGGATGAGATCGAGTTGGTGGGTCTGGTGTCGAATATTTGTGTGGTGTCCAATGCCTGCGTTTTACAGGCGAAGTACCCCGAAGCCCGGATCATCGTGGATGCCAGCTTGACGGCGTCTATGGATCCGGCGATGCACCAAAAGGTGCTGGACGTGTTGGAGGGCTTTCAGGTTCAGGTAATCAATCGGTAAACCAAAGATTTACATCGGCGTCCCCGGAGATTCCGGGGACGTTGCCTGTTGCGGTGTATTGCCACATTTCCACGGCATAGGGAAAGGTCATTTTATCGGAATACATGGCAAGCCAGAAGGGATATGAGCGTAACTGCTCCAAATCCAGGTGACTTTCTGCCAGGGTTGGGTTAAAGTAGACCATGGGCGTGTAACCGGCATCGGAGATGGCCTGACAAAATACCTGGGCGCAGGTCATCAGAGTTTCTCCGTCCACATCGGCGCTGCGGCTGTCAGAACCGGAATATTCCCAGTCGAATACCACAGGCATATCAATGGTATACTGATCCAAAAGGGAGATGCAATAGGCCGCTTCCAGGGCGGCTTCCGTGGTGGAGGTGGCTTGGGAATAGAAGTAGGCTCCAACTTTCAGCCCGGCTTCCCGGGCACCACGAAGATTTTGATCGGCGTACTCGTCGGCATACAGCCCACCGGAGGTAGTGCCCCGGTAGCCGATGCGTACCATGGCAAACTCCATTCCGGATTGAGCCACCTGATCCCAGTCGATCTTCCCTTGATGTGCAGATACATCCACCCCCAGTCGGGCAGAGCCGGTCAGGCAGGTGAGGTATTCCCCGTCATAGGCAAAATCCTCCGGCCCATAGGGGTTTTCGGGGATGTAAGATGAAGAAGGCTGGCTGTCGGAGACAGGGGGGGCAGAGCTTTCCGGCAGGGATGCGGTAGGGGGCGGCTGCCGGGACAGCAGGAACACCGCCAGGGCGAGAATGGCCCCGGCTCCGGCCACGGCGGAGATTCCCCGGAGTAAGGCTCCGGAATGGGATTTAGACTTGGATTGGGTTCGTTTCTGGGTATAAGACATGGTTCCTCCCAATATTGCGACGAAATGGCTCGAATGAACGATCCCAGTATAGCATAAAATCACGCCCACGCCAAGGCGTGAGGGGGGATCTTAAAGGAATGTTTACGACTTTTCCCTGGGCCAGAGGGGAAAAGGGGGGATTTTCCCCTTGTGCCCTGGGGGAATTTGGTGTACAATTAGATATCGAAATCGCCCATGGGCGTTGTTACAGATTGATGCTCCACGGAGGAAAAACCATATGTCATCACAACGGGATGAAGTAAATCAGGAATTGGAACGCCGCCGTGCCCTCCGGGCGCAGCGGAACGAAGAACGAAAAAAAGCGGAACAGGAACGGCAAAAATTGTTCCTGCGGCTAGCACTGGTGGGAGTGGTGCTGATGCTGGCGGGGATTTGGATTGTCAGCTATGCCATGAGGCTCCCGGATGCCCCACAGACCCCAGAACAGACAGATGCGTCCCAAACCACGGCTCCTTCCATAACCCAGGAGGCCACCACCCAACCGGAGGAAAGGAAGGACAAGGAGGGAACTTCAGAACCGGAGCAAACCAGCTCCCTGAATGTCCAAACCGATGAAAGTTATACGGTCATCCACATTGCGGCGGCGGGTGATCTGAATGTGACAGATCAGATGATCCAGAATGCCACTACTACCGTTGGGTACGATTTTACCAATGCCTTTGTAGATGTGGCAGCGGTGATGAGCCAGGCGGATTTGACCCTGCTGAATTACGAGGGTACCTTCGGCGGTACGGAATATGGCACAGAAACCGGTGCTGCTCCCGGCCAGTTGGCCCAGGCCATGGCGGCAATGGGCGTGGATGCGGTGCAGACCGCCAATTCTGCCTCCATTCGCTCGGGAATTTTGGGACTGCAAAGTACCATCCAGGCGTTGAAAAGCGCAGGGATCCAGCCCATTGGAACCTTTGCCGATGGTTCGGCCTTCCGTTCCTCCGGTGGGTATACCATTATGGAGGTGCAAGGCCTGCGGATTGCCCTGGTGGGCTTCACCAAGGGGATGGACAACCTGGGACTGCCTGAGGGCAGTGAGAACTGTGTGAATCTGCTGTACACCGACTACACCAGCGACTACACCACTGTAGACACCGACGGGATCAAGAAAGTTTTGAACCGCGTTCGGGAGGAACAGCCAGATCTCACCATTGCCATGGTTCATTGGGGCAGCGAATACAACGAGGAGATCAGCTCCAGCCAGAAAAAAATCCGGAACCTGATGCTGAACAATGGGGTGGATGTGATTTTGGGAAGCCATTCCCATTTGTTGAAAACCATTGAGTTTGACCAGGAGGATCATACCCTGGTGGCCTACTCCCTGGGAGATTTCTATGGTGATGCAACCCAGGCAGGTGCCAACTACTCCATCATTTTGGATATCGAAGTGACCCGGGACAACCTGACGGGAAAAACTGCCGTCACCGGCTACACCTACACCCCCATTTACATCCTTCGCCCGGAACAGAGCAACGCCGGAGGTCAGCGGGTGGTGCGTATTCGGGAGGCTATGGCTCGATATGAGGGCAACTACCTGGGTAAAGTTACCGGAGAGGTCTACGATGGGATGGAATATGCCCTGAAGCGGATCGACCAGCGAATCGCAGAAAGCGTGGACTGAGGAAAATCCTATATTGTAATAGTATATTCGATGCAAACAGCGTCTGCCCCGAAATATGGGACAGACGCTGTTTTTTAGAATTCTGCCTCTAAATAGCAAAACCCGCGAACCGGGTTCGGTTCGCGGGATCCGCTAAAAGAGGAGAGGAAAAAATGAAAAAGAGAATAAGTATATTTAGAAACTCGCCTGTCCAGGCGAAGAAGTAAGTGGTTTTGCTTTGTACCTATATCTTACCGTCTAAA
>CAZSAZ010000093.1:0-6468 GCA_964604925.1 uncultured Oscillospiraceae bacterium | reverse complement strand
AGAGCCATATCCTCACCAAGAAGGACACCAAGCGTACCCGCCGTCTGCGCACCACTGCTTACGCTGATGTGACCAACACCGAGACCATCAAGAAGATGATCCCTTACAAGTAAGGCGAATAGGAGGATATAACAAATGGCAAGAGTTAAAGGCGCAATGATGACGCGCAAGAGAAGAAATGCTACCCTGAAGCTGGCTAAGGGCTACTGGGGTTCCAAGTCCAAGCACTTCAAGATGGCCAAGCAGCAGGTCATGAAGTCCGGTAACTACGCTTTCGCTGGTCGTAAGCAGAAGAAGCGCACCTACCGCACTCTGTGGATCGCTCGTCTGAGCGCTGCTGTGGCACCCTACGGTCTGAACTACTCCAAGTTCATGAACGGCGTGAAGAAGGCTGGCATCGAGATGAACCGCAAGAGCCTGTCCGAGATGGCCATCCAGGATCCCTCTGCTTTCGCCGCTCTGGTGGAGAAGGCAAAGGCTGCCCTGTAATTTTCTCATACAGATCAAAAAGCTGTCGCTCCCTGGAGCGGCGGCTTTTTTCAAATCTTTTTCCATATTTTTTCTAAAAAAACCATAGCTGTATTTGACACTGAGAGGTTCTTATTGTAAAATATATGTAAAACCTGCGGCTGTCTAACCTTCTAAATTCGTTCCGCAGATGAGATTGGAGTATTTCGCAATGCAGCTATCAAATATTATTGAACTGCTGACAGGCATCGCCCTGTTTCTGTTCGGTATGACCCTGATGGGCGACGGTTTGAAACAAGTTGCCGGTAATCGTCTGGAAATCATTCTCTACAAACTCACCGGAAGCCCCGTCCGGGGTATGCTCTTTGGCACCGGTATCACCGCCGTCATTCAGTCCTCGTCCGCCACCTCTGTGATGGTGGTAGGCTTTGTCAACTCCGGTTTGATGAAGCTCAAACAGGCCATCCCTGTGGTTTTGGGTGCCATTCTGGGTACCAGCATCACCGGTTGGGTCATCTGCCTGTCCAGCCTGGAGGGAGCCTCCGGATGGCTGAGTTTGCTGTCCACCTCGACCCTCACCTTCCTCACCGCCATTGTGGGCATCTTCTTCCGAATGTTCTCCAAGGATCGGTTCAAAAACCACTTGGGCGATATTCTCCTGGGCTTTGCCGTGCTGATGTACGGTATGTCCTCCATGAGCGGCGCCGTTTCCCCCTTGAAGGAAAGCGAAGCCTTCATCAGCATTTTGACCACCTTCTCCAACCCCCTGATCGGTATTCTGGTAGGTGCCGGCTTTACCTGCATTTTGCAGAGTGCCTCTGCCGCCGTGGGTATTTTGCAGGCTCTTACCGTCACCGGTGTCATCAGCTTTGACATTGCCCTGCCCCTTGTGATGGGCATTTCCGTGGGTGCCGCCGTTCCCGTTCTGTTGTCCGCCGTGGGTGCTACCCCCGATGGTCAGAGAACCGCCCTGGCCTACCTCATCAGCAACCTGCTGGGTGTGATCGTGTTCGCCCTGGGCTTCTATGGCATCAACGCCTTTGTTTCCTTCGGTTTTATGGCCAATGTTCTCTCTTCTGTCGGTGTGGCTCTGCTGAACACCATCTACCGGTTGATTGTGGTGCTGCTTCTGTTGCCCCTGTATCGCCAGATCGGTTCCATCACCCGATTTATCATCCGGGATACCGGTGCTGTGGACGAGGACAAGTACGAACTCATCCCTCTGGAAGAACGGTTCGTTTCCAACCCTGCCCTGGCCCTGGAACAGTGCCACAACGCCATCGATGACATGGCCGGTCGCGCCAGAGACAATCTGAGCCTGGCCCTGGATCTGCTCCACAACTACAACCAGGACAACTATTCCAAGGTCAAGGTTCAGGAAAAGTCCGTGGACAAATACGAGGACGCCCTGGGCACCTACCTGTTGAAGGTCAGCGCCCATGAGCTCAGCGGAAAAGAAAACGAGTATCTGAGCCTGTTCCTTCGGCTCATCACCGACTTGGAGCGCATTTCCGACCACGCTATGAACCTGTCCGACAGTGCTAAGGAGCTGGCTGAAAAGAAGATCTCCTTCTCCCCCAATGCCCAGCATGATCTGGCCGTTGTGGAGCAGGCCGTGGCAGAAATCGCCCAACTGGCCATCACTGCCTTCCAGAACAATGACATTCCCCAGACTTCCCGGGTGGAGCCCTTGGAGGAAGTCATTGATTACCTGTGCGAGGAATGTAAGCTCCATCATGTGGATCGCCTCCGTTCCGGAGAATGTTCCTTCGACTCAGGCTTCGTGTTCAACGACATCCTCACCAGCTATGAACGAATTGCCGATCACTGCTCCAACATCGCCGTGGCCATGGTTGCCATCGAGTCCGACAGCTTCGACACCCACGCCTATTTGCGCAGCGTGAAACGGCTGAAGCTCCAGTCCTTTGCGGAGTATTTTGAGGCCTATTCCAACAAATACCATCTGTAAAATTCAACCCCCTCTGACCGCAATGGCAGAGGGGGCGTTTTTTGTATCAACAGAAGGGATTTTTACGGTTTTCTTCTCTGGGACTCGATTTGCATCAGCACACCGCCAAAGTATCCCTTCGATTCCATCCACCTGGAAAGGCTTTGGCCCAGGTGCTCCGGCCCGACCGAATTGGCGTAAACATTGTGCCCCAAAATTCCCTCCGGGCCTTGTTGCAGTGTAATAAAATGGTTTCCCCAGCATTTTCCCCGATGCCAGTGGAAAAACAGGATGCACACATCCCCAGAGTCCACCATTGCGTCAAATTCCCTCCGACGGAACGACCACTTTACCGGAAACCCCCAGGCTTGAAAGCAAAGCCCCGGAGCTGGTAGGGTGGTGCCCAAATTTCCGTGAACCAAGGGAAACAGCCGCTCCATCATCCGGATCAAGGCCTCCGGTGAACACCGGTAGCCCAGCAAAGCCAGGGCGTTGTACACGGCAATCCATCCGCAGCCCGTGTCCGCGCTGGCTCGGAAGCCATATCGCCACTGGTGTCTGGGGATCTGCCGTTGATTTTCGATCCGTTCCATCATAAGGGATGCTCCTCCAGAAAGCGATCCAGCAATTCCCCCGCAGAACGCACCATTCTCACGCAGGGCCGCTTGGCATAGAAATCCAGGGTTCTGGGGGTGGGATTCGGGTCTGAGGGGGGATTTTTCAAGATCTCCCGGCAGATGATGCTGCCATTCTTCTCCCGGAATTCCCCAGCCAAGGCCTGAACCTGTGTATAAAGTTCCTTTTTGCTCTGGTCGTCCCCAGGCTGATCGTATCCGTACAACAGACTCAGCACCAACAACATTCCGCTGACGCCGCCGCAGACCTCCCGCATCCGGCCCATGCCACCGCCGAAGGCACTGGCCAGTTTTGCCGCCTGGTGTTCCTCCAAACCAGTTTGATCGCAAAACGCCACCACCACCGCCTGAGCACAATTATACCCGGCAAGAAACAATTCTGCCGCCCTTTGTCCATGATCCATCCGCCATCACTCCTTTTCTTTTCCCATTTTACCACATTCCCTCTGCCTTGACAACCCTTCTCCCGACCCCTATAATGTATGAGATCAAGATGAAAAAAGGAGGGGCTTTTTATGCTCCCAACCCCATTTCTCCAACGACTCCAAGCCCAACTGGGTGAGGAAGAATATCAGCAGTATTTATCCAGCCTGGATACCCCCCGGGCAGTGGGACTTCGGTTCAACCCTCTGAAATGTTCTGACTTTCCCCACCTACCTTTTGTTGGGCAGGAAGTTCCCTGGGCCCCGTTTGGCTACTATTATGACCCAGAAGCCCGCCCCGGACTTCATGTGTGGCATGAAGCAGGACTATATTATCTCCAGGAGGCCAGTGCCATGGCTCCTGTCCCCCTTCTCGATCCCCAGCCCGGCGAACTGGTCTGTGACCTATGTGCCGCTCCCGGAGGAAAAACCACCCAAATCGCCGGAAGCATGATGGGAAAGGGTCTGCTGGTGTGCAACGAAATCAACCCCAAACGGGCCAAGATTCTTTCCCGGAACATCGAGCGTATGGCCGTGCCCAATGCCTTGGTGCTCAATCACCACCCCAGCGACTTGGAACGCCATTTTACTGGTGCCTTTGATCGGGTTCTGGTGGATGCCCCCTGCTCGGGAGAGGGAATGTTCCGCAAGGAAGAAGCCGCCGTCACCGACTGGAGCCCGGAGACGGTTGCCATGTGTGCCCAACGCCAGGGAGAAATCCTGAAAACCGCCGCCAAGCTTCTCCGTCCCGGCGGACGGTTGGTCTATTCCACCTGCACCTTCGCGCCTGAGGAGGATGAAGGCGTGATCTCCCAATTTTTGAAAACCCACCCGGATTTTTCCATTGAGGTATGCTCTGCCCCCAGTCTTTCTCCTGGGCAGCCTCAGTGGATCCCAGATCCTGCCCCAGGACTGGAACACACCTTCCGCCTTTGGCCCCATCACCAACGCGGAGAAGGCCACTATGCCGCCGTTTTAAGAAAAGCCGGAGACGAGCCCTCCCTGCTTCTCCCCTCCCGGGGAGATTCCCTTCCCAAGGAATGGCAGGAATTTGCCCAACAGCTTCAGATTCAGCTCCCCCCGGGAAAGGCCTTGCGCTTTGGCACTGCTCTGTTCTGGGCTCCGGAGGCCATGCCGGATCTAAAGGGGTTGAAGGTACTCCGCCCCGGTCTGGAACTGGGTCAGTGCATGAAAGGTCGATTTGAGCCTGCCCACGCCTTGGCCCTGGCACTGCCCACCTGCGCCAGTGTCCAGGATTTTCCCCCCGATTCTCCCGAAATTGCCGCTTTTCTCCACGGAGATGTGGTTCCCTCCCAAATGCGTGGATGGACGCTGGTGCAGGCCAGCGGGCTTTCCATCGGATGGGGTAAAGGCGATGGCCGCGTGCTGAAAAACCATTATCCCAAGGGGTTACGCCGCTGATTTTTTCCTCCTTTACACTTGGGAAGCTTTGTGTTATAATATGGTTAAACTATCCCTGTTGCGTCCATCTTTTTCGGTCGAAGGGCTTTCTTTTGGATGTTTTTCCATTCTTTTTAAAATACAAACCCACAAGGAGAGGATTATCCTTGGCGAAATATGAAATCATCGGCGGTACTCCGCTGAACGGCACAGTCACCATCGGTGGAGCCAAAAATGCCGCAGTGGCTATTTTGCCCGCCACGTTGCTGGTGCCTGGCAAATGCCGCATTGAAAATGTCCCGGACATTTCCGACGTCCGGATTCTGCTGGATATCATGGAGAGCATGGGTGCCTCTGTGGAATCCGTGGAACCCAACGTGGTGGAGATTGATTGCTCCCATGTTGAATATTGTGAACCAAACGCTGACCTGGTTCGGAAAATGCGAGCCAGCTACTACCTGATGGGTGCCCAGTTGGGCCGGTATGGCAAATCCCATGTGGCTCTGCCCGGCGGATGCGCCTTTGCCGCCCGTCCCATCGATCAGCACATCAAGGGCTTTACCCTGCTGGGTGCCGATGTGGAAGAGACCGAGGAATACGTGGCCATGACCCCCGGCCCGGACGGTCTCCAGGGCTCCCGGATTAGCCTGGACGTGGTCAGTGTGGGTGCAACGGTGAATATCATGCTGGCAGCTACCCTGCTGGAAGGCCAGACCATCATTGAAAACGCCGCAAAAGAGCCCCACATTGTCGACCTTGCCAATTTCCTGAATACCATGGGTGCCCGAATCTCCGGTGCCGGTACGGATACCATTAAAATCCGTGGCGTGGAATCTCTGAAGGGTGGCACCTATGCCATCATCCCCGACCAGATTGAGGCAGGCACCTACATGGCCGCCGCTGTGGCCACTGGAGGCAATGTCCTGGTTCAAAATGTGATTCCCAAGCACATGGAGTGCATCACCACCCGTCTGCGGGAAATGGGTGCCAAAATCACCGAGTTTGACGATGCCATCCGGGTGCAACGCACCGCTCCCCTGCGGAGAATCACCGTCAAGACCATGCCCTATCCCGGTTTCCCCACGGATATGCAGGCTCAGATTTGTGTCTGCATGGCCCTGGCCAATGGCATCAGCCGTCTGACCGAATCCGTCTATGAGACCCGGTTCTTCGGATACTGCACAGAGTTGGAACACATGGGTGCCAACATTGCCATCAACGGCAAAACTGCCTCGGTCACCGGAACACCCGAGCTCCACGGAACCACCGTCTATGCCAAAGACCTTCGTGCAGGTGCCGCCCTGATTATCGCTGGACTTTGCGCCGAAGGCACCACTTATGTGGAGAATATCCACTATGTAGAACGGGGATATGAGCATATCATTCAAAAGCTGGAGGCTCTTGGTGCCCAGATCCGCCGCTTGGAAACCTGACCCTTCCCGGCATCGGAGTAACACCTCCGATGCCGGATTTTTTCGGAATCCGTCGAAGATTTCCCCTTGCATTTTCCAAAGTCCTGTGGTATAATAACAATGTGAAATGCGGGTATAGTTCATCGGTAGAATGCCAGCTTCCCAAGCTTGAGAGGTGGGTT
>CAZSAZ010000092.1:0-6479 GCA_964604925.1 uncultured Oscillospiraceae bacterium | reverse complement strand
TATCATAGCCCACACTCATCATGTGGCCGGACTGCTCGGCTCCCAGAAGATTGCCCGCACCCCGGATTTCCAGGTCTCGCATGGCGATCTTAAAGCCGGAGCCGAATTCTGCAAAGTCCCGAATGGCGGACAGTCGCTTTTCTGCCACTTCCGAGAGATTTCGGTTGGCACGGTAGGTGAAGTAGGCGTAGGCATGGCGGGTGGAACGACCCACCCGGCCCCGAAGCTGATGGAGCTGGCTCAGACCCAAGCGGTCTGCGTCCTCAATAATCAGCGTGTTGGCGTTGGGAATATCCAGGCCGGTTTCAATGATGGTGGTACAGACAAGCACCTGGATTTCTCCCTCGCTCATGGCATGCATCACATCCCCCAGGGCATCTTCTGTCATTTTTCCGTGGGCCACGGCCACGGTGATATCGGGATTGCGTCGCTGGATGGCACCGGCCACCTGGTCGATGGTGCCCACCCGGTTGTGCAGATAGTATACCTGGCCGCCCCGCTCCACTTCCCGGCGGATGGCATCGTCCAAAATGGCATCGTTGTGTTCCATCACAAAGGTCTGGACAGGGTAGCGATCGGAGGGGGGGGCCTCAATGGTGGACATATCTCGAATTCCGGAAAGGGCCATATTCAACGTCCGGGGAATGGGGGTAGCGGACAGGGTCAGCACATCCACATTTTTAGAGATTTCCTTGAGTCGTTCCTTGTGGGTGACGCCAAAGCGTTGCTCTTCATCCACAATCAGCAGGCCGAGGTTTTTGAACTCCACGGATTTTTGCAGGAGCTTATGGGTTCCGATGATGAGATCCACATTTCCAGCCTTTAACTCGGCCAGGGTTTTCTTTTGCTGGGCCGCGGAGCGGAACCGGCTGAGTACATCGATGTTCACCGGGAAGCCCTGGAACCGGGCGAGGGCCGTCTGATAGTGCTGCTGGGCCAGAACGGTGGTGGGAACCATAATGGCCACCTGTTTGCCGTCCATCACAGCTTTCATCACGGCCCGCAGGGCCACTTCCGTTTTGCCAAAGCCCACATCGCCACACAGAAGCCGATCCATGGGAACAGGGGATTCCATGTCCGATTTGATTTCGGCAATACACCGGAGCTGGTCGTCGGTTTCGGGGTAGGGGAAGTTGTCCTCAAATTCCAATTGCCAGGGGGTATCCGGGGAAAAGGCGTGGCCTGTCTGCCGCTTTCGGGCGGCGTAGAGCTGGATGAGCTGGGCGGCCATATCCTGAGCAGATTTTTTGGCCTTGGCCTTCACCTTTTGCCAGGTGGCGGTGCCCATTTTGTTCAATCGTACGGTGGAATCCTCTCCACCACCGCCGATGTACTTGCTTACCAGGTCCAACTGGGTTGCAGGTACATAGAGGACATCTGTTCCGGCGTAGGCGATTTTGATGTAGTCCTTTACCGCATCGCCCACCTTCATTTGCTGCATGGCCACGAATCGGCCAATGCCGTGGTGTTCGTGTACCACCAGATCCCCTGGGGACAGGTCCGTAAAGGAGCGGAGTTTTTGCCGGTTGGTGGCGGTTTTCTTTCGAATTTTGGGCTTGGCCTCGGAACGGGCCAGAAGCTGTCCTTCGGTGAGAACCGCCAGCTTGGCAGAGGGGTATTCCATGCCGTTGGGCAGGGTTCCGTCGGAAAGAAGAATTTGTCCCGGCTGGGGCATGACCGTCAGGGGGATGCAAAGCATGGCCGACAGATTCCGTTCGTGGAGCATCTGTTGGAGCATCTCTGCCCGAATTCGGGTTCCACACAGCACCAGGGAGGCAAATTCCTGTTTTTGGTAGTGAGCCAGATCCGCTGCGGCGGTATCCAGATTGCCGCCGTAGCCGGGGAGCTGTTTGGCGGTCATGGCAATCAAGGCCTGGGGAGGATGCTCCTTGGGATAGGCGGAACCGGCAAAGGCATCCAGGTAAACCAGGCACTTTTTTTTCAGTGCATCACAAAAATCTTCCCACTGGCACACATAGTCACAAAGCTCTCCGCACACCAGGCCGCTTTGGAGCATGGAATCCAGTCCCATGCCCACTTCCTCAACCCGGGTTCGGGCGATGCGGTGGAGGTTTGCCTGGTCGCACAGAACCACCACGGCATCTTCTGGGATGTAATCCATGGCGGTGGCCATTTTCGGGTAGATCAGGGCCATATACCGGTCGGCGGCGGGATGGGAAATGCCTTGTCCGAAGGTTTCCAGATCCCGGGTCAGGGTCTGAATCAAGGCTTCGTGGGGATTTTTCCGCCGTTTTTGCCGGGAGATGAGTTTCAGCAAATCCTGGTACAGACCGGCGGTGCCCTGGGGATGGAGCCCCGGCTGGGTTTCTGCCACCGGAAGGATCACCATAGACTCCACATTTTCCACCCGGCGTTGGGTGGCAGGGTCAAAATAGCCCATGGCATCCAGCTCATCTCCGAAAAATTCAGCCCGGACGGGCTGAGGGGAGGCGGGAGAGAAAATGTCCACAATGCCGCCCCGGACGGCGAACTGTCCCGGGCCTTCCACCATGTCGCACCGGCTATAACCGGAATTGGTCAGGCGAAGCAGCAGCTCATCCATGGGAATCTCCTGCCCGATGGTCATGGAGAAGGCAGCTCGGCGAAGGGTTTCCGGGGGGATTGTCCGTTGGGACAGAGCCTCCCAGGTGAAAATCTGGAGTTTGGTCTGACCGGTGGAAAGTTGGTAAAGCTGCTGAATTCTCCGCTGTTCCCAACTCCGGGAGACGACGGCGGTATCATACAGGGTTAGATCCCGACTGGGCAGGCTGGGAGTCTGAACACCCAAAAAGGCTTGAAGCTCCTGCTGAAGATGCTTCGCGGTCATATCGTCCTGACAAATCAGAACCACAGGCCGTTGGGTGTGCCGGAACAGTCCGGCGATGAGATGGCTTCGGTTGATCTGGGAGACACCGGTGACGGCGGCAGTCCGGTTTTGTTCCAGCGATTGCAGCAGCAGACGGTACTCCGGGATCTGTTTGAGAAAATCCAGTAACTGTTCCACGGGTCAATACCTCCTTTTTGGGTCATTTGGTGGGAACGTGGCTACGCGGAAAGGGGAAAATTATCCTCTTTCCGTGGTGGTATTCTGATTCAAAAGAAATTAGCAGGTGCCATTGAACCGATTTGCGGTTTCCGGGACACCACGATCTATGATGCTCAAGGCAGCATCTCCAGCCCGGGTCAAAGCAGGGGCCAGGGCGGTTTCCTCCTGGGCAGAGAAGGTGGACAGCACCCAATCGGCCAGATCATACTCGGGATGGGGCTTGGCGCCTACGCCGATTTTGACCCGTGGGAAAGCCTGACTGCCCAGTTCCTGAATGATGGATTTGATGCCGTTGTGACCACCGGCAGAGCCATCGGGGCGCACCCGCAGCCGTCCGGGAGCCAGGGAAATGTCATCAAACAGGACAATAATCCGCTGGGGCGGGATTTTGAAAAAGGCAGCCAATTGGGCCACGCTTTTTCCGGAGAGATTCATATAGGTCTGGGGCTTGAGGAGGTACAGCTTGCAGCCGTTGTGACTGGTCTGGCCGTACAGCCCCTGGAATTTGCATTTATCGATGTTGCAGCCCAACTGTGCAGCCAGGAGATCCAGGGCACGGAAGCCTGCATTGTGGCGGGTTTTTTCGTATTCCCGACCTGGGTTGCCCAGCCCCACCAGGAGCCAAGCAGAAGTGTCGTCTTTGGAAAACATTGATCCAGGATCCTTTCTGGTATGTCAAAGGGTAGAGGGACAAATTCCCCCAATAATTAGTATATCATACCAATGCAATAAAAATCAATTCTTGTTTTTGTTTCTTTACCATGTTATAATCAAAATGCAACAAAAAGGTTGCGAAAATGAGAAAGGAGTTGCACATATTGTGAAAATGAGAAGGCTACTTACGTTTGCGCTGACACTTGTGATTGTCCTCTCAATCGGGACAGTTCACGCAAGTGCAGCCCCGGCACCCCAGGAGGATGTTGCTTTGCCGTGCGTAGACACGTCGAACAACTACCTAATCTGTCCGAAATGTGATAGTGCGAAGAATATTGTGACTGTAGATAGTTGGGTCGAATATAATTACTACTACACGACAAGCTGGGTTACACTCAAATGCAAGGACTGCGGTTATACCTGGAACACCACCATTGCTGTGATTGAGAATATCCACTCGCTCCCAGAACCCAATGAACCCTGTGTAGTTAGGTAACCGTTTCGATGCAATGGGGGCTTCCCTCGTTGCATCACCAAGTTCGTGGCAAGTCTGGATCCATCCCAGAGGGAAACACAATGCCATTATGGAAAGCCTGGGTATTGCAAAGGGTATGGATGATCAGGCTGCCGCCCGCTTTTATAAAATGGAGGGGAACACAATGAAAAAATGGATGCAATTGTTATCGGTTTTGCTAATCCTGGCACTGCTGTTCTGCGGATGCGGATTCCAGGATGTGCCTGCGGGGGATTCCAATCTTCCCAATCAGGATGGTGAAGGGAACCAGGTCTGGCAGGAAGGATTCTGGTTCTCCCAAATCCCCGGCGTGGAAGTTCAGCATGGGGAGGACTATGTAATATCCTGGGCTGACCCGGGCATGGAGGCCCACGTCCGATTTTTGCTGGATCGTCCAGAAGGGGATATCCTCCACAGCGATGTATGGGACATCCGGATGCTCACCCTATCGGAGAGCATCTACGGTATTGCGGATCGTATGATGATCGATGCAGAGGGAAAAGAGCTGGGCTTTGACAATACCTTTGGGGACAGCACCTGGCGCAAGACCAAGGAAAACCGGGATTTGCCCTGGGTGGAATCTCTGCAAGACCTGCGGCATTTTGATTCCCTGCAAATCTTCAGTTTGCAGGATGATGCCCTGAAACATCGTGAAGTTGATCTTTCCGGGCTAACGGATTGCCCCAACCTGATGGTTCTGGCGTTGGGTGATGTCCAGGCAGATGCATTGGATGTGGTGGCCGGATGCACCTCCCTTCGGGTATTGGAATTGACCAACATGGATTTGAACCATCTGGAAACGCTGGGTGATTTGCCCCATCTGGAATATCTGTGGCTCACCGGCAGTGGCTGTGTGGAATCGGATGCCTTAGCAGACCTGTCTGGGGTGAAGGTTCTTCGTCTCAATGGCCTGCAGAACGTTTCCCTGGAGATGCTGTCCGGGTGGAAGGAATTGTATGCCCTGGATTTGACGGATTGCTCTGTGGTGGGGTTAGAGCCTCTGACCGAGTTGAATCTGGCATACCTGGATTTGCACCTTTCCGAATCCAAGGAAGATCTCCGTGGGGATTTGGATTGGACGCCCCTGACGAAAATGACGAGTCTGACTTACCTGAACCTGGCAGGCAATCAGAAGGTGGATGCGGCGTTGTGCCAGGACATTCTGAATGTCAATTCGGGACTGCGTTATCTGGATGTTTCGAGTACCCAGGCTTCCGGCGTTTTGAAGCTGGAAGGGGAAGGAACTGTGTTGGTGGGCTGAGTCTGAGCACCCAGGAATCGATTTTAAGTGAAAACGGTTGCGCTTTGGGGTAACAAAGAGTTGCCGAAAGAAAAGGGAAATTCCATTGACTTTTTGGGAGGAAATGTGCTAGGATATCCGAGTTGCAACAAAAATCAAAAAATCCAAGGAGAATGACACATGACCTACTCCAATCTCAATGGTCGCGAGGACCTGCTTCACTCCATCACCGTGCTGGAAAACGAGCTCACTGCCAAGACCGGCAAGAATGTTTCCCTGGTGGCTTACAGCCCCGTGGAGTATGCTTCCCTGAATGAGGAAGCTCTGGCTCAGATCACGACTCTGGAAAAGACCCTGTCCCAGCAGCTGGGCAAGGACGTTGTCCTGGTGGCTTTTTCTGCCTGAGCAGTTGAATCAAAATAGGATGCGCCTCTGGTTTGCGGTTGATTGCCGCATTCCGGAGGCGCATTTTCTTATGATACAAGGGTATGTTTGACGTTCCAGGGGCCTTTGTGATAGAACCACAGGCTCATGCAGGTGGCCACACACCATCCCACCGGCCAGGCACACCAAATTCCTGCAACCCCCAGACCTGACTGGGGCAGCAGAAAGGCCAGTACCACCCGCAAAATCAGGTCGGTAAAGGTGGCACCCATAAACTGGTTCATCCTGCCTGCGCCCCGGAGGATTCCGTCGGAGACCAGTTTGGCAGACACAACAAAGTAAAAGGGGGACAGAATTCGCAAAAACAGGACGCCGCTGGATAGGGCAAGAGCCGTGGGGCGATCCAAAAACAGCTCCATGAGCACCTGACCGAAGCAGAAGTACCCAATGACCAGGGGCACACACAGCATCCATACCAATTTCAGACCGGCGCGGAAGCCCTGACCGACCCGGGACAGCTTCCCAGCCCCAATGTTTTGGGCGGCAAAATTGGAAATGCCGTTGCCCAGGGTGGTGAAGGAGGTGATGACCAGATTGTTCAGCTTCACTGACGCTGAGTAACCAGCCATGACTTCGGTGCC
>CAZSAZ010000091.1:0-6481 GCA_964604925.1 uncultured Oscillospiraceae bacterium | reverse complement strand
GTCCCAGATCACGGCACAGATCCACATGGTGCTTGGGCTCGAAGTCAAAGCTGTGCTTTTCGCCAATGTAGCGCAGGGGCTCGTTGTTCTCTTTGCCACCGGGAAGCAGGTCAGGATCCGGCAGGTTGGGCAGGGACAGCATCAGTGTCCGATACTCAGCAAGAACCTTCTCCAGTTCTTCGCTCTCCTGTGCGATACCGCTGTCCAGCTGGGCAACCTGGGCGGTGAGATCTTCCAGAGCCGCCTTGGCCTGGGAGGCATCTTCGCTGGTCTTTTCGGCCTTCTTGATTTGGCCCATGTATTTGCCGAAGTCCTTGCTCAGCTTCTTTTTCTGGGCAGTTTTGCCTTCGGAGGAGGTGATGAGGGTTCTGCGGAGCTCGTCCAGCTCCAGGATCCGGTCGATGGTGGCGTCGCAATCCACTTCCTTGGCCTTCATACCAGCCTTCACAAGATCCGGGTTCTCTTTGATTCGTTTGATGTCAAGCATTGTCTTTACTCCTTATCAATGACCGAGGTAGGGCTGTTCCATATACTCGATCACCATATAATATGCGTTTTTCCCTTCGTCGCTCAGAACATTGAGCTTGGTTTCCAGTTCTTTCATGGTGCTTTCCAGCACTTCCTCATCATAGTCGATGAAGGCGTTCTGAGCCCGAACCAGGAGTTTGTAAGCCTCCAGGGTATCCCGGTAGAGCTGGCTATCCTCGGAATAGAACTGGTTGTTTTCGGTGTATTCCAGGCTGTTGGACAGCTCGTTGATCATGATGTTCAGATTGTCCATCATTTCCTGCTGATCCAGAATTTCAGCGGCCAGGGACTCTTTTTCCTGTTCCAGTTCGGCTTTTTCCGACTCCAACTGGTTGATTCGGTCGTACAGCTCCTGAATTTGGACAGAGTTGTCTGCCGGAGTGGTGGAACCAGGCTCCTGGGACTGTCCACGCAGGAACAGGCTCAACAGCACTACCACGAAGGCAATGCCAAACAAACCAGCCAGATACCATACCAGAGCCCGCTTCCGCTTCTCGGTGATGACGGTTTTTTCAGCAGGGGAAGAGGGGACTTCCGGGGCAGGAGCGGCTTGTTCAGGGGAAGAATCGGGGGCAGACTGGGGGTCTTGCAGCAGTTCCCACAGTTCATCCTCGTTGAGTTCGGTGTCGTTATTCATGTTTTTCTGCTCCTTTCAGGGTCATCAAAGCGTCCAGGAGAACCTGTAGATCATCCTGGCCATAATATTCCAGTTCAAAACGCCCTTTTCGCTTGCCGTTGACGATTTTAACACCTCGGCCCAGGCGTTTGGACAGGTTTTTCTCACATTCTGCGATGTAGTCCACTTCCAGAACCCGGGACTTGGGGAGTTCCGGGGCTTCCCGGTTCATGTTTCGGCACAGAAGTTCAGCCTGCCGGACGGAAAGATCCAGGGCGGCGATTTTTTGGGCAGCTTCTTCCTGCTTTTTCTGGGTTTTGATGGTGAGAATGGCTCGGGCATGACCGGCGGTGAGTTTGCCCACCCGGAGCATCTCCATGACCACATCGGTCAAATTCAGCAGTCGGAGGGAATTGGTCACGGCGGAGCGGGATTTTCCCACCTGCCGGGCGCAGTCCTCCTGGGTCATACCGAATTCCTCCACCAATTTCTGATATCCCAGGGCTTCTTCCACTGGGTTCAGGTCTTGACGCTGGAGGTTTTCGATCAGGGCCAGTTCCATAGCCTTCCGGTCGTCGGCTTCCATAATGACCACGGGAACCTCACTGATTCCGGCCATGCGGCTGGCACGCCACCGCCGTTCACCGGCGATGATCTGATAATATCCCGTTTCCAGGGGACGAACGGTGAGGGGTTGGATCAGACCGTGGATGCTGATGGACTCGGACAGAGCCTGCAATTCCTCCGGGTCAAAGTCCCGCCGGGGCTGATGGGGATTGGGTTCGATCTTGTGGATCGGCAGCAGCTTGTAGCCGGAGCGTTCTTCATCTTCCGGTTCGCTGAAGTCTCCGAAGAGGGCACCAACGCCTTTGCCCAGGCCTTTTTGCTTCGCCAATGTCATCATCCTTTCTTGGGTTTGGATTTTGGTTACATTTTTTCTTTGAACTCCTCGGCTAGACGCTTGTATGCCACAGCACCACGGCTGGATCGATCATAGTTCATCACCGGCACACCATGGCTGGGTGCTTCCGCCAAGCGGACATTCCGGGGAATTACGTTGGCAAAAACTTTGCCGGGGAAGTGCTGGCGTACTTCCTGGGCCACCTGATTGGAGAAGTTGGTTCTTCCGTCGAACATGGTCAGGATGACGCCAAAAATGTTCAGATTAGGGTTGAGCTTTCGCTTCACGGCCCGAAGGGTGGTCATAAGGTCGGCCAGACCTTCCAGGGCATAGTATTCACACTGCACCGGCACCACAATGGAGTCGGCAGCGCACAGACCGTTGAGGGTCAGAAGTTCCAGGGAAGGGGGGCAGTCGATGAAGATGACATCATAATCAAAGCGCAGCTTTCCCAGGGCATTTTTCAGCTGAAACTCCCGGCAGTCCATGTTGATGAGTTCCACGGCCGCGCCAGCCAGATCACTGGAGGAGGGGAGAACATCACCATAGGGGGTGTGAACCACTGCATCGGCGGGTTCTACTCCGTTGACGAGCACATCGTAGATGCTGTTTTCCACTTTTCGCTTTTCAATGCCCAGGCCGGATGTTGCGTTGGCCTGGGGATCAAAGTCACACAGCAGTGTTTTCAGACCCAAATCATGGAGGCCTGCGGTGAGATTAACGGCGGTGGTGGTTTTACCAACGCCTCCTTTTTGATTGACAATGGCGAATATGTGACCCATTTGGCCTCCTCCTGATTTCTGGGGTTGAGATAGATCGGTTTGACCCGCTTTGGGGCTATTATATCATATTTGTCTCTAAAATCAACATCTTTCCGTGTTTCTCTTGCCGATGTTTCACGTGAAACAGGCCTTGTTTTTGTATCGCTGCACAAAAAAACGTCCTCTGGAATACAGAGGACGTTTCACGTGAAACATTGGATTTATCTCCGGCTGGGAGAATTGGTATTCTGGGAAGGCGTGGGGGTGTCGGTGGAATAGTTCTGCCCAATGGCAGGAAGGTTATGATCGGTGGTAAGATAGTGATTTGCCAGAATCACCAGGCTGGTTCCCAGGAGGGTGAACAGGAGAAACACCGTCACCGTCAGGCGCAGCACCGTCCGCTGAAGACGCTGAATTTGTTCCGATGGTTCCTCCCGCTTTGGCCCGGAGGTGGGTTTTCGTTTGGGGCGATTGGGAATGGAAACAGGGGTTCCAGGTTTCACCGGGTATTGTTTCATGGAAGCAAGACAAGTGGGACAAAAGACCTGCCCAGGTTCCGTATCTCGGCCACATTTCAAACAGCCCATGGGGTTCCTCCTTCTGAAAATGTTTTATAATGTTATTGTACATGATTTTTCTCTGTTCGTAAAGGGGAAAATGAAGGATTTCCCCCTGGAAAGAAGGGGAGCTTTTCCCAATCCATGGGATGATTGACACCGAACGGGAGACATGGTAAAATGATGGTAACATAAGAAACACATCGTTGGAATGTTTCACGTGAAACATTCCAATCGCAACAGAAGCCAGACACAATCCAAATGGAAAGGTGGCCAATGTCATGAAGCTATATCTAAAGGAAAAGGTATTCACTCTGACGGATCGATTTACCGTGTGGGATGCCATGGGTCAGGAAAAGTACCATGTGGAGGGAGAATTCTTTTCATTGGGGAAACAACTCCATATTTATGATGTTCAAGGGCGGGAAGTGGCCTCTATTCATCAGGAGTTGCTGACGCTGTTGCCCAGATATCAATTGGTGGTTCAGGGGAGACCCCTGGGCTATATCCGGAAGAAATGGTCCTTCTTTTCCCCAAAATACACAGTGGAGGAACTGGGATGGGAAATCCAGGGGCATTTTTTGGAACACGATTTCGCCATTTTCTGCCGGGGCAGGCAGATTGCTTCTATTGAAAAGGAATGGATGACCTGGGGGGATCGATATGCGTTGAACATCGAATCCCAGGAAGAGGAATTGGCAGCGTTGGCGGTGGTGCTTACCATCGACTGTGTGGATGAGACCCGGAACAATGGATAGAACAAATGCGGCTTCGTTGAATCAGGAGCCGTATTTTTATATTTCAGCAACAAAACCTCATCATTTTGGCATAATTCCCAGCGTATGATATCATCACAAATGAAAAACGCCCCAGGAAGTGGGGATATCAATGAAAGGGAGAATCAAGATGAACAAGGAAAATCGGTTGTATTTGGTGACGGGGGCTGCGGGATTTCTGGGTTCCAACATTTGCCTCCAGTTGTTGGAGCAGGGATGTCAGGTGCGGGCACTGGTGTTGCCCAATGACCCTTCTGTGAAGTACATTCCCCAAAAGGTGGAAGTGGTGCTGGGAGATCTGACCCAGGAAACCACCCTGGAACCCTTTTTCGCTGTTGAGGAGGGTATGAAAACCGTTCTCATCCATTGTGCCTCCATGGTTACGGTGGATCCCCAGTATTCGGAAAAGCTCATGGCGGTGAATGTCACCGGAACCCGGAACATCATCACCAAGGTATTGGCACACCCCGAGTGCGAAAAGATGGTTTATGTCTCTTCCACGGGAGCCATTCCGGAACAGCCCCATGGAACCCGGATCCAGGAGGTGGATCGCTTTGAGCCCTGGGATCCGGCAAAGGTAGTGGGTGCTTATTCCCAGTCCAAGGCTAAGGCAACCCAAATGGTGCTGGACGCAGTGAAGGTTATGGGCTTGAAGGCCTGCGTGGTGCATCCCAGTGGAATTCTGGGCCCCAATGACCATGCCCTGGGAGAGACCACTTCCACGGTACTGCAAATCATCAAAGGTGAGATGCCCATGGGGTTGGAAGGAAGCTTCAACCTTTGCGATGTTCGAGATTTGGCAGCCGGTACCATTGCCGCAGTGGACAAGGGCCGAGTTGGGGAGTGTTATATTCTGGCAAACGAGACCGTGACCTTGAAGCAGTTGTGCGAAATGCTGAACCAGGAATGTGACAGCAAGAAAATCCGCTTTTATCTGCCTCTGGGGCTTGCGGACAAACTGGCTCAGGGACTGGAAAAGCAAGCGGAGAAAACGGGGAAAAAGCCCCTGATGACCACGTTCTCCGTGTACAATCTGGCACGGAACAACGAATTTGACTATTCCAAGGCACAGCGGGAGTTGGGGTATACCACCCGGCCCTACCAGGAGACTATCCGGGACGAGGTGCAATGGATGAAGGAGGAAGGCTTGCTGGATGCCCCGGAAAAGGTGGATACCGGCTATGAAGCGAAGCCCCTGTCGGAAATGGACAAGGTGGATGCCTACCGGAAATTCCAGGAGGAGGGTTCCGATACCTACCAGAAAATCGAGGACGGGGTGGTACACACCTACGAAAAGATCGAGCATGGTGTGGTGGGAACCTATGAAAAAATCGAAAAAACCGTGGTGGGAGCCTACAAAAACGTGGAAAATCGGTTTGTGGAGCGGTTCCTGACCCGGGATGGCGAAACGGTGGAAGAGGCCAAGGAGCGGCTGACCAATCTCTGGGATTCGGAAGAATAAAAAGAAAAGCGTCTTTTGTCCAATGGGCAAAAGACGCTTAACGTGAAGAAGCCTTCGGATGTGAAATCATGGCCTAATGAACCTAACTGGTTACAGCAGCACCGAGAGTTATCGTTGGTGTAACGCCAAGAAGATTGTGGGTTTCAAGATATTAGAAAAATTTATTATTCCCAAAATCAGTTTTGCAAAGACTTCATATACAGCCAAGCCCCGGTATTGCACTGCGTATAGCAGAAGAATACCGGGGCTTTTATCCAAATGAAAAAGGAAAAGCCAGTAGCTGGGAGAACCAGCTACTGGCAGATCGCTTGGCGGAGATGGAGGGATTCGAACCCCCGGACGGTTTGACCCGTCAACTGATTTCGAGTCAGCCTCGTTACGACCACTTCGATACATCTCCGTATCTATTATCCAACATCAAAAAACTCGGAAACTGGGGAGAATTGATGGAGAGAATAGGCAAAAAATGAAATGAAGAAAACCTGAAAAACCCTGTGAAATCGAGGGTTTTCACCCAGGGAGACACCGGATGGTGAACACAATTTCAAGTCATGTCTCTTCGGACACTTGAATACTGCCCCAGATAACCGCTCTATTATATCAGCAATGGAAGAAAAAATCAAGAGTGGAATGGGGAGGAAGAAAAATATCTTGAAAAGAGGGAAAAAGCACCTGCGTGATGCAAAAGCACAGCCCAATTGGGAATTGCGCCCACCGATTCTGAAACGTTTCCCTGGACGAACAGAACATGCAAGGACAAAACGCAAACGGTGTCTATCGAACCGCATAATCCTTTTGATTTTTTCTTTTGGATTTCTTCCCATGGTACATCTGGGCAAAAAGCCACATGGCATGGATTTGACATTTTTACCCCTGATTT
>CAZSAZ010000090.1:0-6612 GCA_964604925.1 uncultured Oscillospiraceae bacterium | reverse complement strand
GACACGTTCTTTTTGCTTTCCCTAATGTGTAACACATCATTGACAAACCTACAGATGTTGCGTTTTCAACATTTCCCCCAAAAGAATTGCGGAGAAAACCTTCTTTGATTGGGAATAAACCGGGTCAAACCGGGCATACTGCTGAGGAACCCAAAACAAAGGAGGTCGTTTTCATGACTGGCAACAAGTGCATTGAATGTACCGTCAAACAGTGCGCCAACCATGCCCAGGGCAGCAACTACTGTTCCCTGGACAAGATTCTGGTGGGTACCCATGAGTGCAATCCTACCCAGGACGCCTGCACTGACTGTATGTCCTTCCGGAAGAAGTAAGGACAAAACCGCAGTGGGGTCACTGCGGTTTACATAAATGCTTGTCTGTGGGAGAAGCCCCGGTTTTTTCAGGGAATTTACAGGGAAAATTCAAATATCCTTTGACAGAAGGTCACAACTTGTTCATAATATCATCATATGATGAAGGCAAAGAAAAAACCAAGGAGGCAAGCATCATGGAATTCAAGGAACAATGGGACGATGTGCCCCAGGATGATACATTTGCAGCACAGGAACCGGAAGGGCAAGGCGCAGCCTCGGCCTATGAACCGGTGGAGCAGCCTTTTGATGACCAGGCAGACACCGGTTTTTACCGGAATGTGGGCATTGGCCGTCGGGAAAGCACCTGCGACTCGAGACCGGATGAAGCCCAGGACAACGGCTATGTACCCCCGGTGATTCCACCGGAGACGCCGAAGGAGGAATCAGGTCGAGAGCCGTCGAAGCACAAGAATCAGAAGGGGTTGGGGCGGAAAATTGTGGCGGCTGTGGCTGCTGTTGCAGTGGTGGCAGGCTCCTGCGGTCTCACGGCCTGGCGGGTGAACAGCCGGTGGGAAAACCGCACCCAGGAACTGGAAAATCAGTTCCGTGACCAGTTGACCCAGGTTCAGGCCAATCTTCAGGCGCAGATTGCTGCGTCCTCCAATGGAAATACCGGCATCAGTGTTTCCGGCACCGGAACGGCAGAGGGGCTGAGTCCGTCCCAGGTTTATGCCCAGAATGTGAACAGCGTGGTGGCTGTGTCCAATTATGCCGCTTCCACCAACCGGTGGAGCGGTACCAGCGGAGAGACCCTGGCGGGAACCGGATCGGGTTTCATTATCTCCGAAGATGGGTATGTGATGACCAACTACCATGTGGTGGAGGGAGCGACTAGCCTGCGCATCACCACCAATGCCGGGGTGGAATATGAGGCAACTTTGGTGGGCAGCGATGAAATCAATGACGTGGCCCTGCTGAAGGTGGATGCCACGGGTCTGGATCCGGTGGAAATCGGAAGTTCCCAGGATCTTCTGGTGGGAGATATGGTCATTGCCATCGGAAATCCCTTGGGTGAACTGACCGCCACCGCAACCTTCGGCTATATCAGCGGCAAGGATCGGTCGGTTTCCACCGACGGCACCGTGATCAATATGCTCCAGACCGATGCGGCCATCAACTCCGGTAACTCCGGCGGCCCATTGTTCAACGCCAAGGGTCAGGTCATCGGGATCACCACCGCCAAATATTCTGGTGCTACCACATCTGGTGCTTCCATTGAAGGCATTGGCTTTGCCATTCCCATCGACGATGTGATCGGCATGGTGGAGGACTTCAAAAACTATGGCTATCTGCGTAACCAGGCTTACCTGGGTGTATCTGTCATTGATACCAATTCTTCCACCGCCAGTATGTATAATCTGCCCAATGGCTCCTATGTCCAGAGTGTGGTGGAGGGCGGCTGCGCTGAGAAGGCGGGAATCCAGCCCCAGGATATCATCATCGCTGTGGGCGGATATACCGTGGACGGGAACAACAGTCTGACCACTACACTGCGGCGGTTCAAGGCAGGGGAAACCACCACCATCACCGTTTATCGAGCCGGCGCCGAGGTGGAGCTGACCATCACCTTTGATGAGCGGCCTCAGCAGGTGAACGTGGATTCCTCCGGAGAGACCCAGCCCGGTGAAATGCCCGACACTGGAAGCTATGATGAATGGTATGAATATTTCCGTCGATATTTCGGAAGCCAGGGTGGAGCTGGTTAAAATATTTACCGTCTCTTTACCCTTAAAAAGCCCAACGACCCCCACACCGGATTTGTTCCCGGTGTGGGGGTTTTCTTCGGCAAAAATCGACGAAACAGGGGGGGAATCATCGAAAAGTAGTACCATTATCCGGATTGCATTTTTCGACGAGATCTGATATCATGATTTTGTGATCATAACAGAGAGGGGGGTTATTCATGCAAAAAATATTCATAGCGGACTATTCTGAAGAGTTCTCTCTGGTGCTCGCCGGAGCCCTCCGGGCCAAGTATCAGGTGGAGACTTGCCGGGACGGAGGGGCATCTCTGGAATCCATCCGAGCCTGGCGACCGGACGTGCTCATCACGGATCTGATGCTGCCCAATCTCCCGGGCTTGGAGATCCTTCGGGCAGTTCAGCAGGAGGGACTGTGCCAGGCGGTGATCGTAACGGGTCGGTTTTTCAGCGACTATGTACTGGAACTGTTGGGGCAGTATGGGGTGGACTATGTGACCATGAAACCCTGTACGATCCGATCGATTTTGGATCGGGTGGACGAGCTGTGTGAAAGCCTGAGTCAGGAAGTTCGCTCGGCGCCGGATCCCCATTGCGCCGTGTCCAGTATGCTTTTGGCGTTGAATTTATCCACCCACAAGAAGGGCTTTCGCTACTGTCGTCAGGGAATTATGATGCTGGCAACCCACCCGGGACAGCAGGTGACCAAGGAGGTCTATCCCGCTTTGGCCAAGGAATTTTCCACCAGCAAAACCGCTGTGGAGAAGGCCATTCGCAGTGCCATCGATACCGCTTGGGAGAGCAGAAACGAAGAACTGTGGCGACAGTATTTCTCCCCGGCTCCCACCGGGCAGGTTCCCCGCCCTACCAACAGCCAATTTCTGAGCCGCCTGGCGGATGCCCTGGCCTTGGAACAACGGAAGGCAGAAAACGAACGGTGAGATTTTTTCCGGAATTTGGGGAAAAAGACGGTTGTGGTTGATGACCTTTTCTGATATACTCATACTGTATAACCCAAATTCAGGAGTTGATTTCATTCATGAGAGAAAAGAATCCCCGTCGGGGAAATTACGATAACCGCCGGTTTGACCGGAACAAGACCCAGGAGCGGAGCGTTCCTGCCCCTGTGGAAGAAGAGGACGAGTGCCGTCTGGAGGGCCGCAATGCCCTGACCGAGGCGTTGAAGGCTGGGCGAACCATCGACAAAGTCTTTATTGCCGACGGAGACACGGACAAGGGGCTTCAGCGGCTGGCCGCCCAGGCCAAGGAGGCCGGTGCGGTGGTGGTTCCCGTGGATCGGCGGCGGTTGGATCTGATGAGCACTACCCATGCTCACCAGGGGATCATTGCCCAGGCAGCGGCCCACGAATATGCCACCCTGGACGAGATTTTGGAGGAAGCGGCGGCCCGGAACCAGGCACCGCTGATCGTGATTTGCGACGAATTGTCCGACCCCCACAATCTGGGTGCCATCATTCGTACGGCGGAATGTGCCGGTGCACACGGTGTCATCATCCCCAAACGCAGAAGTGTGGGCCTGACGGCTACGGTGGCGAAGGCCTCTGCCGGCGCGGTGGAATACCTGAGGGTTGCCCGAGTGGGCAACATCAACCAGGCCATCACGGAGCTGAAGGAGAAGGGCGTCTGGGTGTTTGGTACTGCCGCAGAAGGCTCGGTGCCCATGTATCAGGCTAATCTTACCATTCCTGCTGCCATTGTCATCGGCAATGAAGGGGACGGCATGAGCCAGTTGGTGCGGAAAAATTGTGATATGCTCCTGTCCATTCCCATGGCAGGACGGATCTCTTCTTTGAACGCATCCAATGCCGCATCGATCCTGTTGTATGAGGCGGTGCGCCAGCGTCTTGGATAAGGAGGAACCGTTCCATGACAAACAAGGATCCATTTGACCTGGAGGAGATCCTCCGGGAGTTCGGCTCCGGGGATCAGCCTGCCCCGGAAGAACCGGAAACGCCTGAGGCTCAGCCTGTGCCGGAACCGGTGGAGGAAGCCCAGGACACATCGGATGAAGATGTGAAGATCTTCCGGCAGGAGGAACTGGACAAGCCCGCTCAGGCGGATCTGGAACAGACCCAGCGGTTCACTCCTGTGGGGAAGGAAAATGGCTGGGCCATGGAAGGTCAGACCATTCGACTGGATCGGGAGGATCTGGCGGAACTGGAACAGCACCGGCCGGAGGTTTCGAATGAGGAAACCCGGCGGATGGAGCCGATTACGGAGGAGCAGATTGCGGCCTTCGAGGCCGAATCCCAAACCCAGGAACCGGAACCCTTCTCCCAAAATTGGGAACCGGAGTATGAACAGCCTATGGGTGAATACATTCCCCCGGAGCCCATTGTGTTCCGCCCCCGTTCCCGATTGGCAGAATTGAAAAAGAAATTGGTCGCCGGCCCTGAGCGGCGGTACTATGCCCTGGTAGAGGAGGGGCTGGGAAAATACCAGATTTCCATTTTCCTGAGCTGCCTTGTGGTGATTTTGGCCGTTGGCGGCGTGGTGCTGTATGAATTGGGGATGGTGCAGCCCCAGCGGATGCGGCTGTTGGTGTTTGGAGAGCTGTTTGCGGTGCTACTGTCGGCACTGTTGGGTTCGGAACGTCTACTGGAGGGCTTTGTCTCGTTGTTTCGTGGGAAATTCAATTTGGATTCCCTGATGACCATGACGTTTCTGGTGTGTGTGGTGGACGGCATCTTCTGTTTACAGGAGGTGCGGGTGCCCTACTGTGCCCCCTTCTGTTTGGAAATGACCATGTCGATCTGGGCTGAGTACCAGCGGCGGAACACGGAATTGGGCCAGATGGATACCATGCGCAGGGCTACGCGGTTGAACCGGGTGGCAAAGGCCCCCGATTGCCGGGAGGGCCGACCGGGCTTCTTTGTGGAGGACGGCGAGGTGGAGGACTTTATGGACTCCTACCAGGCTCCCTCCGGGCCGGAGAAGGCTATGAATCGGTATGCCCTGGCAGCATTGGTGCTGAGCGGCGTCGTGGGACTGATGGCCGGTTTAGGTGGAGGCGTTGCCGATGGTTTCCGGATTTGGTCTGCTGGAATTTTGGCGGCGGTACCGGCCACGGCCTTTGTCTGTCAGACACGCCCCATGGCCCTTCTGGGACGGCGGTTCCAGAAGCTGGGTGTGGTGCTGTGTGGTTGGCAGGGGGTGAAGGCCGCCTGCGGAAAAAGTGTGGTTCCCCTGGGGGACGAAGATCTGCTCCCTGGTGGCAGTGTTAAGGTCAACGGTGTGAAGTTCTACTCCCAGCGCAATCCGGATCAGACGGTGGAATATGCCACGGCGCTGATGGAGGAAAGTGGAATGGGCATTGCGCCCCTGTTTACCCAACTGCTGGAAAGCCGCTATGGTCGGCACTTCCCGGTGAAGGGATTCCGGTACTATGAAAACGGCGGCATCGGCGGTCAAGTCTGCGGCGAGCCGGTTTTAGTGGGATGTATGACCTTTCTCCAGGAAATGGGCGTGGATTTGCCAGAGGGAGCCCAGGTCAGCCAGGCGGTGTATGTGGCGGTGGATGGAGAACTGTGCGGCGTGTTTGCCATGGCCTTTGGAAAGCTCAAAGGTGTGGGCGCCGGATTGGGCAGTCTGTGCGGCACCCGAGGTCTGACGACCGTGTTAACCACCGGAAACTTCCTGCTAAACGAGAGCTTCATCCGTGGCAAATTTGGCGTGAATACCCGGCGTATTGCCTTCCCGACGATGGAAGAACGCAGCCAGTTGGCCCAGTGGCAACCGGATCCGGAACAGGCAGTCTGCTGCGCCCTGACCACCCAAGAAGGGTTGACCCCCACGGCCTTTGCCATCACCGGGGCCCGGGCGTTGCGCAGTGCTGTAAACGCAGGTACCTGGATGCACATTGTGGCAGGTCTGATCGGTATGGCAGTGGTGCTGGTGCTGACCTTGGTGGAAGGTGGGGCACTGCTCAGTGCGGTGAATTTGCTGTTGCTGGACTTGATCTGGGCGGTGCCCGGATTGCTCATTACCCAGTGGACACGGCGGCTATAAGAAAAAACAGATGGGCACTTCCAATTTTCGGGAGTGCCCATTTTTTGCCGTTTCCCAAGAATGAACGAGAGGCGGTTCTTCTGGGAAATACACTTGACGTTGTGAGATGTACACAAAATGGAGCCTGTTAGACTGTACAAACTGTCCAAAACCCCTTTGCCTTCCTGGTGGATTTGGCCAAGATTTACAAAATAAACAAAATAATCGTTGAAATTATTGTTCCCTTCGTGTATAATAACCTCGTTGCGGTGCAAAAACCCAATGCAAGATTTCCGGAAGGCAGCGGGCCTTTCCGAAAGGAGAATGAACCACATGTACACTGTAAATTCCATCCGAAACATCGTTCTGCTCGGCCACAGCGGCAGCGGCAAGACTGCACTGGCTGAGAGTCTGCTTTACATGACCGGTGCCATTGACCGTATGGGCAAGAATGCCGACGGCAACACCGTTTGCGACTACGATCCCGAAGAGATCCGTCGTGGTATCTCCATCTCCACCTCCGTGGTTCC
>CAZSAZ010000089.1:0-6642 GCA_964604925.1 uncultured Oscillospiraceae bacterium | reverse complement strand
GTGGTGTAGGAGATGGTGCCAGATGCGATGGCGCCGGCCTTAACGGTAGCCTCCATGGCGACCTTCAGGTTGTTCACGTCGTTCAGAGCATCAAAGATCCGGATCACATCGATGCCGTTCTCCACAGCCTTCTGAACAAAGAGCTTCACGAAGTCATCGGGATAATGGGAATAACCCAGGACATTCTGGCCACGCAGCAGCATCTGCAACTTGGTATTGGGCATACCGGCGCGGATCTTCCGCAGCCGCTCCCAGGGATCCTCATGCAGATAGCGCAGGCACACGTCGAAGGTTGCGCCACCCCAGACTTCCGCAGCGTAGTAGCCGGCCTTATCAATCGTAGAAAGCATGGGCTCGAACTTGTCGTAGGGCAGCCGGGTGGCGATGAGGGACTGGTTTGCATCACGCAGAACAGTCTCCACAAACTGAACTTTTCTTGCCATTTGTATGGTACCTCCGTAAAAATGGATTTTGATTGGATGTTTCCCGGAACCCGACACAGCTCCCACAGAGCCTCGCCAAGCCGTAGATCCGTCCGATTCTATTTTAGACCAACCCCCCGGCCAGGCCGGTGGATTGGCTAAATATCTGAAAAACCGGGGAAATAATCTGGATTTTTCCCTATTTTTCACAAGAAATCAAGGAAATTTCCTACTATTTACCCAATTTTCACCAAGTACATATTATCATAAAGAATCTGGATTGTAAATACTTTTTTTCCGTTTTTCGGTATTATTTTATCGTTTTTTTACCAAACCGCCAGAGTGTTAAATAATTGTGACATTCTTTACACTGCGCCTCTTTTGCGGTAGAATATGCCTTAAAGGAGTGTTGCCAATGAACCAACCCAAGGATTTTGACCAGGACGAGCTGGATCTGTTGCTTCGTCAGGTGGACGATCTGCTTCTGCCTCCCCAGGATCCACAGGAGGAGGACTTTGACCTGGCTCAATATACCCCGGAGGATCTGGATGAGGAACCCATCCTGTTCCAGAATTACTCCAATCACTACGGCGCGGATGTAAAAAATTATTCCAACGGCTATGGAACCGGCGTATCCGGCCCCTCTCCCGCCACGTCCCAGCCATCGATTCCTGCTTATAATGCAGACTTCCGCCGACCTACTCGGGAATCATCCCTTCGGGAGCCGCCCCGGGCAGAACGCACTGCCCCCCAGTCCCAGTGGCAGGATCCTCCCTCCCGGGATCCGGGCCAGGAACGTCATCCATCCAAGGCTCGCCAGGCAGCCCAACCCCGAAAATCCGGCAAAAAACGCCGCCGGGGATGCTGCGGATGCGGCCTACCGGTGATGCTGGGAAGTGTCGTGGCTCTGGTGCTTTGTCTGGTGGCCCTTTTCCATTGGGTCTTTGCCATGCCCGTCTCCGACCAGTCCAACGGCCTTCGGAAGTCCGATACCGCCACCATTCTCATCTGTGGCACCGACTGGGAAGGTGCCCGAACAGACACCATGATGCTGCTATACCTCAGCGGTTCGGAACACAAAGTTGGCCTTCTCAGCCTTCCCCGGGACAGTTTGACCATCACCGCCGCCGGAAACCGGGCGAAGCTCAACTCCGCCTACGGCCGCAACGGCTCCGGTGAACAGGGCATGGAAGGTCTGCTGGACTACGTCCAGGAGATCATCGGCTACCGTCCCGACGGATATATGCTCATCGATATGGATCTGGTTCCCCAAATTGTGGATGCCATGGGGGGACTGGACATGGATGTGCCCATGAGCTTCGACCTGGAAGGGGAACATCTGGAGCAGGGAGAACACCATCTCACCGGAAGCCAGGTGCTTCAGCTCCTCCGATTCCGGGAAGGCTATGCCATGCAGGATCTGGATCGGATCAAAGTGCAGCGCAGCGTGATTTCTGCCTGTCTGGATCAGTGGTTCACCTTAAGCCATCTGGGGGATGTATCCCAGGCTTTGAGTCTGGTGGAGAACCATTCCCTGTCCACCCTGAATGTGCGGAACTATTTGTGGATGGCCAAAACGGTTCTGTTGAGTTTGGGAGATATCACCACCGATACCCTTCCGGGGTATGCCGATTATTTAGACGGTGTGAGCTATTACATCCTCAACCGGGACGGGATTGTGAATCTGATCAACGAAAGCTACAATCCCTATCAGGCCTCGATTTCCGGGTCTGACCTGAAAATCGCCGGGTGATGCCATGACATCCTGTACACCCATCGGGCGTTTTGCCCCCACCCCATCCGGACGGATGCACCTGGGAAATGTATTCGCCGCCTTGATGAGCTACCTTTCCGTAAAAAGCCAGGGCGGTGCCTGGATTCTCCGAATGGAGGACTTAGACACCCAGCGGACAAAACCGGAATATGCCCAGACCCTCCGGGAGGATCTAACCTGGCTGGGTCTGTATTGGGACGAGGAAACCCCTGCCCAAAGCGGCCGGAATGAGATCTACGACCACTATTTCCGCCAGCTCTTGGAGGAAGGGCGGCTTTATCCCTGTTACTGCACCCGAAATCAGCTTCACAGCGTCAACGCCCCCCACCTCAGCGACGGCACGCCTCGCTACCCCGGCACTTGCCGGAATCTAACCCCGGCACAACGTCTGGCCCAAACCCGTCCCCCCGCCTGGCGGCTCAGCGTCCCGGATCGGGAAATCGCCCTGACCGATCTGGTTCAGGGGCCTTACCTGGAAAATCTTTCCCAGGACTGCGGCGACTTCGTTCTTCGTCGTTCCGACGGAATGTATGTCTACCAACTGGCCGTGACGGTGGATGACGGTTTGTCCGGCGTTACCGAAGTGGTTCGGGGCTGGGATCTGCTCAGCTCCACCCCCCGGCAACTGTATTTGCAGGAGCTATTTGGCTTCGCCCACCCAACCTATGCCCACATCCCGCTGCTCATGAGTCCCGATGGGCGAAGGCTGAGCAAACGGGATCGAGATTTGGATCTGGGGGTTCTGCGCCAATCCGTTTCGCCGGAAACCATCGTGGGCGTTTTGGCCCACGCCGCCGGACTGACCGACACCCCACAACCCATCACCCCCCAGGAGCTATCCCATGAATTCTCCTGGAACAAGGTGCAAGGACAGCAAATCGTGGTTACAGACTTGAACACCCTCAGCCGTCCCTGACCCCTTTCAAACCATCCATTACCCCCGGCCCGACGGGCCGACCCAAGAAAAGAAGGAATCTCTATGGAACCCACTTATCGGAAGAAACACACCATCACCCCGGGAGAATGTGACCCCTTCGCCCGCATCAAACCCTCGGCCATTCTTGGCATCATGCAGGACGTGGCCACCGAGCATTTTGAAGGCACCAACATGGACTGGCCCGCCCTGGCAGAGCAAAATCTATTTTTTGCCATCGTTCGGCAACACGTTCAAATCACCCGCCTGCCCCGGCAGGGAGAGACCATCGCCCTGGAAACCTGGGTAGGGCCCAACAGTCGGACAGCCTACCCCCGAAACACCGTGGCCTATGACGAAAAGGGCTGTGAGCTATTCCGGAGCATCAGCCTGTGGGTGCTGATGGACATGACCACTCGGGCTATGGTGCTTCCCCAAAAAAGCGGCATTTTCCTGGAGGGAACCGTCCAGGGAGATGAACTTCCCGTGCCCGCTTCTTTGAAGCTGGAGGAATTGAAGGGTATGACCCAACGTCAGGTTGTCTACTCCGAATTGGATCGAAATCAGCATATGAACAACTGCCGCCCTCTGGACTGGACCCAGGATCTGTTCCCCAGCCCCTTCCACCGAAACCATCCCATGTCGGACTTCACCGTGTGCTATTTCCAGGAGGCCCGAGAGGGGGACAAACTGGTGTTGCACTATGAATTCGGGGAGGACGGAGCTTTGATGGTCAACGCCACTGTCCAGAATCCGGATCAATCTGCCCACAACCGGGTCTTTGCGGTACGCGCAACCTACCTGTGAACAAAAATTTCCACAGTTGTGTGGACAAAAATCGGGACAACCGTCTTTTTCCGGCGATTGCCCCGGTTTTTTTCCAGAAATCCAGGGAAATGGCTTGTGGAAAAGGTTGTGGACAATGTGGACAACCTTCCTTGCGCACTGTGGAAAAGTCTGTTGCGCAGTGTGGACAACTTCCGTTGTTCCACAAGAAAACGCCTATGAAAAGCCCAGGAAAGCCGATGTGCTTTCCTGGGTTGCCTTGTTGTTGCGCTTCCTTATCCTGCGATCTCCACAGGGCTATCCTCCGGGGTAACGGCAATGAAACTCTTGCCCACGCCGAAGGCAATCTGGTTGCCCTGAAGATCGTAGTATTCATAATCCGATGTCTCATCGGCCCGGCTCCAGCGGATCTCCACCGCCTTGCCGTCCCGGATGTAATACCCGGTTCCTTCTCCGGTGGTCTGGACGTACAGATGGGCTTCCCCATCCATGACATAGCTGTGGGCGAAAAGCACCAGAACATTCCGGAAGGGAATGTTCTCCCCGGTATTTCCATCCGTCAGATCCAATCCCTGCTGATATGCGGTGTAAACGCCCTGGGTCTTGTCATAGGTCAGGGTGGTGGTCTTGCCGCCGGAACGGAAGTGGATCACCACCTGATTGGCATCCACGCCATCAGTAAGGGGTTCTGTGGTGAATGTCAGGCCGTAGTCCTCCCGCTCCGTCTCGGTGGCAAAATTCATAGCCTGGGCCGCTTTTACCAGATCCTCGCCGGTGATGAACAGGGAGTGTTCATAGCCCCGGTTCTCTCTGCGCCAGGAATCCCGGTAGAAGTAGGACGAGCCGGTTCCCACAATGCCGTTGACCCGGTCATAATTCAGATTATACACCATGTTATCGGCCTCAGAACTGCCGCCGGCACTGGTGCAAATGGCATCATAGCCCCGCATGATGTTCAGGTAATACGCCCGCAGACTCCGCACCGGGCCAATGGGGCCGGCCTTGGCTACATCAGTAAACAGTGCCATCATCCGGGTGGTACTGCCCTCAGCCAGGATCTCATAGATCATATCCGCCTGGCCAATTCCGCACTGGGGCAGAGCCTTGGAGGAATTGTTAATCATCACCGCAACGATCCGGTTCTGGTTGACCTCGTCCAGTTCTTCCCCCGTCAGAGGGTTGATATCCACAGGAGGTGCCTCGGTGGCAATAGTGGTGGGTTCCGTTGCGGCTTCCGTGGTGGCAGCCGTGGTAGGCGTTTCCGTGGCAACGGTGGTCTCGTCGGTGGAAGGCGTGGTGGTCTCATCGGTGGTTCCACCGCAACCGCACAGCAACAGCATCATCGCCAAGGTCAAAGCAATCAATTTTTTCATGGTGATCTTGTTCCTTTCCAGGTGTCCGGTGGAGCCCACCGGCTGGGTTTATTTTATCACAGCTTCTCCCAAAAGGGAAGTCCATTGTGGTGACAGTTCCTTCCGGGTGTTGAAAAAGGCCGCTCCCGAAGGAGCGGCCAGGGGAAAATACCGAATTACACGCCGGAGTAAGCAGCGAAGCCGCCGTCGACGGGCAGGATCACGCCGGTGATGGCGGATGCAAACTTGTCATCGGTCAGGAACAGCATACCACCCAGCAGCTCGGCAGAGTCAACAAAGCGACCCATGGGAGTGCCAGCCAGGATCTTGCCGGAACGAGGAGTGGGGGTGCCATCCTCGTTGAACAGCAGGGCACGGTTCTGGTTGGAAACCAGGAAACCGGGGGCAATGGCGTTGCAACGGATGCCGGTACCGGCGAAGTGGGTAGCCAGCCACTGGGTGAAGTTGGAAATGGCAGCCTTCGCGCCGGAGTAAGCGGGGATCTTTGTCAGGGGGATATAAGCGTTCATGGAGGAGATGTTCAGGATGTTGCCGCTCTTGCGCTCCACCATATCCTTGGCAAAGACCTGGGTGGGCAGCAGGGTGCCCTGGAAGTTCAGCTTGAACAGGAAGTCGATGCCGGACTGATCCAGATCAAAGAAGGTCTTCTGGCCTTCCTTGGCCTCGTGGTGGTACTCGTTGTCGGTGGTGGCACGGGGGTTGTTGCCGCCGGCACCGTTCACCAGGATGTCGCAGGGGCCCAGATCGGCCAGAACCTGCTGATGGACAGCCTCCAGGCTCTCCAACTCCAGAACGTTGCACTTGTAGCCCTTCAGGACGTAGCCCTCAGCGGTGACCTCCTCGGCCAGCTTCAGGACAGCAGCCTCGTTCAGGTCCAGAGCAGCAACCTTTGCGCCAGCCTGAGCGTAGGCACGAGCCATGTCGCTGCACAGAACGCCGCCAGCACCAGTGACGACAACGACCTTACCGGTGAAATCATGAGTCAGGGGAAGATTCAGCATAATTGTTTACCTCCAAAATAATGGTTTCAAGTTTATTTTGCGTAGATTTATACAAATTCATTATAGACGATTTCCCTGAAATGTGCAATAGTGATTTGCAAATAATCTTGGAATTCTTTCTTTTTGTGCATTTCCCGAAAGAAAGGCCATTTCATCCGATGATAAGGGATTGAAAACGGCAGTTTCGGATTTTTCGGAAAATCTGAAAAAATGTTCCCCCGGTTTCCGGAGAAACCGGGGGAACCCAAACATTAGAACCGATTCAAAGCCCTAGGCGATTACAGCTGGGGGCCGGCGGCAACCAGGGACTGACCCTTCTCGTTGCCGGTGTACTTGACGAAGTTCTTCACGAAGCGGCCAGCCAGATCCTCAG
>CAZSAZ010000088.1:0-6708 GCA_964604925.1 uncultured Oscillospiraceae bacterium | reverse complement strand
CAGATAATGTTTTTGTTTTGCGCAGCGGCTTCCGGGCCTGGTATATCCAGTCAAAGCTTTTGCGCTCCCAATTGTTGCCCTTCTTTGAAAAATTCGGTATTGCTGCGCCTCCAGAGGAGTATCCCGAAGCGTTGACTCCCTTCCAGCGGGTGGTGGTAGAGCTGATCCGTGCCATGGTGGCCGGTTATCGGCTGATTATTCTCTATGATATCAGTGCCTTCCTGGGGGAAGGAGAGTTGGAACAGCTTCACGGCATTTTAAGGCAGTGTGCAGCGGAGGGTTTTTCCTTTCTGTATATTAGCTCCCAGCCGGAGGATCTGTCCCGGATTGCGGGCCGGATTTCTATTTTCGGCAATGGACGAATTCTGAAAACCGTAGAGACTGGCGCAGAGCTTCCGGATGTTCTGGAAAAAATCGCCGGAACCCCCTGTGGCACGAAGGATACCCACCTGACGGAATCGGGTACCCCTCCTGTGTTGCAAGTACAGGGACTGTCCCTGGATTCTATGGAGAACTTGTCCTTTGATGTCTATGCGGGGGAATGTCTGGTGTTGCAGGATGGAAATAACCGGGTTGTCAATCCGCTTTTACAGATTCTTACCGGAGACAGAGTTCCGGAAGGGGGACAGCTGTGGTTGGAAGGCCGAATTTGTCACCCCGCAGGCAACCGGGAGTTGGCTGTTCTTCAGGAGCTGCCCAGCCAAAACATGATTTTCCCACGGCTGAGCTACTTCGACAATTTGTTTATGACCTCTGACCATCATCTGCCCAATCTGTGGGGCAACAAGCGGATGCAGCGCCGCCTGGCCAAGGAATACGGAGCAAGAAACAGCGTGGAATTGTTTAGCCATCCGGTGGAATCCCTTTCCGAACTGGAAAAGTACAATTTGGTCTATAACCGCATCCTGCTGCAAAAGCCCAAAGTGGTATTCTGTGTCCGTCCTTTCAAGGGGGCGGATATGGAGCTCCGGGAGCATATCCGCAGTCTGCTGCTACAGCTGCGAAAAAAGAAAATCGCCGTCGTCCTGCTGACTGCCAACGCGGATGAAGCTTTTGGCATTGCGGATAGAGTGATTCGGGTTACCACGTCACAAAAACCGTGATGGGATTTCGGATTCCTCAAACGAGAAAAGGAAGGACATGACGACTGCGGAATGGAACGGGAAATCTCCGTGATACCCGATTTGAAAATAGGATGGTACATCCATCCGTGGGGTGAGATGTGCTACTACTTCAAATTTCGAACTTATTCGCCATGAAAACGGCACTATTTTGAATGGTTCAAGTGCATTTAATGCTATTTTGAGAAGTTTCATAGAGCCAGAGAATGTAGGTTCGAGTTCTGACTTCGCAACCGTATTGTATCCGGGAGGTGGAGGCGAAACGGTACGATGGGGTGACCTTTTGCGGTATCAAATAAAAAAGCGAATGATGGAGCAGGCAGGGTGGATTTCCTGTCTGCTCTTTTTTGTCTGTAATTTGCCCATAAAAATGCAACTTTTCCCGGTTTTTTTCATAGATGTGAAGGGGAGACCCGGATAAAATGGAAAAAGGAGCGAACAAAATGGGTAAATTGTGGTATTTGAGTCCTTCCAGCCAGTACGGCAACCGTGGTATCGGAGCTTACGGAACGGAAGGGGAACGGATGAATCGGCTGATGGATTTGGTGGTGGAGCATTTGGACCGATGTGGGGTGGACTTCCACAGGGCCGATCCGGGCATGACCATCGAACAGACCTGCGCAGAGTCGGACCGGATGGGAGCGCAATGGTATTTTGCCCTCCATTCCAATGCTGGTGGAAATGGTGAGGCGTGGGGGCCGGTGGCATTTCACGGAGGCCGGGGCGAGGCCTTTGCAGCGGATCTGGTGGCCAGGCTGTTGCAGACGGGGCAAAAAAATAACCGGGCGCAAAATGTGGTGAAGAGCCTGGAACTTTATGAGATCGGAAAGCCCAAGGCAACAAGCTGCCTTTTGGAGGTGGATTTCCACGATTCAGAAATTGGGGTGGAATTTCTGCTGAAGCATGGGCAGGAGGCGGCACGGGCCATCGCAATGGCCATTGTGGCGGCAGATGGAAAAACCTGGAAGGAATCGGCTGATGGGGCACTGGGAGCCTCGGCTTGGGCAGCGGAAGATGCACGAGAAGCGGTGAACCTGGGGTTGTTTGCCGGAGACAATGGGGGCTACCGCTGGCAGGATGTTGTGACACGGGAAGAACTGGCGGCGGTTCTCATGCGGCTGAGACGAACCCTGGTGAAATAAGGAGGGGAGAACCATGAAACGGAAGATAAGCACCCTGGTGGGAATGGTGGGAGGTGGTTTTGCCGCGGCCTTTGGTGGTTGGAGCCACGCTCTGGAGGCGTTGGTGGTGTGTATGGCGGTGGACTATGTTACGGGACTGATTGTGGCGGGCATTTTCCATGCCAGCCCCAAAAGTCCCGGTGGTGGGCTGGAATCTGTGGCAGGATGGAAGGGGCTGGCCAGAAAATTTGTTACGCTGCTTCTTGTCCTGGTGTCCCATCAGATGGATGTGCTTTTGGGGGTTTCTTATTTGCGGGATGCGGTCATCATTGGTTTTTGCGCCAACGAGTGCATCAGTATTTTGGAAAACGCTGGGTTGATGGGGCTTCCCATTCCCAAGGTGTTTCAGTCTGCCATTGATCTGCTGCGTCGCCGGAGTGAAGAAGAAAGATAATACCTGCCGTCAGCCCTTGAGCCGGAGAGATCTTGTGATCTTTCCGGCTTTTTATTAAGGATTTCTTTGTTTTTCGACGGGGGATGCCCCCATGGGTTGCAAAGAGAGACCAAATGTGGTAAAATATCATAGTCTGCACGACGGAATCGGCAGAAAAAATGAGAACCATCTCAGAACTGAGGTTTTAGAATGACGAAATTGCTTACTGTAACGGTACCTTGCTATAACTCCCAAGACTATATGGAGAAGTGCATCAACAGCCTTCTGGTGGGAGGCCAGCGGGTGGAGATTATCATCATTGATGATGGATCAAAGGACTCCACCGGTGCCATTGCTGATGATTTTGCCCAGCGTTACCCCGACATGGTTCGGGTGATCCACCAGGAAAACGGTGGACATGGCGAGGGCATCAACCAGGGACTGAAACACGCTACCGGAAAATATTTCAAGGTGGTGGACAGCGATGACGAGGTCAGTTCCCAGTTTGTGGCGTTCCTGGATGCCCTGGAATCCTGCGACCGGGCCGGCGGCGTAGATCTGTTTGTGACCAATTATTACTATGTCCATACCGATGGGGTGGGAGACCGTTCCATCAACTACTCCAACGTGCTGCCCCAGAATCAGATCTTTTCCTGGAGCGATACCAAGCGGTTCCAGCTCCACCAGATGCTGACCATCCACTCCTGCACCTTCCGTACGGAGGCAATGCGCGCTTGCGGCACCCAGCTTCCGAAGAAGGTGTTCTATGAGGACAATCTGATGGTCTGCCGGACGCTGCCCTATGTGGAAAAGATGTTCTACATGAACATTGACCTGTACCGCTATACCATCGGCCGGGAGGGTCAGTCTGTTCAGGACGACGTATCCCGCCGCCGGTACACCCACCATTTGCAGATTGCACAGATGGCATTCCAATCTTTGGATTTGAATCAGGTGAGCAACAAACAGAAGATGGCATACATGAAGCACGAGCTGTTTATGCTCTTTGGCATTGCCACTATGTTTACCCGGCTGAACAAGACGGAGGAGTGTGACAAGGCGTTGGAGGAGATGTGGCGCAACTGTGAGGCTCATGACCCAGTTTGGGCAAAGCACTTCCGGAAGCATACGCCTCTGTACTTCGTGAACATCTCCGGCAAATCTGGTCAGAATTTGACCAGTGTGGTGTATCGATTCGCCAATAAGGTCGTTCGGTTCAACTAACGGGAATGGGCACCGTTTTTTGGGGTTGCATACCTTGAAAAAATGTGTTAAAATGTTCGTGTAATGAACCGAAAGGACGGAATTCGATGAAGATTCATGAATCAGCGGAAAACTACCTGGAGACAATTCTGATGCTCTGGCAGAGGAAGGGATCCGTGCGCTCCATCGATATTGCCAACGAACTGGAATTTTCCAAGCCCAGCGTAAGCGTGGCTATGAAGAACCTGCGCCAGGGCGGTTATATCGAAATGGACGCCAGCGGGGAAATTCGTCTGTTGCCTCCGGGGTTGGAGATTGCCCAGAAGGTGCTGGAAAAGCACAATACCATCAGTTCGTTTTTAGTGGCCTTGGGGGTGGATCCGGAGACTGCCGCTGAGGATGCCTGCCGGATGGAACACGTCATCAGCAACGAGAGCTTTGATGCTATCAAACGCCATGCTGAGACGGTGATCCGGTCTTAAAAAACGAGGCCTCCGGAAATAGAATCAACAAAGCGCGATGTTGGGTATCAACCTGGCATCGCGCTTTTGTGTTTTATCGTGTTTTGTCCTGTCAATCCTCCAGGACAATGCAGTTGACCCGACCGGACAGGGGGGTGCAGGCGTCCAGGGCAATGATCCCCTTCCCATAGTAGGGGGAGAAATTGGGCTTGTGGTCAAATTCCCCGCCGTCCCCTTCGTATCGGCAATGGCCAAACGAGCAGTGCCAATGGCCGCAGACGATGGTTTTGCCTGGCTCGGTCACGCCGCCGTGGGCGGCCTCCATTCCATTGATCCACCGGGCTTTGGCCCACAGAGACGAATCGGCGTTTCGCCAATCGGGAACAGGGAGATAGTCCGGCGTGTCCTGGGACGTGGCGACGGGGGTGCAGGGGATCCAACCGTGGGTGAAAATGTAATGGTCGGTTTCGTAATAGTCTACCATTTCGGGGATGATTTGCTGAATATAGGGAGTCTGGTAAACGCTTCGTCCTGCCCATTCGGGATAATGGTAAAGCTCCGGGAGGGTTATCCCTGTGAGCTGGCACAGGGTGTCCAAGGTACCGTTGTTGTGGTGGTGGGGCTGGAGATAGCTTCGGCGGTGCCAGGCGTGGATCAAATCCAGGGTGAGATCTTCGTGGTTGCCCCGAATGAGGATGACCTGATCTTGCTCCAACAGCTCCAAAATCCAGGTCTGCAAGGCTAGAGCCTCCTGACCCCGGTCGAACAAATCTCCGCAGATGAGAAGTTTGTGAGGGGATGGATCCTGGAAAAAGCCTTGGGCTTCCAAGGCGGCTTTCAGTTCGGTGAAGTATCCGTGGACATCGGCTGTGACATAGTATCGCATGGGAATTCCTCCGTTCTGGTGGTGAAGTGGTTTACTGGGGAAGGGAAATAACCCGAAGGGTGGATTCTGCATCAGGGCGTTCCGGGGTACCCTGGGCGAACAGACCGTACATTCGTCCGGCTCGATCTTCCCAGAGTTGGTCGGGAAGGTTGGTTTTTTCTCCAATATTGGGGAAGCATCCCGATTTTTTTCCCTGACGCAGGGCTATGCGCCCCCGGGGGGTAAAGCCCAGCACCCGGGCGTAGCTGGCCGGGGTATCCAAATCCTGTTGAGTCAGCCCAAGGAAGGCACACAGAATCATCCGGTCGATGCGACTGCGTGTGTAGCGTTTGGACTTTACTCCTGCAATCAGATCTTCCAGGGTGGCCTGACGGCGGCTTTCGTGCATCAGTTTTCGCCAAAGACCCTCGGAACCGAAGGGAACCTGGGAAAATTCCTCCTCTGACAGGTTCCGCAGACGGGCGAGGATGGCCCGCTCTCCTGCCTGGAGGGTGTGAACCGTGGCACCGGCGTAGAGGGGCTGGGCCATGGCGGGAACGTAGTTGGACAAATCCTCGCCGGATGTGATGCACCGGCGCAAGGCTGTGGCAGAGGGGTGATCCGGCTGGGGGGTCTGATCGTGATAGTCTCCCGGCCGGGACAGCACCAGGGGTTTCATGGCTGTGCCGGAAGATAAGATGGCTTTGCAATACTCCACGCCCAAAATATCGTTGGGGCGGAGGAGCAAGGCGGTGTCCAGACCCAAATCTTCCAAAGCCTGCTGACGGGCGGTGGGAAAGGAAAGCCCCTTTTGAAGGTGGGTTTTCAAGGCCGGAGAAAACGCCGGGGACAGCAGGGCCTGGGCGATGGCCATCAGGGATTCGGCCGTTCCCGATTCGCTGCCGAAGCAAAGCTCGTCGCAAAAGCCCCCCAATAGATCTACGCCACCCCGGGCAAAGCCTTCGGCGGAATTTAATACCGTGGTCAAGGGAAGCTCCAATATCAGATCCGCTCCGGCCTGGAGGGCGGCCTGAGCCCGTACCATTTTGTGGTAAATCGCCGGTTGTCCCCGCTGAACAAAGTTGCCGCTCATCAGGCAGACAATGGCTCCGTCGTCCCCATATCGCTCCCGGAGAAATTGGATTTGCCGCCGATGGCCATTGTGCAAAGGATTATATTCGCAGATAATGCCCACAAGATTCATAATTTTTCCCCTTCCTGGAAGAAAAAGACTTGTTAATTTGCCGTTTCCGTTGTAGAATAGAGTTGCTAAATGTATCCTAGCATATTTTCACGCAAAAGAAAACTTAAATTTATTAGGAGGTCGTTCCCAATGAACATTTTGATTATCAATGCCGGATCCTCTTCCCTGAAGTATCAGCTGATGGATCCCGATACCGGTGTCGTTTCTGCCAAGGGTCTGTGTGAGCGCATCGGCATCGATGGACGTCTGAACCACAATGCCAACGGCAAGAAGGTGGTCAAGGATATCCCCATGCCCACC
>CAZSAZ010000087.1:0-6735 GCA_964604925.1 uncultured Oscillospiraceae bacterium | reverse complement strand
CAGGGCATCCATCATCCCTTCGTAGACCCCCAGCAACTCGCTGCGGTGATTTCCAAAGCAATCCATGGCGCCGCATTTAATCAGATTTTCCACAGCCCGTTTATTCAGCTCTCCCTCTCCCATTCGGCTCAGGAAGTCCTCCAAACTCCGGAAGGGGCCTGCCTCGTTCCGCTTGGTCACCACACTGCGGATCAGCCCCCGGCCGATGTTTTTCACCGCGCCCAGACCAAAGCGAATATTTCCTCCTGCCACTGTAAAGGAATCCTCCGATTCATTGATGTCCGGGGGCAGGGTTTGGATGCCCATGTCCTTACACTCGGCAATATATCCGGAGATTTTCACTGGAGAATCCAGCACCGACGTCATCAGCGCCGCCATATACTCCCGGGGATAGTGGCATTTAAGGTATGCCGTCTGATAGGCCACCACTGCATAGCACACGGCGTGGGCCTTGTTAAATGCGTAGTTGGCAAAGGCAACGATCTCATCGTAGATGGATTGCCCCACTGCTTCCGGCACGCCCTTGGCAATGCACCCGGGGATTCCCTGAGCCTCATCTCCGTAAACGAACACCTTCCGTTCCTCATCAATGACCTTCATTTTCTTTTTGGAAATGGCCCGGCGAATGTTGTCCGCCTGACCCATGGTATATCCACCCAACTGACGAAAAATCTCAATGACCTGCTCCTGATAGACAATACAGCCATATGTGACTTTCAAAATCGGTTCCAGCATGGGTGTCTTGTAGGTCACTTTTTTCGGGTCCAGCTTGTTGGCAATAAAGGTGGGGATGGAATCCATGGGGCCGGGACGATACAACGCCACGATGGCGGTGATGTCCTCAATGGAGCTGGCTTTCATGCTGACGCACACACCGGTCATGCCGGCAGATTCCAACTGGAATACGCCCTGGGTTTTTCCCTCGTTGAGCATCTGGAAGGTCTCCGGGTCATCATCCCGAATGTCGGATATGGCAAAGTCCGGCGTATGGCGGCGAATTTTCTCCTCCGCATCCTGGATCACCGTCAAGTTCCGCAACCCCAAAAAGTCCATCTTCAGCAGTCCCAGCTCCTCTATGGTAGTCATGGTGTACTGGGTAACAATGGTATCATCATTCCGGCTCAGTGGCACATAATCGCACACCGGCCGGGCGGTAATAACCACACCGGCGGCATGGGTAGAGGTATTCCGGGGCATCCCTTCCAGGGATTGGGCAGTGTCAATGAGGTTGCGCACCCGGGGATCCTCGTCATACATGGCCTTGAGCTGGGGAGACGTTTTCAACGCTGTCTCCAGGGTGATATGTGGGGTGGAGGGAACCAGCTTTGCCACCACATCCGTTTCCGCATAGGTGAAGTTCAACGCCCGTCCCACGTCCCGAATGGCTCCCCGGGCGGCCATGGTGCCGAAGGTAGCAATCTGAGCCACATGGTCTGTCCCATACTTCCGCATCACATATTCAATGACCTCTCCCCGGCGTTCCTGGCAGAAGTCCGTATCAAAATCCGGCATACTCACCCGTTCCGGATTCAAAAATCGCTCAAAAATCAGGGCATATTTCATGGGATCCACTTCCGTGATGTGGGTGCAGTATGCCACTATGCTGGCCGCTCCCGATCCACGTCCCGGCCCCACCGGGATTCCCTGCTCCTTGGCGTATCGAATGAAATCCCAGACGATGAGATAATAGTTCACATATCCCATGCGGCTGATGACATCGATTTCATATTCCAGTCGCTGACGGTATTCCTCCGGCCCATCCGGGTATCGCTGGGCAAAGCCCTCGTTACACAATTTCCGGAAATAGGTCTCACTGGTGTACCCCTCCGGCACCGGAAACGAGGGCAAATGGTATTCGTGAAAGACAAATTCCACATTGCACCGCTGGGCAATGGCCATGGTGTTGTCCAGTGCCTCCTGCTGTCCGGGGAATAACTGGGCCAGTTCTTCTTCAGATTTCAGGTAGAACTCCTGGCTCTGGAACCGCATCCGATTTTCATCATCCACTGTTTTTCCCGTTTGGATGCACAAAAGCACATCCTGCATCGTTGCATCCTCTTTGCGCAGGTAGTGGGCATCGTTGGTAATCACCATGGGCAGCCCCGTCTCCCGGGAAATGCGCTGGAGTCCCTGATTCACAGCACGCTGTTCGTCAATGCCGTGATCCTGCATCTCCAGGAAGAAATTTCCCTCCCCAAAAATCCGGGACAATTCCAGGGCATAGTCCTTTGCCCCCTGGTAGTCGTTCTCCATCAACCGCTGGGGGATGGCACCTGCCAGACAAGCCGACAAGGCAATCAACCCTTCGTGATACTGTTCAAGTAGTTCCAAATCCGCCCGGGGTTTGCCATAGAATCCGTCAATGAAGGCCTGGCTGACAATTTGGCACAGGTTTTCATATCCCTTCATGGTCTCGCAAAGGAGTACCAGGTGATATGATTCATTGTCCACCCCGTGGACACGGTCTGTCCGCTTTCGGGGGGCCACATAGACCTCGCATCCAATGATGGGCTTGATTCCCGCGGCCTTGGCTGCCTTGTAAAAGTCAATACAGCCATACATCACGCCGTGGTCGGTGATGGCAATGGCCGTCTGGCCCAGTTCCTTCACCCGTTCCATCATGTGTTCAATGCGGCAAGCACCATCCAAAAGGCTGTATTCGCTATGGACATGAAGATGTGCAAATCCCATCAGGTATCCTCCTTGGCAAGCTCCAACAGCTTCTTCAGCCGGTGATTCATGGCTGGTTTGGTGATGGGAGGTTCCATCATCCCCGCCAGCTCCGACAGACTGGATTCCGGATGTTTTTCCCGAGCCTCCGCTGCCAGACGTAGCTTTTCCGGCAGGGTATCCAGCAAATTTCGCCCCCGCAGAATCCGGATGGCATTGAGCTGATTCTGAGCCGCATCCACCACCTTGCTGGTGTTGGCATCATCACAGTTGCACCGACGATTGACCCTGTTCTTCAATTCTTTTTCCAACTTAGCCTCCATGATTCCCATGGCGGATACCCGGGCACCCAGCCGGGTGAGATAGTCGGAAATCAGATCGCTGTTTTTCAAATAGATAACCTGGCTTCCTCCCCGGGCAGCCATCTTCGGGTCAAAGCCCATCACCTCGCCCATCAGGGCAAAGGTCTCCCGCGCCACCGCCTGGTGAGCTGTGGCCATTTCCATGTGATATCCTTTTTCCGGATCCGTCACAGACCCCCCAGCCAGGAAGGCACCACGCAGGAAAGCCCCTCGACAACATTCCTCCTCCAACACCGAAAGGTTCACATGGAGTGAAACGCTCCGGTGGGGGTCAAAGCCGTAGACCTCCATCAGATGCTGGATTTTGTCCGGATCATCGATTTGGAACACCAGCTTTCCCGGTGCCGCCATGGAGGGAAATTCATCAAACTCCATGGCAAAGGCCTTCCGGAACAGCCGGGGCAAATGCCAGGCAAAATCCCGGCTTTCCGTGACAATCCGCACCTGTTCCCGAGAAAAGGTATTGCAGTAGAGTAGTACGCCAAAGGCTTCCGCCACGGCGCAACATTCTTTGTTCAAGGGTAATTGGCAAAGTTCCGCCTTAACTCCGGCGGAGAAGGAAGGGTTTTTCACAGCCGTTTCCATCACCAGATCCGCACCTCCGGTTCCAAGCGAATTCCCTGCGCCTCATAGACACGGTCAGAAACCTGTTGCAGAAGGGATTTTACATCTGCCGCGGTGGCCCCGCCCAGATTTACCACGAATCCTGCGTGTTTTTCCGACACTCCGGCTCCTCCCACCCGAAATCCTTTCAGACCGGTCTGGTCAATGAGTGCAGCAGCATAGCCCCCCACCGGCCGCTTAAAGGCCGAGCCGGCACTGGGCAGATCCAAGGGCTGGGATGCCCTTCGCTTTCCAATCAGCTCCTGCATGGTCTGTTTGATCTCCTGAATGGCCTTGGGACGAAGGGTAAATTCCGCCGCCGTAACGATCCAGGGATTGTCCTCCATTGCGCTGTGGCGATAGGAAAATCCAGCCTCTTCCCCGGTAATCCACCGGGCATTGCCCTGCCAGTCCATAATCCGAACCCGGGAACACACATCCTTAATTTCTCCGCCGTAGGCACCGGCGTTCATATACACGCCGCCTCCCACAGAGCCGGGGATCCCGTGGGCAAATTCCAGCCCCGACAGCCCCAAATTGGCCGCAAACACCGCAGCCCGGCTCATGGTGACACCAGCTGCCACCCGGATGGTCTCAGGGCCTACCTGTTCCATGCCAGCCAGGCAGTCCTTCAAACAAATCACCAAGCCGTCCATCCCCTCATCCGGTGCCAGCACATTGGTTCCTGCTCCCAGTATAGCCGTTTGAATGTCCATTTCCTTGGACATTTTCAGACAGATTGCCAATTCCTCCTCCGTTTTGGGCATTGCCATCCACTTGGCGTTGCCCCCAATGCGGAAGGAGGTGTATTTACTCATGGGCTGCTGGGTACGCAACTCCAAATCCGGGAAATTTTCCCGCATATATTCCAAAAAATCGGTATTTTCCAACATAAACGCCTCCGGGTGTATGATTGATACCAGTATATCACACCCTGCTCCAAGAATCAATTCAAAGCTACGGGTTTTCCGGATAATTTTCTTTCCAGATACTTCTCCGCCGGATCAAAAGTCATCCCTACCACAAGAGATTCCTTGCAACAGGGACGATTCCGTTATTCCGTTGTCAGATTCTCCTGGTTCACCTCGTTTCAAAGAAACGGATAAGACCGCATCAGCCACCATAGAAACCGGGATTCAAAAACAGATATCACACCAAATCTGTTCGGCAAATGGTAGACATTTCCCAAACGCCCGGAAATGCACCTGCTCACAAAGTTCCCAAAACGCCAAAAATCCCCGGAAACAGTACGTTTCCGGGGATGAATTTTGGAGCTAGTGACCTGACTCGAACAGGCGACCTTCTCATTACGAGTGAGATGCACTACCGACTGTGCTACACTAGCAAGCCAAGTTAGTATAGCAAAAAGTCCAGAAAAAGTCAACGATTATTTTACAATCTCGCATCTATTATTGTAGGTGTTACAATGATGTGTGACAAATAGAAAAAAAGAATAGTGAATATGTAGATTTTTCGTAATTGAGGTCGGGGTCATTCTATTCACCTGTTACATGGTGCATATGACTTGTGACCTGACGCCTCTGGCGTATTTGATTCCCTCCACCGCTGTGGTTGGTGCTACGGGAGTGAAATACTATTTCCAGAAAGCGAAGATTGAAAACCGTATTAAATTGATGCACAGCTACGGCATTGAGCCGACAGCGGACGCATTTCAAGATAACGAATACTGAGGAGGAATGAATTATGGATTGGATGGAAATTTTGAAGTTGGTAGCAGCGGTTGCTTCCGGTCTGGCTGCCGCTATCCCTCTGGCTATCAAGCTGGTTGAGTGCGCAAAGCAGGTCATCAAGGAGCGAAACTGGAGCATCGTCATCCAGAAGGTCATGGACTTGATGGAAGTTGCCGAGACCAAGTTCGCAGAAGGCGCAGAGCGTAAGGAATGGGTGTTGGCTATGCTGAAGGCCAGCGCTGATGGCATTAACTACGATATCGACTATGATGCCATCGCCAACATGATTGACCGCCTGTGCGACATGAGTAAGATTGTCAACGCCGCCGCTTCTGAAAAGAACGAGACTGAAGAATAACACAGATAAGTGTGGTGTTAGTGTGGCATGATACAGTACATTGAATATCTGGGTTTGCCCGGACGGATTGCTATTGGCCTGGTCGGCCTGTTTCTGGTATCCCAAGTCTTGGGTGAACTCTTGGAGTTAAAGGGCAAAGTAGTCCCTGAAGTATTAAAGGTAAGAAAGTACTTTGCCCGGAGGCGCAAAGAGAAGGAGAATATGCGGAAGATGGCAGAGCTGTATCCCACTCTGCAGAAAGTTCCCGAGGCTCTGGACAGCGTCCAAAAATTGCTCTCCAATGTTGACGCACATTACAGCCACGATAATATCGCCATGCGTGATACATGGATGTCAAATGTCGACCGCAGGCTGGAAGAAGCCGAAACAGCGAGAGAAGAAAACAGACAGTGTATCAGAAGCCTGGCAGAGAAGCTGGACAAAAACAATGCCGACACGCTCTCTCTGTTGATTGACAGCAAACGGAACACCATCATCAATTTTGCTGATTTGGTGATTGACGAGAATAAGCCTGTCACTAGAGAGCAATTCCACCGTATCTTCAAACTCTATGAGGAGTATGAGGATATCATTGAAAAGAACCACATGACAAACGGTGAGGTCGATATTGCTATTCGTATTATCAAAGAATCTTACGAAAAGCATATCAGAAACCACTCCTTTGTCGAAGATGTTAGAGGGTATAATATCTAAAACTTGCTACATTTGCGTACCAACTTGTGGGTGTGTTGGGTGCAAATGAGCACAAATTATAAGATTGCGGACTATCGTATGATGGTCCGCTTCTTTTTACCGCATCGCCTAACAGGCTCAGGCAGGCGTTGATTTCTAAATTGTTTCTTATAAGTTATTGGGTCAGATTGCAGGCTCGTAGAGGGCGTCTGAGAACCTCCTGCGAGGTCTGTGTTTTATATACATTTTGCCCGGAAATAAAAATAGGCAGGGTACGGAGTGATACCGTCCCTGCCATTTTTTTAGCTTTTCGTTTGTACCCCATGAACAGCCTTGCGTTTCTGGTCATTGATGAGGTGAATATAGGTGTTATAGGTGA
>CAZSAZ010000086.1:0-6737 GCA_964604925.1 uncultured Oscillospiraceae bacterium | reverse complement strand
CCTCGGACTGCATCTCAACAACCTTGACGGTATCGCCAAAGATGTTCTTCCGGCCTGCGGCGGACCACTGATCGACATAGTCGGCCATGGGGCTGGAGGGGGTAATGGGGTAAATGCCAGCTACTTCAGTAAATGCGTAGCTGACGTGGGCGGCAGCAGTGTTGCCGTCCATGGTTTTAAATTTTCTAGCCAAAATGGAATACCTCCTAAAGTATTACAAATTTTGTCGGGTATATAATAACACTTCCGGGACGATTTGTAAAGCCAGGATTTGATTTTCCTTGGGAAAAACCCAAAATCGTTTTTTGATTCCTGGATAAAATCTGGGGAAATGTGACGAAAAAATGGGAATTCTCAGGGATTGCCTTTTGAAGCGGATTGGAGTATGATGATACAAATGGCTTCAGGAGGGGAAAACAGATGATTTGTTCCATCACATCTCTGGCATTGACGGGAATCCGGGGAAGTGCCGTGCGGGCAGAGTGCTTTATTTCCAACGGATTGCCGGGATTTGACCTTGTGGGATTGCCCGATGCTGCGGTGAAGGAGGCTCGGGAACGGGTACGGGCTGCGGCAAAAAATGGGGGATTTGCCTTTCCGGTGGGGCGCATCACGGTGAATCTTGCCCCGGCAAATGTGAAAAAAGTGGGCAGTCAGTATGATTTGCCCATTGCATTGAGTATTCTCTGCGCTGCCGGAGCGGTGCGCGCCCCCTCTGAAAAAAGTGCGTTTCTGGGGGAACTAAGCCTGGACGGAAAGGTGCGGCCGGTGGCCGGAGTGTTGCCCATGGCTTTGACGGCCAAGGCAGAGGGCATCGAGCATCTGTTTGTGCCGATGGAAAATGCGCCGGAAGCGGCTTTGGCCCGGGGAGCTAAGGTTTACGGCGTGGAGAGTCTGAAACAAATCGGAGAAATTCTCAATGGAGCGATTCGTCCGGAGCCGGTGGAAGAAGCAGCCTGGACACAGGATGGGGAAGTCGGATTGGACTTTGCCGATGTAGTGGGCCAGGAAAATGTGAAACGAGCTCTGGAAATCGCCGCCGCAGGAAGCCACAATGTGTTACTCATTGGTCCTCCTGGTTCAGGAAAGAGTATGCTCTCCAAGTGCCTGCCCTCCATTTTGCCCACCATGACCCGGGAGGAGGCTCTGGAGGTGAGCCAGGTATATTCCGTTATGGGAATGTTGTCTGCCAAGGATCCACTGGTTCGAACCCGGCCATTCCGTTCGCCTCACCATACCATCTCCAATGCAGGCCTGGCGGGAGGAGGCGCAAACCCCAAACCCGGGGAGATCAGCCTGGCTCATCAGGGGGTGCTGTTTCTGGACGAACTGCCGGAGTTTCACAAAGACACCCTGGATTTGATGCGCCAACCCCTGGAAGATGGGGCTGTGACCATCTCTCGGGTTTCCGGAAGCGTGACCTATCCGGCAGAATTTATGCTGGTGTGCGCCATGAATCCCTGTAAATGCGGATGGTATGGGGATCCGTCGGGGCGGTGCCAGTGTTCAGAACGGGCGGTGCAGAGCTACCGCAGCCGAATCTCCGGGCCGTTGCTGGATCGCATCGATTTGGTGGTGGAGGTTCCGGCGGTGGCATTTGAGGATTTGCGCCGGCGAGAACGGGCAGAATCCTCCCAAACAGTGAAGGCCCGGGTGGATCAAGCCCGAAAGATCCAGCATCAGCGATTTGGCCCGGAGTCTGGATTGTGCAACGCCAGAATGACCTGAAGCCATCTTCGGACATACTGCCAATTGGACGATATTTGCGCGGAATTGATGAAGCGGGCCTTTGACACCATGGGGCTGACGGCGCGGAGTTATGACCGGATCCTGAAAGTGGCCCGAACCATTGCCGATCTGGATGGCAGTGAAACCATTCAGCCGGGACATTTGGCAGAAGCCATTCAGTACCGAGCGGTAAATTTGGGAAACCGGTAATTCAAATTGTATAGATTCGATAGAAGGATTGTGAAAGCAATATGACGAGATTTTTTGTTTCTCCCCAGGAACTGACTGGGGAACAGATCACCCTGGTGGGGGAAAATGCGGCTCATGGGAAGGTGCTTCGTCTAAAGCCAGGGGAAGAAGTGTTGGTTTGTGACGGGGCAGGCCAGGAGTGGCGATGCGCGGTGGAAACGGCGGGGGCGAAAGAGATGGTGCTGTCGGTGCTGGAGCGCAGACAGTCCCAGGCGGAAGCGGCTGTCCGGGTTCGCATTTACATGGCGTTTCCAAAAGGGGACAAGCTGGAACACGTGATTCAGAAGGCCACGGAGTTGGGCGCGGATGAGATCGTGGCCTTCCTCTCGGGACGTTGCGTATCCCGGCCTGACGAAAAGAGTTTGAAAAAGAAGCTGGAACGGTGGCAAAAAATTGCAGCCTCTGCTGCCGAGCAATCCGGTCGAGGGAAAATCCCGGAAGTGTTGGTTATGCCCTCCTATGCCCAGGCCTTGGCCCGAGGAGGGGAGGATGATCTGGCGTTGCTGTTCTATGAAAATGAGCAGGCGACCACACTGCATATGGCGCTGAACGCCCGGCCCTATCGGACGGTTAGCCTACTCACCGGCCCGGAGGGAGGCTTGGAACAACGGGAAGTGACCCAGGCCATGGAGGCTGGATGGAAAATTTGCACCCTGGGAAAACGGATTTTGCGGTGTGAAACGGCGCCACTGTGTGCCCTAAGTGCCGTGATGTACGATGCAGGAGAATTCTAATCTGCTTTGAGAAAGGAATTTGAGATGAAAAAGGATGTCAGACTTTACAACGTGCTGTTTCCTGTTTGGTTGCTATTGATGGTTCCAAGATTCTGGCTTGTGGTGATTCCCGGAAATATTTTGGTGGATTCTCTGGTGCTGATTCTGGGGATGAAGGCGATGAAGCTACCAGATCGTCGGGAAAGATTCAAACGGCATATTGTGCCGGTGGTCTGCTTTGGATTTTTGGCAGATCTTTTGGCCTCCGGGATGATGTTTGCATTGATGGCACTGGGCTGGGGCGGTGCCTATGGGGACAGTTTGCTTTTGACGGTGCCCGGGGTGGTGCTGGCGGCAGTGCTGATCTACGGTCTGAATGTGAAATTCACCTTCCGGACCTGGGACAACCATCAGCGCAAACAGATGGCCCTGATTTTTGCGGTGGCCACTGCGCCATACACCTTTTTGATTCCCACCAGATGTATCTACGGATTCTAAATACAACGCCGGTTTGCGTTTTGGGGCAGACCGGCGTGTTTTGTTCACAATTTCTCTATGAATTTTCCGGGGAATGTGCTATAATGACTGATAATGGTTTTCTTGCGCTCCCTGGGAGCGGCAGATTTTGGAAGGAGAAGAACACGTTATGGGAATTTTTCAGAAGATATTCGGAACCCGTTCCCAGCGGGAAGTGAAAAAGCTCCAGCCTACCCTGGATCGAATCCTGGCATTGGAAGGGGAGTATGGACAATTGTCCGAGGAGGAACTGAAGGGGAAAACCCAGCAGTTCCGGGAGCGGCTGAATCAGGGAGAAAGTTTGGATGATTTGCTACCCGAGGCATTTGCTGCCATCCGGGAGGCTGCCTGGCGGGTGCTAGGGATGAAGCCCTACCCCGTGCAGATCATCGGCGGCATTGTCCTTCATCAGGGACGAATTGCAGAGATGAAAACCGGCGAAGGCAAGACCTTGGTGGCGATTTTGCCCTGCTATCTTAATGCGTTGACTGGCCGAGGTGTCCATGTGGTGACGGTAAATGACTATCTGGCCCGCCGGGATTCGGAGTGGATGGGTAAGGTCTATCGCTATATGGGTCTGAGCGTGGGACTGATTGTACCGGGGATGCAGCCCGGGGAACGGCGGAAAGCCTATGGTGCAGACATCACCTACTGCACCAACAATGAGTTGGGATTTGACTACCTCCGGGACAATATGGCCATTTATAAGGAGGAACTGGTTCAGCGGGGGCACTACTTTGCCATTGTGGATGAGGTGGACTCGATTCTGGTGGACGAGGCCAGAACGCCTTTGATTATCTCCGGCAAGGGAGAGGATTCTTCCAAGCTCTATGAACTGGCGGATTTCTTTGTGGCGGGTCTGCGCAAGAAGGTGTTTGCCAAAACCGATGAGAAGGAAGTTCAGGACGACTACGATTGTGACTACTTCGTAGATGAGAAAAGCCGCACCGTTTCCCTCACGGCTTCGGGCATTGCCAAGGCGGAAAAGCATTTCGGAGTGGAGAACCTGGCAGATCCGGAAAACGGCGAGTTGAACCACCATCTGAACCAGGCCATGAAGGCCCGGGGCTTGATGAAAAAGGACATCGACTATGTGGTAAAGGATGGCCAGATCATCATCGTGGACGAATTCACCGGACGACTGATGTATGGTCGGCGGTATAACGAGGGACTGCATCAGGCCATCGAGGCCAAGGAAGGGGTCAAAGTGGCAGGGGAGAGCAAGACCCTGGCCACCATCACCTTCCAGAATTTCTTCCGGCTGTATGACAAGCTCTCCGGCATGACGGGAACGGCACTGACGGAGGAGGAAGAATTTGCCACCATCTACCATTTGGATGTGGTGGAAATCCCCACCAACCGCCCTGTGGTTCGGGTGGATCATCCCGATGTGGTGTACAAAACCGAAGCGGGGAAATTCCGGGCCATTGTGCGCCAGGTGCGGGAATGTCACGAAAAGGGACAGCCGGTGTTGGTGGGAACCATCTCCATTGAAAAAAGCGAACAGCTCAGCCGTCTGCTGAAGCGGGAGGGCATCCCCCACAACGTGCTCAACGCCAAATATCACGAAATGGAAGCCCAGATCGTGGCACAGGCGGGCTGGTACGGTGCTGTGACCATTGCAACCAACATGGCCGGACGTGGTACGGACATCATGCTGGGAGGCAACGCCGAATATATGGCCATGAACGACTTGAGAAAGCGGGAAATCCCGGAGGAACTGCTGCGGGAGGCCAATTCCTATGCTGAGACCACAGATCCTCAGGTGCTGGACGTACGGCGGCAGTATGAGCAGCTACTGAATCAGCACAAGGAGGAAATTGCTCAGTACGGGGAGAAAGTCCGTGCCGCAGGCGGATTGTTCATCATTGGTACCGAACGCCACGAGTCCCGGCGGATCGACAATCAGCTTCGGGGCCGCTCCGGACGCCAGGGAGATCCCGGTGAAAGCCGCTTCTATTTGAGCATGGAAGATGACCTCATGCGGCTGTTCTCTGCCGACCGGATCATGGGTATGATGGATACCCTGGGCATTGATGAGGATACCCCCATCGACCAGAAAATTCTCTCCGGTGCCGTGGAAAATGCCCAGAAAAACGTGGAATCCCGGAACTTCCGGGCCCGGAAAAATGTGCTGGAATATGACAACGTGATGAATACCCAGCGGGAAGTGATTTACGAGCAGCGACGAAAAGTTCTCAACGGCGAGGAACTGCGGGATACGGTTCTGGCCAACCTGCGCCGGGTGGTGGAGGGCTTTGTGACCTCTGTCATGGCCGAGCAGGGAGACGTTTCCAATCAGCAGGAGCTTGCGGCTGTGCTCAACCACATGGAGGGAATCTATTTCCCCAAGGGCAGTGTGATTCTGTCCAATGGGGAGCTGGCTTCTCTGGGCCAGGAGGGCCTGTGCCAGAGACTGTACCAGGCGGCTTTGGGCACCTACCAGGCCAAGGAGCAGGATTTTGGAGAAAAAATCATGCGGGAGCTGGAGCGGGTGATGACCCTCCGGGTGGTGGACGAATACTGGATGGATCACATCGATGCCATGGAGGAACTGAAACAGGGAATTGGCCTGCGGGCTTACGGCCAGCATGACCCGGTGACGGAGTACAAAGAGCAGGGCTTTGCCATGTTTGAAGCCACAGTCGCGGCGATCCGGGAGGAAACGGTGCGTCGGCTGTTTTTGCTCCAGCGCCGGGAAAACCAGGAGGTCAAGCGGGTGAAGGTGGCCAAGGAGACCGGGGCGGTAGGTTCTGCCGATTCCGTGGTGAAAAAACAGCCCGTTCGGAAAGCTGCCAACAAGGTGGGGCCCAACGATCCTTGTCCCTGTGGAAGCGGAAAAAAGTATAAAAAATGCTGTCGTGCCAAGGATATGGCCGCAGAAAAACAGGAATCCAACTAAAGGAGGACGTTATGCCCTTTTGGAATCAGCGGGTGGGGGATTTGGAATATCTCACTGCCCAGGGAATTTCGGTACCCCACTGCTTTTCCACCCGGCTGGGGGGCGTCAGTGAGGGAAGTCTTGCCAGTTTGAATTTGGGAATCCACCGGGGAGACCGCCCTGGTGCCGTTCTGGAAAACTACCGTCGTGTGGGAAAGGCTTTGGGCTTTTCCCTGGGGGATGTGGTATTTGCCCGGCAAATCCACTCCGATGTGGTGCGTCGGGTGGATGCGATCAACGCTGGGGAGGGTCTGTTCTTCCCGGTGGGAGAGGCGTGCGACGGGTTGATTACCAATGTTCCGGGGCTTGCCTTGACGGTATTTACCGCCGACTGCACCCCGATTTTGCTCCACGACCCGGTGACGGGGGCGGTGGGGGCAGTTCACGCCGGTTGGCGGGGAACGGTGGCGGATATTGCCGGAAAAGCTGTACGGAGTATGGAACGGGAGTTTGGCTGTGACCCTGGAAACATCCACGCCGCCATTGGACCCAATATCGGGGCGTGCTGCTTTGAAACCGATGAAGATGTGCCCCAGGCCGTCCGGAAGGTTCTGGGCCCGGAAGGGGAGGACTTCATTCGAACCTTTGGA
>CAZSAZ010000085.1:0-6785 GCA_964604925.1 uncultured Oscillospiraceae bacterium | reverse complement strand
GCTGATGGCAAAGCCCGCAGCCTCCTTGCTTGCGCGGATGGCGGTGTTATTCAGTATTCCAAGATCCGCCAGGCCATTGCCGACAATGTGCCCCACAGCCAGCTCCAGGAGCTGATCCGCGAAAGCGACTTTGAGCCGCTGATCGTCGATTGTGTCCGCCTGGTGCAAAACGGCACCACCACCGTGGAGGAAGCCTACCGCACCGTCAACTCTACTGACATATAACAATAATCAGATCGGAGATAGCCCATCATGAGCAAGATCCACACCCTGCCCGAGATCATCGCCAAGGCCCAGCGCCAGCGCGCCAGCGACATTCACATCGTCTGCGGCATTCCCATCCGCATCCGCGTAGACGGCAAGCTCCACGACCTGGAGGACAACATCATGACCGCCCGGGATTGCGAGGACTACGCCCAGGAGATTTCCCCGCTGTACGACGAGATCGCCCAGATCGGCGAGAAGGACCTGGCCATCGGCTTCCCGGACGGCACCCGCTGCCGGGTGAACCTGTTCCGCCAGCAGGGCTTCGTCTCCGCAGCCATTCGGATTCTGAACAACCACATCCCCGCCTTTGAAGAGCTGGGGCTGCCTGCTCAGATTGCCAATTTTGCCAATTTCAACCAGGGCATCGTCCTCATTACCGGCGAGACCGGTGCGGGCAAGTCCACCACCCTGGCCTGCCTGCTGGACAAGATCAACCACACCCAGTCCAAGCACATCATCACCCTGGAAGATCCCATTGAGTACATCTACACCCCCGACCAGTGCATCATCAACCAGCGCGAGGTCGGCCAGGACACCCGCTCCTTCCAGGACGGCCTGAAGTCCATCCTCCGGGAGGACCCGGACGTGATCCTCATCGGCGAAATGCGTTCCCTCTCCACCATCGAGACGGCGCTGATGGCCGCGGAAACGGGCCACCTGGTCTTCGCCACGCTGCACACCAACTCCGCCGCGGACACCGTGGACCGAATCGTGGACGTTTTCCCCCACGAGCAGCAGGCCCAGATCCGGATGCAGCTGAGCATGTGCCTGCAAGCCGTGGTCTGCCTGCAGCTGCTGCCCCATATGAGCGGCCGGGGCCGGGTGCTGGCCACGGAGGTCATGTCCGCCACCCCCGCCATCCGCAACCTGATCCGGGAGGGCAAGACCCCCCAGATCGCCAACGCCATTGCCACCTCCGGCAATGAGGGCAACCACCTGATGGACTCCTCCCTGATCAGCCTGTTCAAGCAGCGCCGCATCACCAGCGAGTGCGCCGTCAAGTACGCCCACGACCCGGACTATGTCCGCCGGTCCACCCTGTTCTGATTGATCCGAATTTGAAATAAGGGAGTAATCCACTATGACAACATTCCGCTATAAGGGCCTGTCCTCCAGCGGTGCCAACGTCGAAGGCGTTGTGGAAGCCTTTGACAAGCAGGACGCGCTGATGAAGGCCAAGGAAAACTGCCGGGTGCTCATTAGCGTCGAGCCGGTATCCGGCGGCAAAATGAACGACATTATGAACGCCGACATCGGCGACCTGCTCTCCGGCGGCAAATTCAAGGCCAAGGCCCTGACGCTGCTGTGCAGCCAGCTCTCCATCGAGCTGCGGGCGGGTCTGCCCCTGGTGTCGGCCCTGCGGCTGGTGGCCGAGAACGAGGAGGACAAGAAGCTCAAGAAGCTCCTCAACGAGGTAGCCGACGATGTCCACGCCGGTAACGGCCTGGCCGATTCCTTCGCCGCCCGGGGCTCCAAGCTCCCCCGCACCTTCATCGAGACGGTCCGTGCCGGTGAAGAGTCCGGCAAGCTGGACGAGACCTTCGCCAAGCTCCAGAAATACTACGAAAACGCCGACGCGGTTGGCTCCAAAGTGGCCTCCGCCATGGTCTATCCCACCATGCTGATCTGCGTGGCGGTGGTGGTCGTGTTTGTCATCATGATCTTCGCCGTCCCCGTCTTTGAAAGCAGCTTCGGCGGCATGGACAACCTGCCCGCCCCCACCCGCATTCTGATTGCCATGAGCCACTTCATGGTGGACAACTGGCTGCTTCTGGTTGCGATCATCGCGGCCATGGCCCTGGGCATTTTCTTCTATGGCAAGACCGATTCCGGCCGCCATCTCTACGCCCGCCTGGCCCTGACCTTCCCCGGCCTTTGCCTGATTAACAAGATGAACGCCGCCACCCAGTTTGCCTCCACCCTGGCCACCATGCTCTCCTCGGGCCTGCCCCTGGTCTCCGCCGCCCGGATCACCGCCAACACGGCGGAGAACCTGCTCATCGCGGAAGACATCGAATCCGCCGTCACCGGCGTCATCGAGGGCAACCGCCTGGCCGACGGCCTGAAGAAGAGCCAGTGGCTCCCCACCCTCCTGCTGGAGATGGTCACCGTCGGCGAAGAGACGGGCAAGCTGGAAGACACCCTGGAGGTCGTCTCCGAGTATTACACCCGGGAAGTCGATTCCGCCGTCAAGAAGGCCCTGGACATTTTGAATCCCGCCATCACCATGGTCCTGGCGGCCATCGTGGTCTTCATCCTGCTGTCCGTCTACCTGCCCATTTTCGGTATGTACTCCGGCGTGTAACGCCATGGAGAATTGAAAATGTAAAAACCTTCACTTGGTTCTTCGCCGGTGTCAACCCGCCCGGCTGGAATATAAAAAATTCAAACATATGAGGTGTATTTCCTATGACTAAGATGAACAAGAAGGGCTTCACCCTGATTGAGATGCTGGTCGTCATCGCCATCATCGCTGTTCTGGTTTCCATCGTTATTCCCACCGTCAGCACCGCTACTGAGAAGGCTAAGGAAGCTGCTGACGTTGCTAACATCCGTTCCGCTATTGCTGAGGTCACTACCAATGCACTGTCTAACGGTGACGCTGCTGCTGCTGCTGACCCCAAAACTATCGTAATTAAGCAGGGCAATGCTGGCTTCCAGTCCACCGATATTACCAGCATCGGTGGCATCGACGCTACTAACTTCGATAAGGTCAAAAACGCTGTTGAAGGCCAGACTGTCGAAGTTGGCTGGGACGAAACGAATAAGAAGATTACCATTACCGTCGAAGACAAAGGTAATACTTAATTCTACACACGCTTTATAATCTACTTATAACCTTACAACCCATTTTTAGCATAACCTATCAGGATCCGGGCCGTCGGGTTGCGGCCCGTCCTTTTAGGGAATGGGAAATGGAAAATGTGAAGCAGACCCCTTTTCTGTTTTGCATTTTCGATTTTTCATTTTAAGAAAAAGGAATTGCGTTATGAAAAACAACAAAGGCTTTACCCTCATCGAAATGCTGGTGGTCATCGCCATCATTGCCGTGCTGGTTTCCATTGTCATCCCCACGGTCAGCTCTTCCACCAATAAGGCCAAGGCCGCCACGGATGCCGCAAACCTGCGCTCCATCATGGGCCAGTTGAACACCGTCGTTGCCACCTCCGGCAAAATGACCGCCGACAATGCCAAAGACATCCCCGCCCCCGCCTGTCAGTCCTTTGCTGGTGCCAAACTCTTGGTGGTCTACCAGAACCCCGGCTTCATCGATGCCTACTACCTCAGCGGCGGCAATTACTACGGCCTGAACTACTTCGCCGCCATCGCGGAAACCGGTGCCATCGACCCCACCATCTCCACCGCAAAGCCCACCAGCGACGGCTTCCAGTGGTACCAAGCAGGTGCCGGCGCTTACCCCAACTGACAACTATCGAGGTACTTATGCTCTCTGATCTTCCCACCGCCGCGGCGGTTTATCTTGTGGCCCTCTTCGCCCTGCTGGGCCTGGTTCTGGGCTCCGCCCTCAATTGTCTGGCCCTGCGCCTTTCCTCCGGCCGCAAGTGGTCCGGCCGGGAGCGCTCCGCCTGCCCCCATTGCGCCCATACCCTCTCCCCCCTGGAGCTGATCCCCCTGCTGAGCTTCCTGCTCCAGCGTGGCCGCTGCCGCCATTGCGGTGCCCCCATCTCCCCCCGCTATCCCCTGACGGAAGCCGCCCTCTCCCTCTGCTTCGTGGCTCTTCTGGCAAAATTCGGGTTGACCTGGGATATTTTGACCCCCCTGGTCTTCACCTGCTGCCTCTTCTGCCTCTCCCTGGTGGATCTGGACACCCAGATCATCCCGGACCGCTTCCTGCTCATTCCCCTCCTTGCCCGCGTCGCCGAAGTCCTTCTGCGCCGCGGCCCTTCCGGCCTGACGGCCCTGCTCCCCGGTCTCGCCATCGCCTCCGCCGTGCTGCTGCTCAGCCTCCTCATGGACAAGCTCCTGAAAAAGGACACCATGGGCGGCGGCGATATCAAGCTTCTCTTTCTCATCGGCTGCTATCTCACCTTCCCCCAGTGCCTGCTCATGCTCATGCTGGCCTGCCTGCTGGGAATCGTCATGGCATCCATTCTCATGAAGCTCGATTCCGAGACCCCCTTCCCCTTTGGCCCCGCCCTGAGCCTCGCCGCCTTCCTCACCTTACTGGTAGGTGACCGGCTCGTCTCCTGGTACCTGGGCCTGTTCTGATCTCAAAAAATCTATCTACACAGAATGTGGAGGTTTTACACATGGCAATCACATCCCGCGTCATCGGCGTCGAGTTCGGCAGCACCACCCTGAAAATGGCGGTCTGCTCCGGCGGCAAGGTCAAAAAGCTGGTGGTTGAAAAAATGCCCGAGGATCTGGTCCGGGAGGGCCGGGTTACCTCTCCCACCGCCATGACCGCTTTTTTGAAGTCCACCATGAAGACCCACGGCATCCACGGCGGTACCTGCGCTCTGGTTCTGCCCCCCCAGCTGGTCATCGCCCATCACATTTCCATGCCCCTCATGAGCGAAAACGAGCTGAAGCTGAACCTGCCCTTCGAGTTCCGGGACTTCGTCGGCAAGGACGGCGCCAAGTATGACTATGACTACGTCGTTCAGGATGTCCATGACAACGTCATGGAGCTCTATTCCGCCGCCGTCCGCAAGGATGTGGTGGAGGAGTATTATTCCATCTTCAAGAAGGCCGGCCTGACCCTGAAGATCGCCACCCCCGCCGAAATGGCCTGGTGCAATCTCATCCGCCGCGCCCCCAACATGCCTCAGAAGCTCTGCGTCGTGGACATCGGCCACCATTCCACCCGGGTCAGCATCTTCTCCGGCGGCAATTTCGTCATGGGCAAGGACATCGACATGGGCGGTGCCCTCATCGATGAGTCCATCGCCGCCGATCAGCAGATCGATGCCTACGCCGCCCGCACCCGCAAGGAAGCCAACATGAACCACGTCCTCTCCTCCGACGCTGCCAACGATGCCTATCAGGCCCTGGCCGTGGAGGTTCTCAAGACCCTCAGCTTCTTCACCTATTCCGACACCACCCCCGGCGGCCCCCTGGAGCATTTGTATTACTGCGGCGGTTCTTCCGTCATTGAGCCTCTGCGCACCGTGCTCCTCAAGTCCACCGGTATGACCCAGCACCACATCTACCGCCTGGTGAACATGGACGAGCTGGTTGCCGATCAGGCGCTCTATTGCGCTCTGGCAGCCGGTGCGGCCATTCAGGCTTAAAGGAGGGACCGACCTATGGCAGATATGAAATTACCCCTGAAATCCAATAAGAAGGCCGCTCCCGCCGCCCCCGCCAAGCAGACCATGAACTTCGTCCACCACGAAAGCAGCTTCAACCCCACCAAAATGCTGCTGATCCTTGTGGTCATCGTTCTCGTCGGCGGCATCTTTGCCAAGCTTGGCATTCTCGACCCCCTGGACAAGAAGACCGCGGCCCTCAATGAGCTTTCCCTCAAGCAGGACCAGCTGGCCGCCGTCAACGCCAAGCTCACCGGCTTCGATGACCTGTCCCTGGAATACGGCCGCTACAGCTACGGCTGGATGAACGAGTCCGAGATTTCCATGGTCAGCCGCATGGACGTGCTGGATCTGGTGGAGTCCAAGATCGCCTCCCAGGCCGTCATCGACGACCTGGCCGTCAATAACAACATCCTCACCCTCAACATCCACGGTGTCACCCTGGAGCAGGCCAGCCGCATGGTCAAGAATCTGGAATCCAGCGACCTAGTCAAGACTGCCACCGTCTATAACGCCGTTGCCGAGTCCGCTGAGGATGCCCAGATCTTTATGAGCATTACCCTGACCAAGGAGGTGGAAGCAGAATGAAAAAGGCAAAACTCACCCCCCGGGAGTCCCTCATGCTGGTCTTCCTCATCGTCCTCCTCGTTGGTGTTGGCTACTACATGGGCTTCTATACCCCCCTCCAGGAGGAGCTGTCCTCCATCGCCGCCCAGAGCGCCGACTGTGATACCCAGATCACCGCCGCCATGGCCAAGGTCGCCAAGATGAACGAGATGCAGACCGAGCTGGACGAGATCTTCTCCCGCCCCGAAAGCGAGATCACCGAGATCGCCCCTTATGACAATAAGGAAGCCGTCCTCAATCAGCTCTATGGCATCCTGGGCCGCACCCTGGAGTATGACCTGAGCTTCACCGATCCCCAGGTCCAGGACGACGGCACCGTCCGCCGCAAAATCTCCATGCGTTTCCAGTGCGACAGCTACACCGCCGCCAAGAGTGTGATCCGCGACCTGACCGACAGCCCCTGGCGCTGCCTGGTCAGCAATCTCGCCATCGCCTGTGACGAAGGCGACATGATGAACGCCCCCGTCACCGTTACGGCCACCATCACCTTCTTCGAGCACACAGGTCTTGCCTGAGTTGCCCGTTTCTATGCAACTGAGCGTACAAAAAAAGAGGCTTTTGACACGTCAAAAGCCTCTTTTTTCACGTTTTAGCACGTTTTTGCATCCTTCAATTTGT
>CAZSAZ010000084.1:0-6850 GCA_964604925.1 uncultured Oscillospiraceae bacterium | reverse complement strand
CTTCCGGTGCCGTGTGGCTGGATCCCAACAAGACCTCTCCCTTTGAATTCTATCAGTATTGGCGGAATGTGGAGGATGCAGATGTGCTCAAGTGCATCCGGATGCTCACCTTCCTGCCCCTGGAGCAGATCGATGCCATGTCCGATTGGAAAGACGCTCAGCTCAACACGGCTAAGGAGATTTTGGCCTACGAGCTAACCAAGCTGGTTCACGGCGAGCAGGAGGCTGAGAAGGCTCAAGCCGCCGCAAAGGCTCTGTTTGCCGGAAATGGGGATGACAGCAATATGCCCACCACCCAAGTCCCTGCGGATAAGCTCACCGATGGCAAGATCGGCATCCTCAGCCTGATGGTCTCCTGTGGCCTGGCACCTTCCAACAAGCAGGCACGCCAGTTGGTCACCGGCGGCGGGGTCACCGTCAATGGTGAGGTGGTTTCCGACCCCACCATGGCTGTCACCCAGGAAATGCTTCAGGAGGGCGTGAAGATCCGGAAGGGCAAAAAGGTGTTCCACAAAGCGGTTCTGGCAGAATGATCCGGCTACGTCAAGGGGTGGAAGGAGACTGCGAAGCCATCCTTCAGATTCAGCGCAGGAGCTTTTCCACCATGTTGGCGGTGTATCGGGATTACGCATCCAATCCTGCGGCAGAAAACCTGGAACAGGTGGAGCAGCGGTTTCACCAGAACTTTTCCAGATACTTCCTTATTGAGGCGGAGCAGAGGCAAATCGGGTTTGTCCGGGTATGCGAGTTTGGGTCCACTTGCCGGGTCAGTCCTTTGTGCATTCTTCCGGAGTACCAGCGCAGAGGCTACGGCCGCCAGACAATGGAGGAGTTGGAACGGCTATATCCCCAGGCCAAGATCTGGACTTTGGAGACCATAGCCCAGGAGAAGGATCTGTGCCGGTTTTATGAATCCCTGGGCTACCGTCCCGCAGGAAAGGCAGAACATCTCCAACCGGGAATGGATATCCAGCGCTATGAAAAGACCGTGACTGTCTGAGTGTGTTCCCATCTAAGAATAAAAATTACCCCTGCTTCCTTTTTGGGAGGCAGGGGTAAAAAATTCCCGGAACCGCGTATGTCGGTTCCGGGAGAGGGAAGGCATTAGCCCTCCACTTTCAGCGTGTAGGTCTCGCCAGAAACGATGGGAGTGGAATCCACACCGGTCATGGCATACTCATCGTTGATGTAGAATGCCCAGTAGGTGCCGTCCACATCATAGTCGGCGGTGATGCCATTGACAGTCTTGATGTACAGACCGAAATCGGAATCCTCGCCTTCCACCAGACCTAGCTCCAGCAGGGCTTCGCCCAGAGTTTCCTTGTCCGTGGAGATGGTGACGTTAACAGTGTTGCCGTCCTTATCCACGATCACCAGAGGGAAAGTGGTTGCACCCTCACCCAGGGATGCACCGTCGGTTACCGGGGTGAAGCCGGTGGTCTCGGTAGGCTTGCTGTCGCAGGCGGCCAGAGACACAACCATGACGAAGCACAGAACCAGAGAAAGAACTTTTTTCATGAGATACAACTTCCTTTTCTATAAATTTGGGAATAAATCCCAGGAAATGGTCATTGGCAGTTACGTAAAATGCAATCAAAAAACGCCGGCATACAATGCCGACGGTTCCGGATTTGGGAGCAAAGGCCCACCAACCCCACGAGGAACACGCCGCAGGCTGGGAAAAATGTGTCGTGCAAGTCTCCTGGCTTGCGCTTCGGAGCAGGATGCTCCACGGCCCATCAACCTACCTTCCCAGAGAAATTTCTCCAGTGGCGGACTTTCGTCCCATGAATCCTCATTTCGGTTTGGGCCTTGCGCTCACAGTGCCGGTCGCGTGGGTTCTTACCCCGTTCATTTAAAGCCCACTACCTGACACGGCAGGGGGCAACACAACACCAAAGATCCAATTTCCATGATATTGTACCCCCGATATGGGAAAATGTCAATGGCAAACTCTTCTGAAAAAAGGAATTGCATTTGAGTCAAAACATGATACAATGAAGAAAACATTCCTTGCATTTCCACGAGGGTTCTTTGCCTGAGGGAGAAGCGAGCGCATAGGGAGGACGTATGAAAAAATCCAGAATATGGTCAGTGGTGGTTCTTCTGGCCCTGATCCCCGGGACACTGTATCTTGGTTCCCGAATACCGGGAAGATGGTATTATCTGACCAGTACCATGGTGATCCTGGAGGCAATGGTGCCCTTCTTCTTTGTATTCGAGTCCCGGAAGCCCCAGGCTCGGGAACTTGTGACCATTGCGGTGATGTGTGCATTGGCTACGGTGTCCCGGGTTGCGTTTGCGGTACTGCCTGGGTTCAAACCCATTACGGGAATCATTATGATTACCGGTATTGCCTTTGGCGCGGAGGCCGGATTCATGACCGGTGCCATCAGTGCCTTTGCCAGCAACTTTTTTTATTCTCAGGGGCCTTGGACGCCCTGGCAGATGATGGCCTATGGATTCGGAGGCTTTCTGGCGGGGCTGATCTTCCAAAAAAGAGGGGGAAAAACCAACCCGGTGGTGTTGGCAATCTTTGGCTTTCTGGCTATTATGCTGTGTGTGGGGCCGTTGTTGGATACCTGTACCGTGTTCACGTCCTTGACCACCGTCACCTGGGAAAAGGCACTGCTGGTCTATGCCCAGGGCTTTTGGTACAATTTCAACCACGGTGTCAGTTGCGCCGTGACTATGCTGCTATTCAGTCGTCCATTACTGGAAAAGCTGGATCGATTGAAGATCAAATACGGGATGATGGAGGTTTGACCATGAGACAAAACGACTATTCCTTTTTTGCCAACCGGGAGTGTCAATACTATCCTTGTCACAAGGGGGCAGGGGAGGACTTTAATTGTCTATTTTGCTACTGTCCCCTCTATGCTCTGGGTGACCGGTGCGGCGGCAATTTTACCTACACAGAAAAGGGAATCAAAAATTGCACCAATTGTCTGATTCCCCACAATCCCGGGGGATATGAACGAGTGTTGTCCAAGTTCTCTCAAATTTCGGATTTGGCTCGAAAAAAAGAAGATTGATGGTTATCGGGGGGAGCGCAGATGGCTCCCCTTTGTTTTTTAAGATATTAAATTCCCATGGGATCGATTGCTTTTCCGCAACGTCGGTGATATCATGGGGCAAAGCGAAAGGAGTTCGATCATATGAAAACACAGAAGATCCTTGCTCTGGTTCTGGCTGGGGCGTTGAGCATTGGGGCTTTGACTGGGTGCAGCCAGAAACAGGATTCCATCCAAACCACAGATCTGGTCGATGGGCTGGGGGAGGCGGTGGCCTTCCGTCCTGTGGACTGTGGCATCCAGGCCAAGGAACAATACCAGTTTCCCTTCCTGGGGATGGAGTTAACCCTGGTGACAGAATTGCGGGAGCAGATGGATACCCGAGAGGTCTTTGTCTATTCCCAGGAGGACTATACCGGGGAAGGTTCCATTTCCTATGGCTTGCTTCGGTTTTGTGCCACCACGGAGGAACAGCGGGCGCAAGAGGGAATGAGCGTGGATCTGCTGGAGTGGCAGAAGTCTTTGTGCCCCATCGGGGCCATCGGAGCCTATACTGCCGACCAGGAAGCCTCCCTTACGGAGATCACCGGTTGCGATACCCACGAAAAACTGGGGCAAAGTGAGGATGGCGTTTTCTCCTACTACCTGAGTCTTTCCTCCCAGGCAGATGGGGAGCAGGTTCAGTGGCTGAAGGAAAGTGTCATTCAATTGGTTCCGGTTCATGAATTTGATGCAGCTCTTGGCTACAATGCCTTTTCCCAAGATCGGCTTGAGGACATTGCTACCCTGGGAACTTTTGAGACCCAGGATGTGTTTGGGGAACGTTACACCCAGGAATGGTTCCAGGACTATGATCTGACCCTGGTGAACGTATTTGCAACCTGGTGTTCTCCCTGTGTTCAGGAAATGCCAGAGTTGGAGAAGCTCCGGGCTCAGTACGCCCAGGCGGGAATCAAGCTGGGGGTTGTGGCTGTGGTACTGGATGGTGTGACGGATTATGGCGTGGATGAGGATACTTTAGAGCTGGCCAAGACCCTTCACCAGCGGGCCGGGGCTCAATTTCCCTTCCTGTTGCCGGATGAGACGGCATTCAATGGCCGCCTGACGGGAATTGAGGCGGTTCCCGAGAGTTTTTTTGTGGACAGCAAGGGAAATATCGTCAGCGAGGCCTATGTGGGTGCCAATTCCTTGGATGAGTGGAGCCACATTGTGGATGAGGAGTTGGCCAAGCTCCCGGGAGGCCAGACATGAACGGCGTATCCTTTCCCCGGTGGGCCAGTGGGCTGATCTGTCTTGCAGGTCTTGCTATGATAGCCTTTGGCATTTACCGGGGGGAAATGGCGGTGGTGGCGAAAAAAGCCATCCAGATCTGTTTGGAGTGTATTGGAATTGGATAAGAAAAAAATCTTCTCCAAGGGTCAGGGATTTCGCCACGGAATCCAAAGCCTTTGGGCCTTGATCACCAACAGTTACCTGGTCGGTTTTGCTCAGGGGAAAATCTACCAGGGAAGTCTGAAGCATCTTTGCGTTCCTGGGATGAATTGCTATTCCTGTCCCGGGGCCCGGGGAGCCTGCCCCATTGGGGCGCTGCAAGCGGTAATTGGCAGCGGGAAATACCACGTTGCCTGGTATCTTGCCGGTTTCTTCCTTTTTGTGGGGGGCTTGATGGGACGGTTTGTCTGCGGATGTCTGTGTCCCTTTGGTCTGATTCAGGAACTGCTGCACAAAATTCCCTTTCCAAAGAAAATCAAATCCTTCCCGGCAGATCGCCTGCTGCGAAAGGCAAAATACCTGTTCTTGCTGGTGTTTGTCATCCTGATGCCCATGTTTTTGGTGGATCTGCTGGGACAGGGGGCGCCTTACTTCTGTAAGCTCATCTGTCCGGTGGGTACTCTGGAAGGGGGAATCCCTTTGGTGCTGCGGAACAAGACCATTCGGGGAGCCGTGGGATGGCTCTATACCTGGAAGGTGGCCATTTTGGTCGGAACTGTGGTGCTTGCGGTGATGGTCTATCGGCCCTTTTGCAAATATATTTGCCCTCTGGGTGGGATTTATGCCTTGTTCAATCCCATCGCCATGTTCCGATATCGGGTGGATGAGGATCAGTGTGTTGGATGCGGTGCCTGTAAAAAAGCCTGTCCCATGGGCTGTGATCCGGCGAAAAATCCCAACGGTTTAGAATGTATCCGCTGCGGCATTTGCAAAAAAACCTGCCCCACAGGGGCAATTTGCTCGGGTTTTTCCCAAAAATCCGGAACAAATCCAAAGACGGAGAAATTTGACAAAACGGAATGACTTTTGATTTTTGATACTATTTGCCATTTGTTAGTGGAAAATGTTTGACATTTCTTGTGCAAAGTGCTATACTAATCTTACCATCCAAAAGAAAACGCAAGGAGGTCAGCACAATGGAAATGAACGAAAAGAGAATCATTACGATCAGCCGTGAATTCGGTAGCGGCGGCCGTACCATCGGCAGACGGGTTGCCGAGGAGCTGGGGATTCCGTTCTATGACAAGGAACTGGTGGAGCAGATTGCTCTGGAGTCCGGCTTTGCCCCCAAGTTTGTGGAAGAAAACGGGGAACATTCCCCCGGATTGAGCCGTCTGTCCTATGCCTTTGCCCCCCAGGGGGTTCCCGGGGTGATGAACGGATTGTCCACGGCGGATTTCCTTTGGAATATTCAGTGTGGTGTGATCCTCCAGTTGGCGGACAAGGGTCCCTGTGTCATCGTGGGACGGAATGCAGACTACATTCTAAAGGATCGCCCGGATGTGATGGACGTGTTCATCCATGCAGAGACTCCCTTTAAGGCAGAGCGTATCGTCCGGCTTTATGGCGAGTCGGAGAAGAGCCCGGAACAGCGTCTGTTGGAGAAGGACAAGCGCCGTCGGGTGAATTATCAGCACTATACCGGTCGTACCTGGGGTGCCGCTCAGAACTATGAGATGTGCCTGTGCTCCAGTATGCTGGGCATTGACCAGTGTGTGAAGATCATCGTGGATGCGGTGAAAATCTCCCAGGGTCTGGCTTAATATTCCAAACAGGACACGGCTTTCCCGCCGTGTCCTGTTTAAAAATCCCCGGTGGATGTGCTCCACCGGGGAAAGATTCGTTTTTGGGTTATCCCTGGGTCTGGGAAGAAGCAATAGGGCTTACGTGCAGGGCAGGAGCCATGAGTCCCACCGCCAGAAAACCAAACAAATTGGATGCCTCCGGCAGATATGCCACCGGATGGAACTGAGATAGGGGAAGTAGATATTCGTACACATCCACAAATACCACCCGGAACAGCATCAACGCAACACTCAGGCAGATCACCGGGATTCGGTTGGGAAGATATCCCAGTCCGGTTGCGGTGAATATCAGTGCGGTGAGCACCAGCAGAATACCGCCCAGAATGCCCGTGGTGGTAGGAGTCATCAGCATCCAATAATTCACCGCATACAGCCCAATCAGGCCGCCAAAAAGCACGGGAGAGTTAAACCGGAATCCTTTGATGGTAATCAGATATCCTCCGGCCAGAACCATGGGGAAGATCACCTGGGCCACCAGGGCAAAGCCCCCCAGATCCCGAAGATTGGTCAGTCCAAAATAATAGACTGCCCGCACAAAGACAGAAATGCCCATACACACCGCGGAGTAGGAAGCCCACTGGCTGTCCATCCGGATGTGGCACCGGGCGCATTTGGTCAATGTCATATGCCACACCTCCATTTTCGTCCATTATATCCCAAGGAGGGGAAAAAGGCAACACCCCTTTTGTGTCAAAATTTTTTCATTTTGTAGGTGTTACAATGATGTGTGACAAATAGAAAAAAAGAATAGTGAATAGG
>CAZSAZ010000083.1:0-6891 GCA_964604925.1 uncultured Oscillospiraceae bacterium | reverse complement strand
AACTGGACCTCACATTTCTGTGAAGTCCAGCTTTTCTTAACTTAATGACATTGCCCGGCGGGGTCGTCCTTTTTGGTCTATCCGAGTTAGTTTGTGACGGCGAGCAACCGCAAAACGCTGGCAATGTCAAACCGGGTGTCGTTGGTTTCCGTGAGGAACACCAACTGGCTTTCTTTCACTGGAACGGTGGTGTTGTCCAGTGCCGATTGGGCCTTTGCGGCGGAGACACCGGTGAGGTAGAGCCGTGTCCGCCCTTCTGGCAGGGGGAAATCCCCATCCTCCGATTCGAAACTCACAGCAAATTGTTCTGTGGCACAGGATTCCACCAGAATCTTTGCCGCCTGGGCGATGGCCTCCTCCTTGCTCAGAGAGGAGCGGAATACGATTTCACTGGTGTCTGGAAACCGGAATTCCGTGAACACCACCTCGTCAAAGCCCAGATCCTGCAACTCCGTGGCAATGGAAATCAGGTAGCTCAAAGTGCCATTGCTGGTGGGATCCAGCCAGTAACAGCTGTTCTCATCAGACCAGAGGTAGCCTTTGGAGGTGGGCAGCCCGTATTGGGTATTTTCCAGGCCGTAGGCCCGATCCCGGAAGGCAGGGATCCGAGCGATGAGATAGTAGTCAGAAGCTGCCAGATTCCGGAGCAATCGATCCATTTGCCCGGCATCCAAGGCGTCAGCCACCGGCGCGCCGGGGATGGAGGTGTTATAGTAGAAATTGCCGTAAATGCTCTTCAAATCCAGCATAACAGCGCTACCACTGGGCAAGGACTGAATGGCGGTGTCTACGCTGTCAATGCTGCTGAGGAGCAAACTGGTGGTGGCGTAGCATCCGGAGATCTGCCCCAATTCTGAGGAGGTGTTCACCTTGTTGTCGCCTTCGTTGTAGTAGATGGCAACGGTGGACTCCTCCGGGGGAAGGGCAATTTCGCCGTCCTCAAAGGTGAGGGGAAGATCCAGGCGAATCTGGGCACCGTCGGCAGTGTAGACCACATACCGTTCCAGCCAGACAAACCAGCAGATCCATACTACCAGAGCCAGAACCAGGACAATGCCCAGCGTCATTCCGATTCGGTGCAGCCTCCGTCGGGTACGATAGGTCATGGCCATGGTCAAACCCTCCGGCGGGCGCAAAGGCTCCGCCAATCCTCTTGGCTCCGCCGTTCCAGGATTTCCAGCCCGGCGGAATTCAGGGCGGCAAGCACATCCTCTTCCCGTACGTCCAAAATTCCGGAGCAAAGGACGACACCGTTCTCCTTCAAAAAGTGGGGCAACACCGGGGCAAGACCGATGATGACATCGGCCACAATGTTGACCAGGACAATGTCGTAGCCTCCTTCGGACAGTTGAGCCATGAGAGCCTGATCCTCGGTGACGTTTCCGGTGACGGCGGTGAACCGATCCTCCCGGAAGTCGTTGAGGGCGGCATTTTCCCGGGCGATGTCCTCGGCCTTGGGGTCAATGTCCACGCCCGTGGCGGTGCTGGCACCCAGCCGCAGGGCGGCAATGGAGAGAATTCCGCTACCGCTGCCCAGGTCGATGACTCGCATTCCGGGCTTGACCCGTTCTTCCAAGAAGGTCATCACCATCTGGGTGGACGGATGGGCGCCGGTGCCAAAGGTGAGGCCGGGGTCCAGAATGATGGGAATTCTGCCCTCTGTGGCCTCTCGGTTCCAGTAGGGCAGGACAATGAGTCCGTTTCCGACATACTGGGGCGGGTAGTTTTCCTTCCAGCTTTCTTCCCAATTGGTCTCCGGAAGCAGGGTCTGAGTCACGGTCAGGGGGCCCAGGTTATTTTCCGGGAATCGATTTTTCACAAAGGCAAGGACTTTGTGGAGCTTTTCCAAACGGGCTTGCTCCGTGCCGTCCACCTCCAGGTAGAATTTGATCCGGGATAGTCCCTGGAGTTCCGCCTGGAATGTTTCGTCAATATAATCCCAGTAGGCACGATTGTCCTCCAGGAAGGTTTCATATTCTGTCTGATCCTCCACAACCAGGGAGTCAAATCCCCCACTGGTCAGGGCATTGGCAACCAGCTCAATGCCTTCGGAGGCAGTCTGAACGGTGAGTTCCAAATAATCCACAGCAACACTGCTCCATTCTATGTGATGGTATCATTTTACCCCAAAAGCCCCATCTTCGCAACCACCCAACCCAGGGAAAGATTGAATTTTTTCTGAACAGGCTTCCTATTTTTGCTGGATTGGAGTATAATACAAAAAAACATCCGGATTTTGGAGCCGGTTTACCCTGCTCAGCCAGAAGGAGAACCTATGATAACCACCATAGCTTTGACCCCTGGGGTGACACTGCGTCACTGCCTGGATCATCGATTCAAAAAAAGTGCCATGAGCATCCAATTGCTTCGTCCCATGGATGCAGACGAGGCGGCAAACAATGCGCTGCTTCCTGCGGTGCTCCTCCGGGGTACCCGGGCCCACCCGGATCTGCGTTGGATTACCTGGCGGCTGGACGAGCTGTACGGCGCGTCGGTACAGACCATGGTTCGGCGGATCGGACAGATCCAAACCGTGGGCTTTTATTTAAGCATCTTAGACGATCGGTTTGCCATGGACGGAGAAGCCGTTCTGGCCGGGTGACACTGCGTCACTGCCTGGATCATCGATTCAAAAAAAGTGCCATGAGCATCCAATTGCTTCGTCCCATGGATGCAGACGAGGCGGCAAACAATGCGCTGCTTCCTGCGGTGCTCCTCCGGGGTACCCGGGCCCACCCGGATCTGCGTTGGATTACCTGGCGGCTGGACGAGCTGTACGGCGCGTCGGTACAGACCATGGTTCGGCGGATCGGACAGATCCAAACCGTGGGCTTTTATTTAAGCATCTTAGACGATCGGTTTGCCATGGACGGAGAAGCCGTTCTGGCCGGCGGGGTGGACTTCCTGCGGGAGCTGCTGTTGGAGCCCTTGACGGAAGGGGATGCCTTTGTACCCCAGATTGTAGAAAGCGAGAAGCGAAATCTGATTTCTGCCATTGAATCAGAGGTAAACGATAAAAGAGCCTATGCTGCTTCCCAAATGCTTCGGAAAATGTGCCAGGGGGATTCCTTCGGAGTCAGCCGTCTGGGTCAGCCGGAGCAGGTGGCGGCCATTACGCCGGAAGGATTGTATGCCCACTATCGAATGATTCTGCGCCGGAGCCCGGTGGAAATTTTCTATGTGGGAAGTAAGAGTGCTCAGGAGGTGGCCCAGTTGTTGATGCCTCTGGCAAAACATCTGGGGGTGGAGCCCCAGACCATGCCGGAGCAGCATGCCTTGGTGCCCCAGACCCAGGCTGGAGAATGGTTCGAGACCATGGATGTGAGCCAGGGGAAGCTCTCCATGGGCTTTACGACCCCCATCACCAACCGCCATGGGGATTTTGTGGCCATGCAGGTGTTTAACGCCCTCTACGGTGGGGGCATTACCAGCAAACTGTTCTCCCAGGTGCGGGAACGGATGGGGCTGTGTTACGATGCCGGCTCCGGTTATTACAGCACCAAGGGCATTGTTACCGTGTCGTGTGGCATTGACGAGGCGCAGTATGCTCGGGCCAAGGAGGAGATCTTGCACCAACTGGCCCTGTGCGCCCAGGGGCAGATCACCCAGCAGGAGCTGGAAGGGGCAAAGGCCGCTGTGATTTCCAGTCTGCGTGCCACTCCAGATTCCCCTGGCGCATTGGAAGGGTACTACGCCACCGCCGCCATCAGTGGAACGGAGCTGGACATTCCAGAATACATCCATGCAGTAGAGCGGGTGTCCATCCAGGATGTGGCTCGGTGCGCCGGGACGGTTAAGCTCCATACCGTCTATTTCCTGAAGGGAGAAACGCCATGATAAAAACCCATTATCCCCGTCTGGATGAGACGGTATACCGGGAAGTATTGGCCAATGGATTGCAGGTCTGTGTGGTAAAAAAACCGGGATTTACCCGAAAATGTTCCTATTTCGTTACGGATTTTGGGTCGATTCACCAGCGATTCACGTTAGACGGCGTGACCTATGATACGCCCCCGGGGGTTGCCCATTATCTTGAACACAAGATGTTTGACCTGCCGGGCGGCCGGGATATCAACGAGGAATTTGCTGCCCTGGGAGCCAATCCCAACGCCTTTACCAGCTATGACATGACAGCCTATTATGTTTCCTGCACCGATCGATTTGAAGAAAGTCTGAAACTGCTGCTGGAATTTGTTTCTACGCCCTATTTCACCCAGGAGACGGTGGACAAGGAGCGGGGAATCATTGCCCAGGAGATTTTGATGTATGAGGATAGCCCGGATTCCCGGGTGTATGAGCAAACCCTGAAGCAACTTTATGCCCACCATCCGTTGCGGATTCCCATCGCAGGAACCGTCTCATCCATTGAGGATATCACGCCGGAACTGTTGGAAACCTGCTATCGGGCGTTCTACCACCCGGGGAATATGATGCTTTGCGTGGTGGGGGACGTGGATGAGGAACGGGTGTGTGCCCTGGCCCGAGAGATGACCCCGGCAGAGGGGGGATCCTTGGCTTGTGGAGATCTGGGAAGGCCGGAGGAGCTGACCGTCAACGAGGCCTGGACAGAACTGGAAATGGATGTGGCCATGCCTACCTTCCAAATGGGAATCAAGTGCCCTCCTGGGAAAACAGGGGAGGAACTGGCTCACTGGGAGTTGGTGGCGGAACTGGCCTGTGAAGGACTGATGGGAGAGTCCTCCCAGTTGTATTTGGAACTGTACGAGAAAGGGCTGATTGATTCCTCCTTCGGCTGGGAGGTGGAGACCATCTCCGGCAGTGCCACGATCTTGGCAGGGGGAGACAGCGAGGATCCTGCTGCTGTCCGGGATGCCATTTTCAGTAGGGCTCGGCACCTGGCACAAGAGGGGATTTCCCAGGAGGAATTCCAGCGGATGATCCGCAGTACTTTAGGGCGCCGGGTGAAGGATTTGGACAGCTTTGAGGCCACCTGCTTCCGGCTGTGTGCATATCACTATGAAGGATTCGACTATCTACGTTTCCCGGAACTGCTGGAGCAGGTTCGCCGGGAGGAACTAAAGACGTTTTGGCAGGAGCATTTCCAGCCGGAGCGGTGCGCTGTGTGCGTGATCTACCCCCGTTCGGGGAAGGAGGAATGAAGGATGTATCGCTATACCACCATTTCGTTTCCCAGCTTGGGGCTGGAATTTGACCCCATCCGGGAAATTTTGATCGGGCCGTTGAGTGTCCACCTGTATGGCATCATCATCGGCGTGGGAATGATCCTGGCGGCGTGTTATGCCATGCGTCGGTCAGAAGAATTCGGACTGAATGAGGATTTGGTTCTGGATGGATTTTTGTGGGTGACGCCCTTTGCAATTTGTTGTGCCCGGATTTACTATTGTGCCTTTTCCTGGGAACTGTATGCGGACAATCCCATTTCGGTGCTGTACATTTGGCAGGGAGGAATTGCCATTTATGGCGGCGTCATCGGGGCTGTAATTGGCATTTTGGTGTTTTGCAAGGTGCGCAAAGCGGATGTAAAAGCGGTATTGGATCTCATTGCCCTGGGTTTCCTCATTGGTCAGTGCCTGGGTCGGTGGGGAAATTTCTTCAACCGGGAGGCCTTTGGTGCCGAGACCGAGAGTTTTCTGCGCATGGGATTGTACAATACCTTCACTGGGGAGACCACCTATCATCACCCCACGTTCCTGTATGAGTCGGTGTGGAACCTGGTGGGGTTTGTGGTGCTCCATATGCTGTCTAAGAAGCGGACATATGACGGGCAAATCGCCCTGGGATATGTGGCGTGGTACGGTCTGGGCCGAACCTGGATCGAGGGGCTGCGTACCGATAGCTTGTATTTACCCGGGACGGGGATTCGGGTCAGCCAGATGCTGGCGGCAGTCAGCTCCGTGGTGGCCATCGTGCTGCTGGTGAGAAACGCCCGGAAACCCCATGATCCGGCCATGCTCTATGGGAACCGGGTTCGTGCCCAGGGGCAAAGCACATCGGACTCCACGCCTGTGGAGCCGAACCAAGAACAAGGAGGAGAAAATCATGAATGAATGGATGGACAAGTTAGGATCTGCTGCAAAACGGGCTGCCAATACCGTCTCTACCCAGGTTAGCATCGCGGCAGAGGAACAGAAGATCCGGGAGGCGTACCAGGCGTTGGGACAGCTCTATTTCCGTTCTGTCCGCCAGGGTGCTGGGGCACAGGGGTCGGATTTTGATGTTCAGTGCAGCCGGGTGGAGGCTTCTCTGAAGCGCATCGAGGAGCTGAAGCGGGCCAAAGATGTGACGGGAGCCTACGCTGACGAGTCGGACTTTGTGACAGTGGAATAATATCTGTGCAGACCCCGAACCAATTTGGTTCGGGGCTTTCTATGACTTCCGGGGACAAACAGCCCGGTACAGCAGGATTCCGGCACCTGATACCGGAATCCACAGCAGAGAAAAGGGAAGGCAGATCTGCCCCTGGATATTCCATGGCAGATTCCGGTAATCCCAAACCCGGTGGTCTCGATTCACCATCAGACCGGTGAGGAACTCTCCGGCGGTGATGAACCCGGCACAGGCCGGGAGCTTGAATAGGGGACTCATCCGGGGATGAGCCCGGTCGAAGGCTCCCAGACCGAGAAAACACGCACCGCCCAGGAAAAACATACTGATGTGACTGCGCTGCCGCCAGGCCAGTTCCAGTCCGGTATAGCAGCTCCCGCCCAGGGCGAATAACCCAAGAGAGTGGATCATGGACATAAAAATGCCTCCCAACATGAGATGAAAAAATTATGTCCAAAAATCGAAAAAAATATCTTGACAAATTCGAATTTATGAGTTATATTAAGGAAGCTGATTTCGGCGGTGCCGAGATCAAGCTTGACCCACATGGCGGCATAACTCAGTTGGTAGAGTAGCCGGTTCATA
>CAZSAZ010000082.1:0-6957 GCA_964604925.1 uncultured Oscillospiraceae bacterium | reverse complement strand
TCCATATCGTTCACGGCAATGATAATCGCCTCCCGGAGGTACTGATACCCCTTAATGTGGGCAGGCACTCCGATTTCGTGGATGATGTTTGTAACCATGGCTTCAATGCTTTGCTGGTTCTGTTTCCGCAGCATCGGCCCACGCTGAGGCTCCCCACCCTGAAGTTCCTCCATCCGATCCATCAGGGAATCCAAATCGCATGGTTTGAGCAGCAGATAGGCCACCCCCAAACTGGCTGCCGCCGAAGCCACATAGTCGGTAACAAACCCGGATGTAGCAATGACCGCCGGGCGACAGTCGCTTCCGGAAATGGTTTTCAGCAACGATAACCCATCCTTTTTCGCCAGCATCAGATCCAAAACCAAAATCTCCGGCTTTCGCTCTTCTAACAGTCGCAGAGCCTGCTCCCCATCGCAGGCGGTTCCACAGTGCTGAAACCGATCAGACCGCTGCAATTTTGCGCCCAGGGCGGTGCAAAATTCTTCCGAGCTGTCTGCAATCAAAACAGTTGTACGTTTGTCCATGAACTTCCTCTCCTTGTATCAATTCCTTAGTCGGGCCATTTCGCCCGGTGTCGTGCGGGACAAATAAATCATAGCATGATGAGCCTCCATTTGCAAGAAAAAAGCAAAACAATCGCTCGTCAAGAATCCTGAAAACACGACTATTTTCCATGCTTTTTCAAACTTTATCGGACGAAAATAGTCGAATCGTCCCACCACAGTTTTTCCTTCCCCCACCCTTGACGGAGAAGAAACCATCGTGTAGAATAGACCCATCCAAAATTTGCAACGAAAGGGTATGACAACATGAACGAAGTGTGGAATCTTGATCCGATTTATACATCTTTTGAGGATCCTTCCTTCACCGCCGATCTGGAGGAACTGAAAACCCAGGTGGATGCTTTTTCCGCCTTCACCCAAACCCTGGAGACCCAGATGCCCATCGACGCCCTTCGACTGGGAATCGCCTATGAGGAGAAAACCTCCCAACTGGTGGGCAAGCTCATCGAGTACGCTTCCCTGCGCCAGTCTGCTGACACCCGGGATGCCGAAGCCGGCTCCCGCTTTGGTCAAATCCTGGCCTTGTACAGTGCCATCGCAACCCCCGACGCCACCTTCCGGGATTGGGCCAGCAAGCTGCCCAACCTGATGGATTTGGTTCGTTCCGATGAAACGCTGAAGGACTATGAATTCCTGTTTGCCAACATTGCCGACTCCGCCCGGTATCTTCTGTCCGGCCGTGGAGAGGAAATCATGGCCAAGATGGCCCTGTCCGGTGGCAACGCCTGGAGCGATTTGCACCAGTATCTCACCTCCACCGTTCCTGTGACCTATCGGGGTCAGACCACCAATCTGTCTGCCATCCGGAACCTGGCCTATGACCCGGATCCCCAGGTGCGGAAAGAGGCCTATGAGGCAGAACTGGCCTGTTACGACCGGATCAAAGACCCCGTGGCCTTTGCCCTCAACTCCCTGAAACTGGAAACCATCACCGACTGTGAACTCCGTGGCTATGCCAGCCCTCTGGAGCGGACGCTGAAGCACTCCCAGATGAAGCGGGAAACCCTGGATGCCATGCTGGAAGCCATGGACGAATATCTGCCCAAATTCTGGCAGTACCTCAAGGTTAAAGGCAAAGCCCTGGGCCATGAAAACGGTCTGCCCTGGTACGACCTGTTTGCCCCCATGGGCAAAACCAGCACCAAGTTCACCACCGAAGATGCCCGGAATTATCTGGTCACCCTGTTCGCCGGTTTTGATGCAGAACTCAGTGAAATGGTGGCTCGGGCCTTCGACAACGCCTGGATCGATTTCTACCCCCGGGACGGCAAGGCCGGTGGTGCCTTCTGTGCCGGTGTGGAATGTCTGGGAGAAAGCCGCATCCTCACCAACTTTGACGGAATGTTCGGTGACGTGGTAACCCTGGCCCATGAGCTGGGTCACGCCTTCCACAACCAGTGCATTGCCGATCATCGCCCCCTGAACCACGACTACTCCATGCCTGTGGCCGAAACCGCCTCCACCTTCAACGAGTGCGTGGTCATGGCCTCCGCCATTCAGAATGCCAAGGACGATGCCGAGCGGTTGGCCCTGATTGAGAGCCAGCTCCAGGATGCCACTCAGATCATCTGTGACATCTACTCCCGGTATCGCTTTGAAGCGAAGGTTCTGGCCAACCGGAGCCAGGAGTTCATGCACGCAGACAAGCTCTGCCAGATCATGACCCAGGCTCAGTTGGACTCCTACGGAGACGGACTGGATCCTGATGTAATGCACCCGTATATGTGGGTGTGCAAGGGGCACTACTATGGTTCCACCTTCTACAACTTCCCCTACGCCTTTGGCGGACTGTTCGCCCGGGGGCTGTATGCCCAGTATGAGGCCGAAGGCCCCTCCTTCGTGCCCAAGTACAAGCGGCTGCTTCACACCACCCCAGTGGCCACCGCAGAGGATACCGCCAAGGTTGCCGGCATTGACCTGACGGACAAGAACTTCTGGCGGGGTGCCCTTCAGACCATCGCAGATCAAATCGACCTGTTCTGTACGCTGGTGCAGGGCTGATTTCCATAACCATACGGCCGGCTCCCCACATCCGGGGCGTCGGCCGTTGTGCAAACAAGGAGGATCCTGATGAACGAACAAATTCACGCATTGATGGACTTTTTAGACGCATCCAAAAGCGTCTTTCACGCCGTGGCTCAGCTGTCCCGGCAAATGGACGAGGAGGGCTACACCTTCCTGCCTGAAACAGATGAGTGGAACCTGGTTCCCGGTGGAAAGTATTATTTGACCCGGGGTGGCACAGCTCTCCTGGCCTTCCGGATTCCCCAGAAAACCCCAAAGGGATTTCTGCTCTCTGCCAGCCATTCTGACCGCCCCACCTTTAAGGTGAAGGAAAATGGGGAGCTGGAGGGAAAATACCTTCGTCTGGCCACGGAAAAATACGGTGGAATGTTGATGGCCCCCTGGCTGGATCGCCCCCTGAGCGTAGCCGGCCGGGTAATGGTTCAGACCCCCGACGGTGTCCGCTCCCAGCTTCTGGACATTGACCGAGATTTGATGATGATACCCAACGTGGCCATCCACATGAATCGAAAAGCCAACGATGGCTATAGCTATAACCCTTGCAGTGACACCATCCCCCTGCTGGGTGGGAAGGACGCCAAGGGCAAGTTCACCCAACTTTTGGAACAGCAGGCCGGTGGTAAAATTCTGGGCCACGATCTGTATCTCTACCTCCGACAGAAGGCCACCATTTGGGGGCTGGAGGAGGAATATCTTTCCTCCGCAGCGCTGGACGATCTCCAGTGCGCCTGGGGCTGCACCCAGGGATTCCTCCAGGCAAAGCCCTCCGGTTCCGTGCCGGTGCTGTGCGTCTTTGACTGTGAAGAAGTGGGTTCTTCCTCGGTTCAAGGTGCCGCTTCCCGGCTGTTGCTGGATACCCTGGAGCGAATCTGCCAGGGCATGAACTGGGATTTGAAGCGGATGCTCCGCCAGAGCTTCCTCATTTCCGCCGACAACGCCCATGCCGTCCACCCCAATCATCCGGAGATGGCTGACCCCACCAATGCCCCCACGGTAAACGGCGGCATTGTCATCAAATTCAACGCCAGTCTGCGCTACTGCACCGACGGCGTTGCCGCCTCTCTGATGCGCCTGGTCTTCCAGAAGGCCGGGGTTCCCACCCAGACCTACTTCAATCGGGCAGATATTCCCGGAGGCTCCACCCTGGGCAACATCAGCCTGGGCCATGTTTCCATCCCCACAGTGGACATTGGTCTGCCCCAGTTGGCTATGCACTCATGTTATGAGACCGCCGGTGTAAAGGACACCCAATACCTGATTCAGGCCATGACCACCTTCTATGGTTCCACCCTTCAGGTGGATCCTGACGGCACCTATCACCTGACCCAGGATTAACGCTCTTTATCCCCATGCCCACTGGCGTGGGGATTTTTGCTCCCTGTCCCACCGGAACCATACGCCGAAGGAGAACTGCCATAGGCTTGGAAAAAGGCTCGGTAGAAATTGGAGTAGCTGGAAAACCCCACCTTCTGCGCCACCTGCCCCAGGGGCATCCCCCGATCCATGTGGTTTTTCGCCTCCACCAACCGACGCTGCAAAAGGTATTGGTAAAAGCTGGTATTCAAATACGTTCGAAACATCTGACTGACCCAGCTTTTGCTCACATAAAACACACCCGACAAGGTATCCAAGGTGATCTTTTCCTCCAGGTGTTCTTCCAGGTATTTCAAAATCTCCCGAAATACCGGGGCAACGCCCCCAAACAGTTGGGGTTCCTCCGTATGGGAAAGCACCCCGCCGATCTGCCCCAAAAGGCGGGTACAGCACCCCAATACCTCCAACTGCCAAAGATCACCGCCATTCTTTGTTGCATCCCACGCCTGGGCAAAAGACTGGGCACCCAGAGGACACCTCTGGGCAAAGCCTGGGATAATCCGCGCCTGACTCCCAGGCAACTGCAATTCCGGAAACGCCTCCATCAGCTCCCCCACGAAGATCCCGGATAGCCACATTCCGTACCTTCGGTTGGATGAGTGATTCTGCCGCAGAGACACCGGCCGGTGCCCCACGCCCGGTGGAATCAGCATCAGATCTCCCGCCTGAATTTGATGAATGGCATCCCCGGTAAGGTAAACCATCCCACCTTCCAGGCATAGCACGATTTCATAAAAATCGTGACTGTGGTAAACCACCGTATCATTTTCCACACTTTCATCAAACCATACCGTTCCAAAGGTTTTTTCCAGGTTCCCCTGAGAAAAAGCAGGGTTGTTTTCAATCCGCATATCCCGGAGGCAGACTTCCTCCATTCGATCCTCCACCGATGGAATCTTCCTTTCCTGTTGCCTTCGTTGCTTCATCCTGGTGTCACCTTTCTTCTGTACGTTTCACAATATTTACAGGTCTTTTCACAATTTACATTTCATTATAAGCAGAGTACACTGGTCTTGTCAATCCATCCGCTTCCCATCATCACCGAATCAGGAGGAACTTACCATGGACCACACGTTGTATGAAATCCGCCCGCTGACCCCAGACGACCTTTCCCTGGCTCCCGCTTGCTTTCAGCATCCCGAGATGTCTACCAACCAGGCCTTTCGCCGGATGAACTACCTCATGTTTTTTGTGGAAGGCGATCCGATCCCCTACTACTACGCCCGAAACAATGACATGGAAAACACCTTGGCCTACGGCATCGTCCAACTGGGGGATGGCCCCGTGACGGTACAGCGTCCCACCCACTGTCGTGATCTGGCCGGACGGGATACCCCCGTATCCCCCTATCACCCCGGACAGGGTACTGCCCTGTTCACCCGGGGCTCCACCTTCCCCTACTCTGAGCAAACTTATTACCCCGATTATTTGCACATCCGGGAACGGGATGTGCTGGATATCAAATGCGAATACTGGCCTGCGGCTCTGTTTACCCACCAAGGCTTCATGTCCAACGAATACCTGTATCAGGCCTTCACGGTGACCGGAACCTACGAAGGAAAACCCATTGTGGGTTTAGGCCAATTTGACGGCGTGTACTGCGATCCGGACCATGTAATGGAAGCCTATGCCGACATCATCGACTATGCCTTGTGCCACATTCTTACCGGTATTCGGGAGGATGGCCGCCGGGAATTCTTCTACGGCCAGGTTCACAAGGATCCCAACCACGGTGCCGTTGTTTACTGGCTGGAAGGCCAGGATCCCATCGTCTGCAACGACGCCCAACTGGACGCCGAATTCGCCCGTCTGTCCTACCTTCCCCAGGAGGATCCCACCTGCGCCTGCACCAAGGCAGTGTGGAAATTTGCCGGAATGGAAATCCAGTTCCAGGGGCAGTGGGGCTCCCGGCGTTTCACCGATGACCCCATCCACGACAAGGTGGGCCATTCCAATTCCTTTGGCACCTGGGCCGTTTCCGGCTCCCAGGCAACCTACCGCATAACCCACTCCTTCGGAGAAAGCACCATCGCCACCGTAGACAAACTCCAGGAATTGGGCTTCCCTGTGGTGTGACCGTTTAAATACCCCGGAATTTTCCCCCTTGGGAGCGGACGCAAGTCCGCTCCTTTTCTCTTTTGTATCCGGGAATTTCAGCTCCAGGAGGTGCATTCCCCTTTTTCCCAAATTCTGTGAAAATATTTTGGCAGTTTTATTCCAATTTTAGTGAAAATATGGGTTGAATTTGGGAACAAACTATGATACGATATCGTTATATCGATAGGAGCATTTCGCCCATCGGTCAATTTTGCGAGCCAGTAAACCAAAGGAGAACCATCGCTATGGCAAATACCCATACCATTGCAGTTGCCGGCAAAGGCGGCGTGGGCAAAACCACCACCTGCGGCATGATTATTGATTACCTGTGCAAAAAGAAGAACGGGCCTGTGCTGGTTGTGGATTCGGATGCCAACTCCAACCTCAATGAGGTTCTGGGCGTGGAGCCGGAAACCACCCTCGGTCAAATCCGGGAGGAAATGGCCCAGGCCGAGCTGAAAGGTACCGTTCCCAAAAGCATGACCAAAGCGGAATACGCCGAAATTCAATTCAGCAACGCCCTGATTGAGGACGATGATTTTGATATGCTCATCATGGGCAGAACCCAGGGAGAAGGATGCTACTGCTTTGTCAACAGTATGCTCAAGCGTCAGATGGACAAATACGTTCCCAACTACCGGTATGTAGTCATGGACAACGAGGCCGGGTTGGAACACGTCGCCCGGGGTACACTCCCCCATGTTGACACCATGCTCCTGATTTCCGACTGCTCCCGCCGTGGCGTTCAGGCTGTAGCTCGACTGGCAGACATGATTCAGCAGATGGAACTGGCTCCCGGTCAGATGGGATTGATCATCAACCGGGCTCCCGGCGGCGTGCTGGATGATGGCGTAAAGGCCGAAATTGACAAACATGGGCTGAACCTTCTGGGCGTTTT
>CAZSAZ010000081.1:0-7064 GCA_964604925.1 uncultured Oscillospiraceae bacterium | reverse complement strand
CCCAGGTGGCGGTGCTGGAAATGGGCATGAACCATTTCCGGGAAATGGCCTATCTGTCTGCTATTGCCCAGCCGGATGTGGCGGTGATCGTGAACATCGGCACCATGCATATGGAGCATTTGGGTTCCCAGGAAGGGATCCTCAAAGCAAAGCTGGAAATTTTGGAGGGCATGGAGTTGGGCAAACCCCTGATCCTCAATGGAGACGACCGTCTCCTTTCTGGGGCAGAGATTCCCGGCCGACACCCCACTTATTTTGGATGGCATAATCCCAATGCTTCCATTCGGGCCCAGGATGTGACCATCAGTTCCGGGTGTGTCCGATTCCATGTGTGCTATGACGACCAGAACTATCCCATTGAGCTTCCGGTGGAGGGGGAGCATTTCATCCCCGATGCCCTGGCAGCCATTGCAGTGGGGGTTCAGATGAAGGTGAAACCCGGGGATATTCAAAGAAGTCTGTCGGAGTTCCAGAATATGGCCGGTCGCCAGGAGATCTTCCAGAAGCAGGGGTATACCATCATCTCCGACTGCTATAATGCAGGGCCGGAGTCTATGGCGGCGGCCTTGGCGGTTCTGGGAAATCAGGAGGGTCGAAAAGTCGCTGTGCTGGGCGATATGCTGGAGTTGGGTGTTTGCACCCAGGCAGAACATTATAAGATCGGTCGAATCGCTGCGGAAAAAGCGGATTTGCTTCTGGCCTATGGCCCTTGCAGCGACCGTGTCCTCAATGGCGCCGTCACCGGCGGTATGGTGGGGGGAAGAGCCAAGTCCTTTGAAGATCGGGCGGAACTGGTTCGAGCCTTGAAACGGGTGGCCCGTCCCGGAGATGTGATTTTGTTCAAAGGGAGCCGGGGGATGCACATGGAACTTGCCATGGAGCAGTTTCTGGCAGAAGATAGATAATAGGAGGCAATACCAATGACAAAATTGATTTTGAATCTGCTGTTCGCCTTTGTGGTGAGCCTGGTGTTGGGGCGGGTGCTGATTCCGGTGCTTCGCGCCCTGAAAGCAGGTCAGGCCATTCGGGAGGACGGCCCCACCTGGCACAATTCCAAAGCCGGCACCCCGACCATGGGCGGACTGAGTTTTATCGGTGCCACAACCCTTTGCGTGGTGATCTTTGGTTGGTCTGCCATGGCCAAGGGAGATTTCACCGCGCTGTATGTGCTCATGCTGAGCCTGTGCTTCGGACTGGTTGGCTTTTTGGATGATTTCTTCAAGGTGAAGTATAAGCGAAACCTTGGTCTGACGTCCATTCAAAAGGCCTGTCTGCAAATGGCGGTGTCGGCTCTGTTTTTGTACATCCTGTATCAGGAGGGAAGTATGTCTGCGGAGCTTTACATTCCCTTCTTCAATGTGAGCTTTGCAATTCATCCTCTGGTGTACATTTTCTTTGCAATGTTTGTGATTGTGGGCTGTGTCAATGCGGTAAACCTCACCGATGGCATTGACGGCCTGTCCAGTTCCGTGACCCTGCCGGTGATGGTGTTTTTCACAGTGGCAGCGGTGAAAATGGGAAAAACCGATTTGGCAGTATTCCCCGGGGCTTTGGTGGGTGGCCTGGCGGCCTTCCTGATCTACAACTGGAAGCCTGCGAAAATGTTTATGGGGGATACCGGATCCTTGTTTTTAGGTGGCGCAGTGTGCGGCCTGGCCTTTGCGCTGGATATGCCTTTGGTGCTGATTCTGGTTGGCATCATCTATATTGTGGAGACCCTGTCTGTGATTTTGCAGGTTGGCTATTTCAAGCTGACCCACGGCAAACGGCTGTTTAAGATGGCTCCCATCCACCACCACTTCGAAAAGTGCGGCTGGAGCGAGGAGCGAATCGTGCTGACCTTCGCTGGAATCACGGTGCTGATGTGCCTGGTGGCCTGGTTTGGCATCCAGGGAAAGTTCCTGTAACGGAAGGAAAGGAGCGTAGGGATTGGGAAAACCGGATTCCTATGCGAAAGAGGACCCTGCCCGGAGGGAAAGGAAGCCGGTGGATCCGGTGTTTCTGGGATTGGTGCTGGTATTGCTGGCACTGGGGCTGACCATGCTCTGGTCTGCCAGCTTTGCCCAATCGGAGTTTGACTCTGGCTATACCACCTCCACCAGATACCTAGAAAAGCAGGCCATTTGTGCGTTGCTTGGTCTTGGGGGTATGTGGGGATTTAGCCGGATCGATTCCGGGGTTTGGCTCCGCTGTTCTGGGTGGGTGTACGGCCTTGCCATCGGACTGTTGCTTTTGGTGCTGGTGGCAGGACAAAGCGTCAACGGGGCAAAACGCTGGATCTCCATTGCCGGAATCCAGTTTCAGCCTTCGGAAATTGCCAAGTTCTCCATGATCCTCATGTTGGCCCGGCTTTATCGGAAATTCGGTCCCCGGACGGGGGAATTCCGCTATGGGGTGTTAGGCTTTGGCGGTGCGCTGATGGGGATTTTGATTCCCCTGGCCCTGGAAAAACACCTGTCGGCCATTTTGCTTATGGGCATGGTGGCAGTGGTGATGATGTACCTGTCCGGAACGAAGATAAAGTATCTTCTCATGGGAGCCGGGGCAGCGGTGGTGTTTGTGGCGGTGTACATCCGTTTGATGGGATATGCCGGAGATCGGGTGAGTGCGTGGCTGGATCCGGAATCCGACCCCAGCGACACGGGCTATCAGATTTTACAGTCTTTGTACGCCATTGGTTCTGGAGGGGTATTTGGGCTGGGATTTGGAAAGAGCAGGCAGAAATACCTCTACCTGCCCTTTCAATATAACGACTATATTTTTGCCATTGTCTGTGAGGAGTTGGGCCTGGTGGGGGCGGTGGGCATCATGTGCGTGTTCCTCTGCCTGATTCTCCGGGGATATTGGATTTCCGGGAAAGCCCGGGATCGATTCTCCTCGATTTTGGCTGCGGGCTTGACCACCCTTGTAGCAGTGCAGACGGTGTTGAATCTTTGTGTGGTCACAAATTTAGTGCCATCCACCGGAATTGCACTGCCCTTTTTCTCCTATGGAGGAACGGCTCTGGCGGTAAATCTGGGGGAGATGGGCATCATCCTGAGCATATCCCGGCATCGGAACGATGCACGAATACAGGAGGAAGAATCATGAATGTGATGTTTACCTGCGGTGGCACCGGGGGACATATCAACCCGGCCATTGCAGTGGCCAATATTTTGAAAGAACGGGATCCCCAGGGGAAGATTCTCTTTGTGGGAGCCCAGGGCGGCATGGAGGAAGAGCTGGTGCCCAAGGCAGGATTCCAGCTCCTGGGCCTGCCCTCATCCAGCTTTTCCCGGAAGCTGACCCCCAAGGGTCTGGCCCACAACATTGGGGGCGTGTTTAAGATTTGCTCTGCTTTGATTCAGGTGCGCCGGAAAATTCGGGAATTCCAGCCTGATGTCATTGTGGGAACCGGCGGCTATGCCAGTTTTCCGGCATTGTATGTGGGCGGAAAAATGGGAATCCCCACCTGCGTCCATGAGGCCAATGCGGTTCCGGGGCTTGCTACCCGACTGGTGGCAAAGCAGGTGGACAAAATCCTGGTGTGCTTTGAAGAAAGCGGCAAGGCATATGCCCAGCAGGAGAAGGTGGAAGTGGTGGGAATGCCTGTTCGCCGGGAATTCATCTACACCCAGCGGGAAGAAGCCCGCAAGGAGCTGAATCTGGATCAGCGGCCCTTGGTGGTCTCTGCCTTTGGCTCTCTGGGGGCCCGGGAGATGAATAAGGCCATGGCGGATTTTATGAAGATCGAATTCGAGGAAGGCGTGCCCTATCAGCACATCCATGCCACAGGTTCCTTTGGTTGGCGGTGGATGCCAGAGCGGATGGAGGAAAAGGGTGTGGACTTTGACCAGGCTCCAGGACTTGACATGAGAGAGTATATTTATAATATGCCCACTGTAATGGCGGCTTCCGATGTCATCATTAGTCGGGCGGGAGCTTCCAGTTGCAACGAAATTGCAGCCGCAGGTATTCCCTGTATCCTGATTCCCTCTCCCAATGTTACCGACAATCACCAGGAGAAAAACGCCCGGGTACTGGAACGCATCGGTGGCTGTGTGGTGGTGCTGGAGCAGGAGTGTACCGGTCAGAGGCTATATGAAGAAGTCCGGAAACTACTGGATGACGAGCCGTTGCGCCGCCGGATGCGTCAGGCCCTGTTGGGGGCGGCGATGCCTGACTCTGCGGAGCGGATCTGTGATATTTTGATGCAATTGGCACGAAAGTAAATTCTTCCCATAGAATGAATTAGATTCTTGGGAAGGGGGGCGAGGCGATGCAGTCGCTTTTGATCCAGGGGGGAAGGCCTCTGGTGGGGCAGATTGGCATTTCCGGAAGCAAGAATGCCGCCCTTCCCATGCTGGCAGCTACGGTGCTGTTTCAAAAGCCCTGCGTGCTTCGGAATGTGCCGGAGCTGACGGATGTGACCCTGGGAGTGGAGATTCTACGCCATCTGGGAGCCTGGGTGGAATGGAAGGGAAGCACCTTGATAGTGGATCCCAGACCCATCTGGCGATGGGATTTGCCGGAGAAATGGGTGAAATCCATGCGGAGCTCTGTGTTTTTTGCCGGGCCACTGCTGGCACGCTTCGGCCGATGTGTGCTGACCCAGCCGGGGGGATGCCCTCTGGGAAAACGGCCGGTGGATTTCCATGCCATGAGCTTTCGGGCTCTGGGCGCGAGGGAAACCGGGGAACATCCGGGGTACTTTTTCGGCCCTTTGAGGGGAGGACGGATTGTCCTGCCCTATCCCAGTGTGGGAGCCACGGAAAATGGAATTATGGCAGCGTTGGGAGCAGAAGGGGAAACCATACTGGAAAATGCAGCCCGGGAACCGGAAATCGTGTGTTTGTGCGATTTCCTCCGAAGCGGCGGTGGCGTTTTGTCCGGCGATGGAACAAATCGGATTGTCATCCGGGGCGGACGGCCCCAGATGGGGGATTGGACGGTGATTCCCGACCGGATGGAGGCGGCAACTTTTGCCTGTGCCTGTGCATCTGCCGGGGGCGAGATCACCTTACAAGGTGCCTGGCACCATCATTTGACCCCGGTTTTGGACGCATTGGAACAAGCCGGGTGCCACGTTGTTCGGAAAGCACAATGTATTACCCTGAAAGCCCAGGGATTGCACAGTCCGGGCTGGGTGGAGACTGGGCCATACCCCGGCTTTCCCACCGACGCTCAGGCTGTGTTTCTGGCGGCGATGTTACGGGCAGAGGGACAGACCCAAATTCGGGAGACAGTGTTTGCGCAGCGAATGGGTCACGTTCCGGCCTTGAGGGAAATGGGTGGAGACATTGTTTTGGCGGGAGATACCGCCATTGTGACCGGTGGCCCCACAGTGGGAAAGCGTGTCACGGCCCCGGATTTGCGGGGCGGTGCAGCTCTGGCGGTGGCAGCGTTGGCTGCCCGGGGGATGACAACGCTCCAGGGGATGGAACATATCCACCGGGGATATGAACATTTCGGGGAGAAATTGCGTGAGCTGGGGGCAGATGTGACCCTGGCGTAAGGAGGAGCATTACCATGGATACCAAAGAATATACCCGCCCCAGAAGGGCGAGAGCCTCTGCCGGAGGAAAAACGACCCCGGGGAAGGGGACGAATCCCCGGAGAAGAAGACCTGCCCCTTCCCGGGAAGTGCCCCAGAGGGAAAGACGATATCCTGCCCCGGCGAATGAAACCCGCCGGAAACGGCCCGCTTCGTCGGCAGCGGCTCCGCGGCCTAAAAGACAACCCAATCGTCAGCAGCCCCGGAAGCAGCAGGTGATCCGTCCTCCCAGAGAGCAGGTGCCGCCGGTGCAGTACACCATGCCCAAGCCCTTTAGCCGGGGAGGATTTTTGCTGAAGCTGTTGAGTATGGTCTTGGCGGTGGCGGCAGTGATGATGTGCCTGTCCCTGTTTTTCCGGGTGGAGGAAGTGGTGGTCTCCGGTATGGAGAAGTACACCCCCTGGATGATTAAGCAGGCCAGTGGCATTTCCGACGGAGACAGCCTGTTGGGGATTCGGGATTCCCGGGTGTCCGGGAAGGTAATTTCCCAATTGCCTTATGTGAAAAATGTCCGGGTGGGGATTAGACTCCCCGGGACGGTGTATATTGCCGTGGAGGAACTGGATATGGCCTACGCCATTGCGGCCCAGGATGGTTCCTGGTGGCTGATTGCAGCTGATGGCCGGGTGGTGGAGTCTGTTACCACCACAGCCGCTTCGGGCTATACCCAGATTTTCGGCGTTCAGGTGGACGGCCCCCGGGAAAATCAAATCGTCCAGGCGGCACAGGATCATACTGCGATCCAGACCCAACCCACTCAGACGGAGGATCCCAACGGGGTGACGTTGCCTACCGTCAACCAAGTCACAGGGAAAGATCGCCTGGAGGCGGTGCTGACCATTCTGGCAGCGTTGGAGGAAAACGGCGTCATCGGCCAGATTGCGTCTGTGGATGTGTCTAACCTGAATGACATCACCATGGAGTACGGCCAGCGACTGCACATTGTGTTGGGAACCTCGGAAAACCTTCCTTACAAGGTTCGCTATATGGCTCAGGCCATCTCTCAGCTGGAAGAATACGAGACCGGAGAACTGGATGTGTCCTTCAAATACAGCGACAAGGGCCTTCTAAATCCGGAAACCTGAGGTCAGGAACAAAAGTTTACAATTTCTATCATGAAAAAGTGGATTTTCTATTGACCAAATCGGCTTTTCACGTTAGAATATATGAGTATGAATGGAACTTACTGCACAAAACCATTTGCGCAGATACATTGGAGGAATCGAATATGACGGAAGAGCGCGTTGTTAAAATCAAAGTCATTGGTGTCGGCGGTGCCGGTAACAATGTCATCAATCGAATGATCGACTCCGGCGTGGACGGTGTCGATTTTGTGGTGGTCAACACCGACAAGCAGGATCTGAATAAGTCCCAGTGCAAGAACAAGGTTCAGATCGGTGAGAAGCTCACCGGTGGCATGGGCGCCGGCTCCAAGCCGGAAATTGGCCGCCGCTCCGCTGAGGAGTCCCGGGCTGCCATCTCCAAGGTGCTGGAAGGCACCGACATGGTATTTATCACCGCCGGTATGGGC
>CAZSAZ010000080.1:0-7396 GCA_964604925.1 uncultured Oscillospiraceae bacterium | reverse complement strand
TGACGGTGTATGACAACGTGGCCTATGCCATGCGGGTCATCGGCGCCAAGGAAAAGGAAATCAAGGAGCGGGTGCCTTATGTGCTGGATCTGGTGGGATTGGAAAACAAGTCCCATCGCCGTCCCGGTGAGATCTCCGGCGGCGAGCAGCAGCGTCTGGCCATTGCCAGAGCACTGGTGAACAACCCTTCCACCATCATTGCCGACGAGCCCACGGGAAACCTGGATCCGGAACGTTCCTTTGAAATCATGACCCTGCTCCAGATGATCAACGATCTGGGCACCACGGTTATGGTGGTCACCCATGAAAAAGATCTGGTGGAACGCTTTGACAAGCGTGTTATCGCCATCAACGAAGGTGTCGTTGTCAGCGACGGAATGGACGGTTATTACAGCTATGAAAATCAATAATTTGGGTTATCTCATTAAGGAGGGCTTCCGCAGCGTGTTCACCCACGGGCTGATGTCCTTTGCCTCTGTGTGCGTCACGGTGGCCTGTCTGATTATTGTGGGTTCGTTCTCTATTTTGATGTATAATGTGAACATCATGGTGGACAAGATGAACCAGACCAATGAAGTCATCGCCTATGTGGACAGCGAACTGTCCGACGCTGAGGCCAAAAGTGTGGGCACAAAGATCAATATGATCGACAACGTAATGCAGGCGACCTGGATCTCCCGGGAGGAGGCCCTGGAGAGCTTCGTCTCCGATTATTCCGAGTCCAACTCCTTCCAGGGAGTAGATCCCACTGACCTGCGTCACCGGATCCGGGTGATCCTGGAGGACAACACCAAAATGGACGAGACAGTGTCCATGCTGGAGCAGGTGCCGGGCGTTGCCTATGTGGACGCAGAATATGAACTGGCAGAAGGCTTTTCCACCATCAGCCAGGTTCTGAATCTGGTCAGTTACGGTATCATTGCCATTTTGTTGGTGGTGTCGTTGCTGATTATCTCCAACACGGTGAAACTGGCCATGTACGACCGGCAAAATGAAATTGCCATTATGAAAATGGTAGGAGCCACCAATGGATTCATTCGCTTCCCCTTTGTGGTGGAGGGCTTCTTGCTGGGTGTCACCGGTGCAGCCCTGGCCTTTGGCCTTCAGTGGGTGATCTATGACGCACTGGTGGTGAAGATCAGCGAGGTGGATGCGCTGGGGCTGTTTACCTTCGTTCCCTTCGTGGAGCTGCTCAAGCCCATGCTGGCAACCTTCTCTGCCGCAGGCCTGTTTGTGGGCATTGTGGGTTCTCTCACCGCCATTCGAAAGTTCCTGGACGTGTAAGGAGTTTGCTATGAAAAATCAGAAATTCTGGGTTTCCCTCCTGGCTGGAATTCTGGCAGGTGTGATGATCCTGAGCTTGATTTTCAGTATCATTCCCACCAACGTCTATGCCAAGTCCTCCTCGGAGATCAAAAAAGAGATCGACGAACTGGAGGATCAGCAGATGGACATCTGGATCCAGATGGACGAGCTGGAGGCCAAGCAGGACGATAACTGGGAATCCACCGAGGAAATGGTGGAACAAAAAAACAACATCGATCAGCAGGTTAATCTTCTGAACATCGAAATTGAAAACATCAATCAGCAGATTCAAAACTACACCCTGCTCATTGCCGACAACCAGGTGGAGCTGGATGAGGCAGAGGCTGTGCTGGCAGAGCTGAATGAAAAGAACCGCGCCCGGATTCGGGCCATGGAAGAGGAAGGGGAAGTTTCCTACTGGTCTGTGCTGTTTAAGGCCAATTCCTTCACGGATCTGATCGATCGGCTGAACATGATCGAGGAAATTCAGCAGGCGGATCAGCGCCGGATGGAGCGGCTGAGTCAGGCGGCAAATGCCGTAGCCCAGGCCCGGGAGTCTTTGGCGCAGGAGAAATCTGCGTTGGAAGATTCCCGCCAGGAGCTGGCCCAGGCGCAAAGCGTGCTGGACGAGAAGCGCGCCCAGGCCGATGCTATCCTCACACAGCTCAATGCCGAGCAGCGGGAACTGCAAGCACTGTATGAGGAGTACGAAGATCTGGAACATCAGCTCAGTGCGGAAATTGCCCAGGCAGAAAAGGAGTACACCGAACAGAAAAAGAAGGAGGAGGAAGCTTCCCGGCCTTCCACCGGCGGCTCATCCAGTGCGCCTTCTTCCAGTGGTTGGGTGCGACCCTGCTCTTACACTGCGCTTACCTCTGCCTATGGTTGGCGCGTCCATCCTATCACGGGAAAGGACAGCTTCCACAATGGCGTTGACCTGGCAAACGTGACGGGTACGCCCATCTACGCTGCAAAAAGCGGTACCGTTACTGTGGCCACCTACAATGGTGTTTACGGCTACTATGTCCAGATCAACCACGGCGATGGGTTTTCCTCGTTGTATGGCCACATGACCCACTACATCGTCTCCCAGGGACAGTCCGTCTCTGCCGGACAGGTCATTGGCTACATGGGTTCCACCGGATGGAGTACCGGTTCTCACCTGCATTTCACCATTTATTACAATGGCGGCACGGTCAATCCTATGAACTACATCTAAACCGGAGCCCCGCTTCTTTTCAAGATTGGAGATCTTTTTATGAAATTTCGCAAACTTTTCGCCGGAATTCTGGCGGTGGGGATGATGCTGTCCTTCCTGCCCCAGCCGAAGGCAACTTCCTCTTCCGAACTGCGTCAGCAAATCACGGAACTGGAAAATCAGCAATCGGAGATCCTGGCTAAACAGGCAGAGGTTCAGTCCAAACAGGATGCCAACTGGGCGTCCATTGAGGAAATGATTTCTTACAAAAGCAGCATCGATGAAGAAGTGTTTCTGCTTTACAGCCAAATCGACAACCTTAACGAACAGATCACGGCCTATACCACCCTCATTGCTCAGACTCAGTCGGAGCTGGATGAGGCCCAGGGGAACCTGGACGAACTGACGGTTCGCTACCGGGCCCGAATTCGGGCCATGGAGGAGGAAGGGGAAGTTTCCTACTGGTCGGTGCTGTTTAAGGCCAACTCCTTCACAGATCTGCTCGATCGGCTGAATATGATTCGTGAAATCGCTGCCGCAGATCAGCGTCTGATGGATCAGATGCGCCGGGTGACGGAAGAAGTTGCCAACACCAAGACCCAACTGGAAGGGGAGAAGGAGAGCCTGGAATCCTCCCGGACGGAGTTGGAAACGGCCAAGGAGGAGCTTGATATCAAGCGGGCAGAAAGCGATGCTGTTTTGCAGGAGCTGAACGCCAACCATCGGGAGCTGGAAGCCCTCCATGAGGAATACGATGATATCAACAACGCCCTGGCTGCGGAGATCGCCGCCGCAGAAAAGGCATTTAACGAAGCCAAGGCTGCTGAAGAAGAGGCAAAGCGGAGGGAAGAAGAGGAAAAGCGTCGTCAGGATGAGTTGAATAACGGTTCTTCCAGCGGTAGCGGCTCTGGAAATTCGGATTCCTCCGGTGGAGACGACTCCGGTTCTTCCGGAGGGTCTGACAACGGTGGATCTTCCGGCTCATCCACCGACAGTGGATGGCTCCAGCCCTGCTCCTATGTGTACATCTCCAGTTCCTACGGTCAGCGTAGCAGCGGATGGCACAACGGTGTGGATTTTGCGGCTTACCGTGGCACCCCGATTTACGCCAGCCGCAGCGGAACGGTGACCAAGGCTGTCAGCCTGACCTATTCCTACGGCAACTATGTAACCATCAACCACGGTGACGGCTACTCCAGCCTTTATGCCCACATGGATTATTTTGTGGTCAGTGCAGGACAGTACGTTTCCCAGGGGCAGCTCATTGGTTATGTGGGCTCTACTGGTAATTCTACGGGCAACCACCTCCACTTCACCATTTTCTACAATGGCAGTGATGTGAACCCCATGAACTATCTGTAAGTTTTTGTTCAATCCGGCACCCTCAGCGACTGTGCTGGGGGTGCTTTTTTATGAGGTGTGAAAATGAAACGTTTTGGCAGAATACTCTCTTATGTCTTAGTGGCTGCCCTGGCCAGCTTTGCCACCTTGGGCGCGGTTAGCAATTGGAGCTTGGACGCAAAAACCACCAAACTGGATCAGTTATCCCAGTTGATTCAGGAGAAGTTCATCGGGGAGGTGGACACAACCGCCATGGAAGATGCCGCCGCAGAGGCGATGATCGATGCCCTGGGGGATCGGTGGAGCTATTATATCAGCGCAGCAGATTATGACAGCCATATGGATCAAATGAACAATGCCTATGTGGGTATCGGAGTCACCATTCAAAGCAGAGAGGACGGATATCTGGACATCGTCCAGGTAACAGCCGCAGGTTCGGCAGAGCAGGCCGGCGTTCTTCCCGGGGATGTGCTCATCGCCGCCGACGGCAGGGATTGCGCTGAGATTGGTTTGACCGAGACCAAAAACCAAATCCGGGGCGAGGAAGGCACCAGTGTAACCCTCACCCTTTTGCGGGGGGATCAGGAGCTTAGCCTAGATGTGGTTCGGGCCTATATCCAGACCCAGGTAGCTCAGGGACAGATGCTGGACGAGACGGTGGGTTACGTCTGCATCGAAAACTTCGACAGCCGTTGTGCCGAAGAGACCATTGCCGTGATTGAGGATTTGCTGTCTCAGGGAGCGAATTCCCTGATTTTTGACGTGCGGAACAATCCCGGTGGGTACAAAACTGAGCTATGCAAGGTGCTGGACTACCTGTTGCCGGAAGGCCCCTTGTTCCGAAGTGAATACTACAACGGGCAGACCCAGGTGGAGCAGTCCGATGCCAATTGCCTGGAGATTCCCATGGCAGTTTTGGTCAACAGCGAGAGTTATTCCGCAGCCGAGTTCTTTGCCGCTGCATTGAAAGAATATGATGCCGCCTTTGTTGTGGGGCAGAAAACCTGCGGAAAGGGCTATTTCCAACAGACCTATCGCCTGAACGATGGTTCTGCGGTGGGCTTGTCCGTGGGAAAATACTTCACCCCCAAGGGTGTGAGCCTGGCTGGTGTGGGCATCACGCCGGACATTGAGATTGAGGTGGAGGACGAACTTTTCTGGCAGATTTACTACGGAAATGTGGAGCCTCAACAGGATCCCCAGGTGCAAGGAGCTTGGGACGCACTGAAAGCAGGATAACGGAATCATGATAAAACCCCCGACGGTGGCTGTATTTGCCACTGTCGGGGGGCTGATCTTTAGGAAGCAGTTGATTCCCAGTTTTCTCCCGTGGCGTAGTCAATTTCCACGCCGGGCTGGACGTTGAAGCAGTAAACATGGAAGAAAAAGTCGTCATCCGGGTCGGATGTTTCATCACACTCTACGCAAAGTGCTTCCATGGTTACCCCGTGGGCAACCAAATTATCACCGTCGAAAATCGGTGTGACCCGATACAGAACGTGGTGATCTTCTTCCTTCACATGGTCTGCCACCAGGTTTTCAAAGGGGAGCATTCCCTGAACGTTTAAGTATCGGGTTCCGGTGATGAGATTCCGTTCATTGGCGTTTTCTCCTGTCAACTGGAAGCCAATGAGGTGGCATCGGTTATATAGATACTGTCCGTCTACAAAATCATAGGGATGGTTGTTCCATCCGGAGGGATACACCGAACTGATGCTGCCACGGGGCTCTGTGGGCATCAATTCCTGGCATACGTTGGCATAACAAACGCCGCAACGTCCCAGGTCATCAAGAGGAGCGTAGGACTCGAAGGCTTCGGTGGTTTTCTCTCCCATGGTGAAGTCCGGAATGTTGTCCTGGATGACCACATAGGGGGAACCGGAATAGGAGTAGATGTCCTCCAGGATGGCGAATCCAGGATCCTGGGGAAGGTCATCTTCCAAAATCTCCGGGGTGAAATAGGCTGCCAGCAAAACCAATGCCACCCACAGAATTTTCATCCATGGAATGGATTGCTTTTTCCTTCTTTTGCTCATGGTTCATATACCTCCATCGAAATCAAATCGTGGCTTTTCCCGGGAAATTCCTCCCGGCTGACCTGGTGCCAGCCTTGGGGAATCTGGAAAAACACATCGGCAGGATAGTCCCGATTCCAGCAAAACAGGACGATCCTGTTTGCCTGGGCCAGGTAGGGCAGATAGTCCTCCCGCTCCACAAAGCACCAATCTGACGGCTCTGCCTGGGTCAGGTAGTCCTCACCGGAGAAAACCGGCTGGGAAAACTGCTTGGCAGAGTAGGGGCTCATTCGCAGGCGTCCCTGGGACAGATCATACAGTCGGGATCGCAGACACACATCCTTGCTCAATCGCCGGGACTGGAAACTCAGCCCCATTCGGTTGTCCACGCACAATGCTAAAATCACCCGTTGTTCCTCCTTTTGTTGTTTTACTTCTATTTTACACAAAATATCTCCATTCGTCAACGGAGATTCCGGCCTTGACAATGGGGGAAGAATGTGGTATTTTTATTGCATAAATGCAAAGATGGGGAGGTTCCGCCCCAGGTTCTTTTCCAGAGAACAGCCGGTTGGTGCAAGGCTGACAAAAGAACGGATGCGGATGGTCGCCCCGGAGCAGTTTCCCTGAACAAGCCTGTGGCGTAGGGGAGAACGGGTAAGCCCGTTACAGCCTTTGAGTGCCCGCTTTTCGGGAATTCAGGTGGTACCGCGGATGTCATTCGCCCTGAGCTATGTTCGCTCGGGGCGTTTTTTGTCTCCGTCCTGAGAAAAAACTCAAATACAAAGGAGAAAATCACTATGGCAAGAGAACTGCCGAAGATCTATGATCCCACCGTGGTGGAATCGGAGATCTACAAAATGTGGGAAGATGGCGGCTATTTCCATGCAGAAGCCGACGAATCCAAGAAGCCCTTCACCATCGTTATGCCCCCTCCCAATGTTACAGGCCAGCTTCACATGGGTCACGCCATGGACGCGACCCTGCAAGATACCCTGATCCGGTTTAAGCGGATGCAGGGCTACAATGCCCTGTGGATTCCCGGCGTGGACCACGCTGGCATTGCCACCCAGATCAAGGTGGAAGAGGAACTGCGGAAGGAAGGCCTGACCCGGTACGACCTGGGACGGGAGAAGTTCCTGGAGCGAGTTTGGGACTGGAAGCATCGCTATGGCAATCGAATTGTGGAACAGCAGAAGAAGTTGGGTGCATCCTGCGACTGGGATCGTGCCCGGTTTACCATGGACGAAGGCTGCTCCAAGGCCGTTCGGGAGGTTTTTGTCTCCCTGTATGAAAAGGGCCTGATTTATAAGGGAAGCCGCATCATCAACTGGTGCCCCAACTGCGTCACGGCTCTGTCTGATGCCGAAGTGGAGTATGTGGACAAGCCCGGTCATCTGTGGCACATCCGCTACCCTCTGGCCGATGGTTCCGGAGAAGTGGTGGTGGCAACCACCCGTCCTGAAACCATGCTGGGCGACACTGGTGTTTGCGTCAACCCCAACGACGACCGGTACCGGGATATTGTGGGTAAGAA
>CAZSAZ010000079.1:0-7425 GCA_964604925.1 uncultured Oscillospiraceae bacterium | reverse complement strand
AGGCCTTCTTCACATTGTTCTTGAACTCCACACCCAGAGGGCCGTAGTCCCAGGAATTGGCCAGGCCGCCGTAGATTTCAGAACCGGCGTAGACATAGCCCCGGTTCTTGCAGAGGTTTACGATCATATCCAAAGTCTTTTCGCTGTTTTTCATAAAAGAAAGACCTCCAATTTGTATTGGTTCACAAAGATAAGGCTATTATACAGAGGAATCCCCTATAAATCAAGGGAAAATAGCGAAAAAGCCGCCGAAAAAGGCGGCTTTTTTCAATCGTTCTTCGCAATAGCCTGAGGACCCAGATCCTGGGCCATGGTGTCGTAGACCAGTTGGGAAATTTCCGTGGTCTTTTTCCCGGAAAGCTCCTGGGGGGTAAGAACGGTCACCACATGAAGTGTCACATCGGTGGGCTTGAGACGCAACCCGTTTTTCAGAATCTCCCGGGTTCCGGTGAGGGTACAGACCACAATGGGAACCTTGCATTTCTGGGGGATTTTGAACACACCCGGCCGGAGGGGGTGGAGCAGATTGTCGGAATTGGTTCCGCCCTCGGGGAATACCGCGATGGAGCACCGATCTTCCTTGGTCAGTCGGATACATTCCAGAATGGTTTTCAAAGCGGCCCGGTCATTTTCCCGGTCGAGGCACTGGCACAGCATGGCGTGCATGATCCGTCCCACCACAAACAGGTTTCGGTTTTCCTTCTTGGAAATGAAGGCCAGTTGGCTATCGGGAAGGCAGTGGAGTAGAATTCCGGGGTCTGCAATGAAATTGTGGTTGCACACCAGAAAAAAACGTCCCTGAGTGGGGACAAGATCCAGGCCTTCGGCGTGGATGCGCACCTGGAGCAATTGCACCAGAGCTTCGATGTACCGCTTGGACAGGTTCCGGTAAAAGGGGCTGTCCTCGTCCCGGGGTTTGGATTGGTCGATGGGCAGGGTGATGGCCCAGAGAAACAGGACGCTGAGCAGGGCCAGAAGGAGAAAACTCCCCACAAACCCCACAGGCAGCATCCAAATCCAACCCCATCCGGCGAAGCCGCCTCCCAGGGCACAAAGGATGACCGTCAGCCCCAAGGCCAACAGGGCGATCAGACGAAGTAGCATATGCTTCCTCCTAAAGACGTATTTTTCTCTATTATATCCCCGGGAGTCTACCATGGCAAGGGTTGGGTTGTGAATTTTTTGGAAACCGGGTAGAAATTCCCCAGGGGATGGATTATAATGGTTGGCACAACATGAGAAAGTGGGGACGATATGAACGCCTATTGGAGAAAAACATTGCTTTACGGCTTGACCACGGCTTTGGGACTGTGGAGCTTGGCATTACAGTGGAATTTGATGAAAAACGGGTTGGACGAAAAGGGATTGCTCATCCCGGGGCAGCCGGCGCAGATGCTGTTGTGGGGGATCTGCCTGGGCTTTTTGGCGGTGACGGCTTTGGCGTTGCGTGGGCTGGGTTCCGGTGGAACCTATGAGCAGGCTTTCCCAAGGTGTATCCTCAGCGGTGGATTGATGGTACTGGGGGGGCTGGTGATGGCCTTTTCCGGACTGAACATCCTGGTTCCCGGTAGCTACGGCCAGGCAATCGCCGCCCTGGTGTCCGGGGGAGCCATGGTGGTTTGTGGAATTTTCCGGATGATGGGTCGGGCGGAAGGTGCCTGGCTGGATTTGGTGGTGGCGGCATATTATGCATGGCATTTGCTGTCGGGTTATATTGCGCAGCCTACCAATTCCCAGATTTACCGCTTCCTGTTCCCCATTTTGGCAGGCATAGCCGTCTTGCTGTTTTCCCTTCATCGGAGCCGGTGTGCCGCCGGATTCTTGGAGCGGAAAGGATTGGTATTCTGGGGCTTTGCCGGGCTGTATTTTACTCTGGTGGCGTTGTCATCTGGGAAGGACGGCGGATTTTACCTGGCCAGTTGGCTTTGGTGCGCCGGGGGAATGTGTGATTTGATTCGGCTGTCTCCAGTGGAAGAAGAGGAGGGCGAAGATGGTTCTGCCGGATGATGTGCTGGAACTGATGGATCAGTTGGAAAACGCCGGGTATCAGGCATGGGCCGTGGGCGGTTGTGTCCGGGATGACGCCCTGGGCATTGCGCCCCACGACTACGATCTGTGTACTTCGGCCTTGCCCCAGGAGATGGTGGCGTTGTTTTCCCAGCGACAGGTGTATCTGGCTGGGCTGAAACATGGTACCGTCAGTGTGGTCATGCCCGGAGGGGTGGTGGAAGTCACCACCTTCCGTACCGAAGGGGACTACACCGACAGCCGGCACCCGGGGTGGGTGCGATTTGTTCCCACCATTCAGGAGGATCTGGCCCGCCGGGATTTTACCATCAATGCCATGGCCTATTCCCCCAGCCGGGGCTATGCTGACCCCTTTGGGGGGCGGGAGGATTTGCGCCAGGGGGTGCTTCGGGCGGTGGGGAATCCGGAACAACGGTTCCGGGAAGATGCCCTGCGGATTTTGCGGGGAATACGATTTGCCGCCCGGTTCTCCCTGGCTATTGAGTCGGAAACTTGGCAGGCCATGCTTCGTCAGCGGAGCGGATTGGATCGTCTGGCCCGGGAACGGATCTTTGGAGAACTGACCCAATTTCTCTGCTTGGCAGAGGAGCGGGATCTGTTGGAAGGAATTCCCTTGTTGACCCAGGTAATTCCGGAATTAGAACCCTGTGTGGGGCTGGATCAAAAAAATCCTCACCACAACCGGGATGTGTACGGTCACACGGCCCAGGTGGTGGCTCGGCTGCCCCGGGAGCCGGCAATACGTTTGGCTGGACTGCTCCATGACATTGGCAAGGCGGAAACCATGACCCTGGATGAAACTGGGGTGGGACATTTTTACGGCCATGCCCAGGCTGGAGCCGCTATGGCAGAAGGGGTTCTTCGGAGGTTGAAAGCTCCAAATGCCATGGTGGAAGAGGTAACGTGGCTGGTGGCACACCATATGGATGAAATTCCCCTCCAGGAAAAGGCGGTGCGACGGTGCCTGAGCCGTTATGGCCTGAATCGGATGCAGTCCCTTTGGATGTTGCAACGGGCGGATGGCGGGGCGGCTGAACCGTCGGATCCCCGGGTACAGCATTTGACAGCTTTGGAAAGCCTGGCAATGGAATTGAAAAAGCGGGAAGGGGAACTGACCCTGAAAACCTTGCAAATCAAGGGGGGAGATCTGCTGGCTCAGGGCTACCCGGCAGGCCGGGAGATAGGACAACTGCTCCAACAGTTGTTGGAAGCGGTGGTGTCTGGTGAGGTACCCAATGACAAGGCGGCTTTGCTGCAATGGGCGAAGGAGTTGACGACCTCCTCTCAGATTTCATAAAAAATGCGCCCCGGGAATTTTCCCGGGGCGCAAAATGCGTTACAGGTTGTCTTTGATCTTCTGGATCATCTCGGCGTAGCCTTCCTCCGTGAGGTAGGTTCTGCCGGGGTTCATGGCAAAGGGCGTGCCCCACTCGAACTCGTCGGACTTGTACTTGGGCACCAGATGGAAGTGGAGATGGCAGCCGCCATCGCCGTAGGCACCGTAGTTGATCTTATCCGGATGGAATGCCTTGTGCAGAGCCTGGGCGGCGTGGTTCACATCGGCAAAGTAGGCGTTGCGATCTTCCTCGGAGATGTCCACCATCTCGGAGACGTGGTCTTTGTATGCCACGATCACCCGACCGGGGTGGCTCTGCTCCTTGAACAGGATCAGCTGGCTCACGGACAGGTCGCAGATCTTGATGCCGAAGCCGGCCAGGATCTCACCGCCCATGCAGTATCCGCAGTTGCAGTCTTTCATTGGAATAACCTCCATTGTTTCATAATGACTCCATTATCATAGCGCATCTCTGGGGAAAATGCAACAAAAATGATTGGATTTTTCCGGCGAGTCCGGTATCATATCACAAAAACCTTCGAAAGGGACATGGATTCCTTTCGGAGGTTTTCACTTTAGCCCAGCAGGAGCTTGTCATCGGCTTCATCGGAGCCGGAGGCCTGGCTGAACAGGTTCAGCAACTGTTCCACCGTCAGCTTCCGTTTCTCCTCGCCGGAGACGTCCACCACCACGTGGCCGTTGTACATCATAATCAGCCGGTTACCATGGGCGATGGCATCGCGCATATTGTGGGTGATCATCACTGTGGTCAGATGATCCCGCTCCACAATTCGGTCGGTGGCCTGCAATACCTTTTCGGCAGTTTTGGGATCCAAAGCGGCGGTGTGCTCGTCCAGCAACAGGAGCTTTGGTTTTTCCAGAGTGGCCATCAGCAAGGTGAGAGCCTGACGCTGACCACCGGAGAGAAGGCCCACTTTGGCGGTCATCCGATCCTCCAGACCCAAATCCAGGACTTTTAGCTGTTGGCGATAGGATTCCCGTTCGGCGGCGGTGATGCCCTTGCGCAGGGAGCGGAAGGTTCCCCGGCGGGCGGCCAGGGCCAAATTTTCCTCAATTTGCATGGTACCGGCGGTGCCCATCATGGGATCCTGGAACACCCGGCCGATGTATTTGGCCCGTTGGTATTCCGGCAGATGGGTCACGTCCACGCCGCCAATGAGGATGGAACCGGAGTCGACCGGAAACACACCGGCAATGGCATTGAGCATGGTGCTTTTTCCAGCACCATTGCCACCAATGATGGTGACAAAATCCCCTTCCTCCAGGTGGAGGTTCAAATGATTCAGGGCGACCTTTTCGTTGATGGTGCCGGGGTTAAAGGTTTTGCACAGATTATTCAGTTCCAGCATATTATACCCCTGCCTTTCTGCCTTGGGAGAAATAGGTCTGCTTCCAGTGGGGGACTGTCAGGAATACAGCCACCACCAAGGCGGTCAGGAGTTTTAGATCCGTGGATTCCATGCCCAGGCGCAGCACCAATGTGGTGACGATATAGTAAAGAATGGCACCCAGAACTCCGGACAGAAGTTTCCAGGCAAAGTTCTGGGAAATCTTCCCAAAGACCACTTCTCCAATGATCACAGCGGCCAAACCAATGACGATGGCACCACGGCCCATGTCCACTGTGGCAGAGCCCTGGTACTGGGCCAGCAGGCCGCCGGCCAGGGCCACAAGCCCATTGGAGATCACCAGACCCAGCACTTTGCTGAAGTTGGTGTTGATGCCCTGGGCCCGGGCCATATTCTGGTTGGCACCGGTGGCCCGGAGGGCGCAGCCCAGTTCTGTGCCGAAAAACCAGTACATAAGACCAATGCCTCCCAATACCATCATCAGCAGCAACAACAGAGGGTTGTCCAGGGTCAAATCCCGGACATACCGGGAAGACAGCAGCAACTGGTGATGGTCAACACTCAGGGCCACGGTGGCCTTGGTGCTGGCGGTGGAGCCGATGGCCATAATCCGCAGATTCAGGGAATACAGGGCCAATTGAGTGAGAATACCGGATAAAATGGCGGGAATTCCGCAAAGGGTGTGGAGCAGACCGGTGCATAGCCCGGCCAACATTCCGGCCAATGTGGCCAAGAGCAGGGCCAACCAAGGGTTGACTCCCAGGCTGATGGCCACGGCACATACGGCACCGCCGGTGGCAATGCTGCCGTCCACAGTCAGATCCGAGATGTCCAATACCCGATAGGTGATGTACAGACCCAGGGCCATGATGCCCCAGGCCATGCCCTGGCCAAAGGCACCAGGCAGAGAATAAAGAAAGGATGTTAGAATACCCATACTTCCTCCCAAATCTTCCCCGGCGTCTTAGCCCAGGGGGGCGTAGTCACCGGGAACGGTGATGCCCAGCTTTTCGCAGTTGGAGACGTTATATTTCTTGGTGGCCTCCGGGGCGAACTCCACAGGCATCTGGCTGATGTCGCTTTCTCCGGTGAGAATTTTGGCGGCCATCAGGCCGGTGGTGTAACCCAGATCGTAGTAGCTGATGGACAAAGTTGCCACGCCGCAACCGGTACAAATGCCGCTTTCTCCGGCTACAACGGGAACCCCTGCGGCCAGAACCACATTGGCAATGGTTTCGGTATAGGCTGCCGCGGTATTGTCCGTGGGGATGTAAATCACGTCGGATTGGTCACAGGCGGACTGGGTCACGGAGGACAGCTCGTTTACATCGGCAAAAGCGAATTGTGCTGTGGTATATCCCATGGATTCCAGATAAGTGGCCATCTGAACCACCTGGTATACAGAGTTGGGTTCTGTGGAGCAGTACAGCAGACCCACATTTGTTGCATCGGGGAACAACTCCTGAATCATGGCGGCCTGCTGGTCCAGGGGGGCAAGATCGGAGGTGCCGGAGATGTTTCCGCCCACCGTACCGTTCCGGTCAGGCAGATTCAGAGCGGTGGCGTAGTCCGTCACAGAGGTGCCCAGAATGGGGATCTGCCCAGTGGCAGAGGCGGCTGCCTGAAGGGGAGATGTGGCATTGGCCAGAATCAAATCCACTCCGTTTGCCACAAATCCATCCACGATTGTGCCGCAGTTGTTGTAGTCGCCGCCGGCATCCTGATGCAGGAAGGCAACCTGCCCTTCGCCCAATTGGTCGTTCAGGGCCTGCATAAAGCCCTGGGTCGCCGCATCCAAAGCGTCGTGGGTCATAAGCTGGCAAATGCCCACGGTGTATTTGGCATCCACTGTGGTCTGGGTGCCGCATCCGGCCAATACAAGACCGACCATCAGAACCAAAGCGATGATTTTTTTCATAAATAATCCTCTCCTTTGTAAAAAACCGGGTCAAAAAGGTTCCTTGATTTCCCTGCTATACCACCGGGCAGAGACAAATGTCAACAGAAAATGACTATTCTTCCAAATTTCATGGATATGATGAATAAAAACCATTTCGGGGGTTCCGGAGTCTGCCCATCCGTCCTAGGGGAAGAGAGGGGGCGTTTCCGATAATTTCCACAGATTCCCTTTCTTTTTTTGGAATTCTTCTTGACAATATGCACATTGGCAGGTAAAATAGCCTTGGACTAGTGTAAGCTGTTTCTCAGCGCCTGGGAACAGCGTTTGCTGATATCCGGTTTGAAAACCGGCGAAATTTGCAAAAATCGCCTTTCGGCGTTTTCTTTTGTCTGTCAATGTCGTCCCGGATGGGCATCCGGGTCAATGAACCACACGAATAGAATATGCCAAGGGGCCTTTTTGCGCCATCTCCGATTTTCATCCAATCTAAACAAGGAGGTGTGTTGCGAAAACTATGGACTATTTATTTTACGCCATCGCAGTGCTGATTGGCGTTCTCATTGGTGTTGCAGTGGGCATCACCTACCGGAAACGGGTTGCGGAGCGGGAAATTGGTTCTGCTGAAGCAGAAGCTACCCGTATCATCAACGAAGCCATCCGTGGCGGTGAGAACAAAAAGAAGGAAATGCTGCTGGAAGCCAAGGATGAGATCCATAAATCTCGCACCGAGCACGACAAAGAGGTTAAAGAGCGCCGGGCGGAACTCTCCAAGCAGGAGCGCCGTCTGGAGC
>CAZSAZ010000078.1:0-7522 GCA_964604925.1 uncultured Oscillospiraceae bacterium | reverse complement strand
GAATACCCTGTTTGTCCAGAGTCATGTCCACCAGCACGCTGAGCTGGGTTGGGTGCTGGATTGCTACTCCATGTTCGGTGAGCTGAGCCGAATGACCCAGTTTAAGGACAAGTCTGCGAAAAATGCCGACAACATCAACGCAGGTCTGTTCACTTATCCCAGCTTGATGGCTGGTGATATTTTGCTGTACCAGCCGGATCTGGTTCCCGTTGGTGAGGATCAGAAGCAGCACGTGGAGCTGACCCATGTAATTGCCCGGCGGTTCAACGGCATTTATGGCGACGTATTCAAGATTCCCGAGGCCTTTGTACCCAAGGTTGGCGCGCGGATCATGAGCCTGACCAACCCCACGGCGAAAATGTCCAAGTCGGAAAATGAGGATACCGGTCGAGTGTTGCTGATGGATTCTCCGGAGGTGATTATGCGCCAGTTTAAGCGGGCCATCACCGACTCTGATACGGAAAACTGTGTCCGCTATGACAAGGAAAACAAACCCGGCGTGGCCAATCTGATGACCATCTATTCCGCCGTCACCGGAAAGACCTTTGACGAAATTGAAGCGGAGTTTGCCGGTTGCGGCTATGGCAAGTTCAAACCTGTGGTGGGAGAAGCGGTGGTGGAGCATCTGCGTCCCATTCGGGAGGAAGCCAACCGGCTCATCAAGGATAAAGGGTATCTGGAAAGTGTCTACCGCAACGGCGCAGAAAAGGCGGGGTATGTGGCAGAAAAGACCTTGAGAAAGGTGTATAAGAAAGTTGGCTTCCTGCCCAGATAAACTGTGACGAGGTATTTCCTATGACTGCTTTACTTGCGCTGCCCTTTTGGGCTCGGCTGTTTCTGGCTCTTGGCATTGCGGCGCTGATTTCCTTTTTCTCCACCCCTGCGGTGAGCAAAATGGCATATAAGGTGGGAGCCATTGACGTGCCCAAGGACAGCCGCCGGATGCACGATCATCCCATCCCCCGGTTGGGAGGTTTGGCCATTGCCATTGCCTTCTTGTTGACCACATTCCTCTTTGGGGAGCTGGATCACCAGTTGGAAGGCGTGTTGCTGGGAGCCATTGTGATTCTGGTTCTGGGCGTTTTGGATGACTGCATGGCCCTTCCGGCTCTGCCCAAGTTCTTTGTGCAGATTTTTGCTGCCATCATCGTGGTGATCCATGGATGCACCGTTCGGTATGTGACCAACCCCTTTTCTTCCGTGCCCGGGGACTGTTTTGACCTGGGGATACTGTCCGGCCCCATTACGGTGCTGTGGATTGTGACCATGACCAATGCGGTGAACTTCATCGATGGTCTGGATGGTCTGGCAGTGGGTGTGTCGGGGATTTCCACGGCTACCATGTTGGTGATTGCATTGCTGGTTGCAGAGGAGAATGTGGCGGTGATCCTGGCAGGATTGCTGGGAGCGTGCCTGGGCTTTATTCCCTATAATTTCAACCCGGCGAAGATCTTCATGGGAGATACCGGCGCAACCTTCCTAGGCTTTTTGTTGGCGTGTCTGTCCATCCAGGGACTGTTTAAGATGTATGCGGTGATCTCATTTGCCGTGCCGTTCCTGATTTTGGGTGTGCCATTCTTTGATATTTGCTTTGCGGTGGTGCGCCGCCTGGCGCGGCATCAAAATCCCATGACCGCCGACCGGGGACATATTCATCACCGGCTCATCGACATGGGATTCTCTCAGAAACAGACCGTGGCCATTACCTATATCCTCACGGGAATTCTGGGACTGGCGGCGGTGCTGCTGGCAAGCTCCGGAGAGGTTAAGACGTTGATCCTCATTGCATCGGTGCTGGTGGTGTCCCTGCTGGGAATCATGGTAATTTTTGGCCCATACCATCGGCCTGAGTTCCATTTCCCGGAACATCGTTCCCACCATCAGGAATCCGGCTCAGCCCAAGGGGATTCCAAGTAATCAAAATCATTCGGCGTCTCTCCAGTGGGAGGGGCGCCGTTTTTTGTGGGAAAATGTTTACAAATTGTAACTTTTCTGCTGGCCACTCTTGCAATTTCACCGGGGTCTTGGTATAATCACAAAAAACAACCCCTATGGAGGAATGTTATGAAATTCGTAAGCTGGAACGTCAACGGCCTTCGGGCCTGCGTGCAGAAGGGCTTTATGGACGTGTTTCATCAGTTGGATGCAGATTGTTTCTGCCTCCAGGAAACCAAGCTCCAGCCCCATCAGATCCAGTTGGATACACCAGGATATCACCAGTATTGGTATTCCGCGGAAAAGAAAGGATACTCCGGAACGGCTCTGTTTTCCAAGGAGCAGCCTATCTCGGTTCGGGAGGGATTGGGCATTGCGGAGTTGGACACAGAAGGGCGGATCATTACCGCAGAATATGAATCCTTTTTTCTGGTCACTTGCTATACCCCCAATGCCCAGCGGGAATTGGCCCGGATTGACCATCGCCTGAAATGGGATGAGGCCTTTCGCCAGTACCTTTCCGAATTGGATCGGAAAAAACCGGTGGTGGTCTGTGGAGATCTCAATGTGGCTCACCAAGAGATCGATTTGAAAAATCCCAAAACAAACCGGGGCAATGCCGGTTTTTCTGACGAAGAGCGGGAGAGTTTTACCAAACTCCTGGAATCGGGGTTTACGGATTCATTCCGGTTTCTTCATCCCGATGCCACCGGGGCGTATACCTGGTGGAGCTATCAGTTCAAAGCCCGGCAGAACAACGCCGGATGGCGCATTGACTATTTCCTGGTATCCAACCGGATCCGGGACGCAATCACCGCAACCCCGATCTACCACGATGTGCTGGGGTCGGATCACTGCCCTGTGGGCTTGGAAATCCGGCTGTGAGATATGGGAAAGAAAACAAAGGAGGACTTATGAAGAAAATCTGGAATCGACTGTTTTGTTTGATGTTGGCACTGACGATGATGTGTTCTGCCCTTCCCAGTGCCATGGCCTACTCCAACGCATCGGACTGGGCCGAGGAAGAACTTTCTGCCATGGGGCAGTTGGGTCTGATCCCCGATTCCCTCGTGGAAGCGGATATGAGCAAGGCCATCTCCCGGATGGATATGTGCCGGGTGGCGGTCAAGGCCTATGAGATGTTGACGGGACAGACGCTGGAACTGCCCAAGGCCCATCCTTTCACCGACACCCGGGATCCCGATGTGGAAAAGGCTTATGCAGCCGGAATCGTGCGGGGAGACGGAGATGGAACCTTCCGTCCTGCGGACAACCTGATCCGGTTGGAGTTTTTTGTGATTGTGGCCCAGTTTTTGGAATCGGTGGGCTATCCTGTGTCCGATGGAGACTATGGCGATTTGAGCCGGTTCCAGGATGGAAGCTCCATCCCTTGGGGCAAAGAGGAAACAAAGCTGACGGTGGGACTGGGAATTGTCAGTGGTACCGGATCCCGGCTGGACTGGGACAAAAAGACCTCTCGGGAGGAGGCGTTGTGTCTGTTCTACCGGGGGTATCAGGTGGCGGCTCAGGAACTTCCGGACAAGAATCCCCAGGAGCCTGAACCTTCGGAACCGGATGGAAGCGGTGAATTTGTCAACCTGGCCGCCTGGGCCCGGGAGGACGTGGAGGCGATGGATGATCTGGAACTGATCCCCGGAACGGTAAAAGCTACGCCCATGGATGGCACCATCACCCGGCAGAATCTGTGCAAGGTCATCATGCGAACCTACAAACGGATGATGGGCATTACCGATGCAGACTTGGGCAATCCGGATTCTTACTTCACCGACACCGACGATTTGGATGTGCGCAACGCCTACCGACTGGGGATCATCAGCGGTGTGGGCGGCGGAAAATTTGATCCGGATGCTCCGTTGACCCGCCAGGACTTCTTTAAGATGTCCGTGAATTTCCTGGGTGCAATTGGATACCCCTATACAGAGGATGATACGGTGGATTTGTCGGAGTATCGGGATGCCAACCAAATCGCCAGCTACGCCCTGAGCGCAACCAAGTTGCTGGTGGGCATTGGGGTAGTGAAGGGGGATACCAACAAGCGGCTCCATCCCACCGATGACATCGTCTGCCAGGAGGCGTTGTCGATTTTTTACCGGATCTATGAATTCGTCAATACCTGGGTCGCTCCGGAGGAAACGCCGGACGACCGGAACGATGATACTATCGCAAAGGCGGAAAGCGTGGTGGACTTTGCCCTCCAGTTCCAGGGGTATCCCTACGTCTACGGCGGAAAGAGCCCGGAGGAAGGCTTTGATTGCTCTGGATTTGTTTATTATGTGTACAAGCAGTTTGGTTACACCCTCTATCCCGGTGCGACCAACCAGTGGAACACCCTTTCTGACAAGGTGATTCCCCGGGAGGAGTTGCGTCCCGGCGATCTGGTGTTCTTCTCCAGCAACGGAGAGGTCTCCGGCATGACCCATGTGGGATTGTACATTGGAAACGGCCAGATGATTCACGCCGCCAACTCCACCAAGGGCGTCATCATCACGGATCTTTCGGAGCCTTACTACGTCCGGATGTACCTGGGCGCAAAACGGGTGATCGAAAACAACTAATGGTATATGGGCAGCCGCCGATTCTGTTGGGAGCGGCGGCTGTTTCCATCGAAAAAACCTCCTCCGGAACTTACCGAAGGAGGTTTTTCTTATAAGAACCAATCCGATTGAGGGGAAAGCACCACAAACAAATTGGAAAGATCCCCTTGGGGGATGCGGCCTTCCACGGTGATTTGGGCACTGTAGATTCCATCCAGGGCACAAACGGATGCCACAATGGAATGGACGGAGGCCAGAAGATGATCCGTCTGAGAGAGAAATTCCTCCGACAAATCGATGTAGCAAATGCTGTTGCGAATTTGAATATCCAAAATCTCAGTTCCTTGGGGGATGGCAGAATAGAAGCCATTGACCGAGCCGTAGTCCAGCAATGCCTGAACCACCAGCTCCGGTTGACTCAGGCCGGTGCTTTGACGAATCCGGATGGGAATGGCTGCCAGGCAATGTTCCAGGCCGTTGCACAAATAGACCGTGGCGTCAAACTCATTCATTCCGGTGCGAACCGGGCCAATGGCGGTCTCCTCCCGGACAAAGGGGCCAGAGATGGTCAGGAGCTGATATTGCACCAGAAGGTTTCCGTCGGTGGAGAATTCCACCCGGTCGATTTCATCTAGCTGGGTCAGGGTGTTGACGACACTAAGCAGACTCAGCCGCTGGGCTTCCACCCGGGAAAAACTGTGTCGCTCAAATTCCCCAGAGAAATTTACGGTACAAAGACCGTCGTCGATAGAATAATCCAGCAGAGTGGTTCCCTGAGGGATGGCAGAATAGAGCTTGGAGCCGTCAGGTGGGGTGAACAGCGCTTGAATCAGACAAGCAACCGGATCTTCTTCGGTGGCCAGATTCACCGTGATGGGCTGGGCGATGAGATACCGCCGTTGCCGGTCGGTGTAGTACAGGGTGAATTCCGTTCGGGACTGGTCTAGGCTGTCGTCGTACAGGCGAATGTCATCTTCAGACAGGGTCAACGTTTTTTCTCCATCAACCTGGCCGGTGACGGAGAGAAAGCGGACATAGCTCACCGGGAACAGCCGAAGGAAGGTTTTGGTGGCACAGACGCAGGCGAGGGTTTTTTCCACACCAGTCAAAGCGGCAAAGGCTTCGTTCATGGTCAACGTTAATGTATTGTTCCGGATTTCCCAGGAAACCACCTGGGTATCCCGAGGGAAGGGTGACTCCAAATCGGCACTGATGGGCCCCTCAAAATACATGGAAAGCAGCGTGTCTACGTCAGAGGAAAGGCCTGCGGTTTCCCGAATTTCCGGGGCAATCAGCCCATCCGGTTCTCCGTAGACGGTTTGCGTCCGGCGGTAGTAAAAGGCACCGGGGATTCGCACATCGGGAGTGGTTTGCTGGGTGCATCCGCACAGGGAGAACAGAAGTCCCAGACAAAGAACAAAACAAATCGATCGCTTCATAGGCCATCCTCCTCCACGTCGAAAATGGGCATTTCCAGGAAAAAGGTGGTTCCGGAGGATTCTCCTGTCACACTTTCCACCCGGATGCTACCCCGGTTTCGTTCCACCATATCCCGGACAATGGCCAGGCCAAGGCCACTGCCGCCGGTCTGACGGGAGCGTGCCTTGTCCACCCGGTAAAACCGTTGGAAAATATGATCCAGAGCATCGGCTGGAATTCCTACGCCGGTGTCCCGGACGGTGAGCAGGGCATTGCTCCCCTCCCGGGTCAAACGGAGAAACAGCTTCCCACCGGGAATGTTGTATTTGATGCCGTTTTCCACCAGATTGAAAATAATTTGGTACAGATCATCTTCCAAAATCAGAATGGAGCAATCCTCCACAATCTCCACCCGAATGGTTACGGCAGCATGGTCGGCAATGGCCGAAAGCATCCGCACCACCCGGCGGATGGTGGGAGCCATATAGACAATTTCACAGTCGGAACCGTTGTCGGCGCTGATTCTGGTCAGGGACAGGAGCTTGGAACTCATGCGGTTGAGGCGGTCGGCTTCATCGCCAATGTCTGCCACAAATTCCCGGATGGTATCCATGTCCATATCATTTTGCAAAATGGAATCCGACAGGAGTTTGATGGAAGCCAGGGGAGTTTTCAGCTCATGGGAGGCATCGGAGACAAACTGTCTGCGCTTGTCCTCGGATTCCTGGAGCTTGTCCGTCAGGACGTTGAATTCCTTCCCCAGTACAGTGAGTTCGTCGTGGCCGCCCATTTCCACCTTGTGGGAGTAGCCGCCTTCCCGGATGATTTGCATGGAGTCCATGATTTTCCGCAGGCGATTGGCAAATACTGTGGAAAAAACCAGGGAAAACACCAAAAGCGCACCGCTGAGTACCAGCGTCACCGTCAGCAAAGTGGTCTGCAAGGACTCAATGAGCTGTCCCTGGGCGGCATCGTATTCCATGATGTAAATGCTGCCCATCAGGTTATTGTAACTTAAGATGGGGGTGGCGGCCTGGGACTCCATGACCCCTTTCCGGTATCGCCAGGTGAACACGTCGTTTCCTTCCAGGGCCTGGACAATTTCGGGATAGAGGCAGTATTTTCCCACCTCATCCACCTCCCGGATGGAGTCGTAGACGCATTTCCCGGAGGCATCGGTGATAATCATCCGGGTGACGGTGAGATCTTCCAGTTGATTGACGGCGGCAGAGGCGGTGGTGACGTTTAGCACCCGCTGCTCTGCTATGGTGGAGGCGGCAACCTGGGCCTTTTCCTCCATGGAGGCTTTCTTGGTTTGGTAGAACAGACGGTAGCACGTGGAATTGCAGTAGACATTCATGGCAAGCAACACCACCACCGTCACAAGGACGTGAATGATGCTGTAGCGAAACTGATTGGTGCCATAGGGAAGGGTACGATAGGCCTTATTTTTTGAAGTAATAGCCAACACCCCACTTCGTCAAAATATGTTTCGGTTCTGCGGGATTTTCCTCCAATTTCTCCCGGAGCCGCCGGATATGGACATCCACGGTTCGGATGTCGCTGCGGTATTCGTATGTCCAGATGGTGTCCAGTAAAGCCTCCCGGGAGTA
>CAZSAZ010000077.1:0-7600 GCA_964604925.1 uncultured Oscillospiraceae bacterium | reverse complement strand
TGGCGGTGTTGGCGGCGGTGTCGAAGCCGATGCAGTAGTTGGTGCAGGAGATGTCGTTGTCGATGGTTCCGGGGATTCCAATGACATTGATCCCGTACTTGCTCAGGGCTCTTGCGCCCCGGAAGGTGCCGTCACCGCCGATGGCCACGATGCCGTCCAGTCCCAGGAATTTGCAGGTAGACACCGCCTTGCGCTGGCCCTCCTCCGTCATAAATTCCTTGCTGCGAGCGGTGTAGAGGATGGTACCGCCCCGATTGATGGTGTGGGCAACGCTGCGCTCGTCCAGGCGAATGATATCGCCGGAGATCAGGCCGTTCCAGCCTCTGCGGATGCCATAACATTCAATGCCGTGGTACAGTGCTGTTCGGACAACGGCGCGGACACAAGCGTTCATGCCGGGGGCGTCGCCACCGCTGGTGAGTACGCCGATTCGTTTGATACTCATGGAAATAGACCTCCCAGATTATGAGCTTATTTACCCTTCCATTGTACCGTTTTCCCGGGGAAATGTAAAGAGAAAAGTGTTCAGAAAGGCGAAAAGAGAAACTTAAGAAATTAAATCCTGCTTCCATCCATTGCAATTGCTGGAAAAATCTGGTATAGTATTTCCGAAAGAAAGGATGGTGATTTTGTGGGAAAGAAGAGAATTTTTCTTCTTTTTGCTGCACTTTTGTTGGCCGGCTGCGGCCGCAGTGCAACTCCTGCACATTATGACAATTCACCCATCGTTGAGTGTTCCACTTGTACCTATGATGCAACCGATGAGACGGAAGATTCCGTTGCCACGCTGTGGGAAGCGGCAGGGGATGTTTCCCTGGAATCCGAGGATGCCGTACCTTTGGAGACCAAAGAAGGAAAGACCGCCAGCGTTGGCAATTATTTCCTCCTGAGCCGGGACTGCATCATCACATCGGACAGCAAGGGCAGGGAACTGATGTATGAGTATACCTGCGAACCCACTTTTTATTCCACCGATGACCAGAGACAGCAATGGGTGGATTCTATTTTGTACTCCATTCACCGGGACTACACCTCCAACAGCACCAATTTGCTTCAGGATGCCAAGTTGGCCCTAGAGCAATGGGGAGAAGAAGGATTTTACAGTTATGCAAACTATCAGGAGATTGGCATCGGACGCCAGGATGCTTCTGTTATGTCCTTGATGGTTCGTAGCTCCGTCTACTCCGGCGGCGCCCATCCCGGAACCATCCAAACTGCTTGGAACCTGGATTTGGAACAGCAAAAGGTGTTGTCCCTGGAGGATGTGATTTTGGAATCCTCCGCAGAAAAGCTAGCTCAGTTGATCGAGGAAATCATCCAGGAGAAATTCCGGGATGTGGGGGAGTGGGCATTGTTTGCCGACTACTCTCAGACCATCGCGCAGAGTTTTTCCTACGGCAGCATGACACCGTACTGGTATTTTAATGAAGATGGGATGGTGTTTTTCTTCAATCAGTATGTGCTGGCACCTTACGCATCGGGAATCATCAAAGTCCAGGTCACCTATGCGCAACTGGAAGGAATCCTTGTGGAAGATTATTTCCCCAAGGAAATTTCCAATACAGGAGGAACGGTGGTGCTTCGGGGGGGTTGGGAGAATTTGGAGCAGGTACCTGCTTCCATAGACGCTGACGAAAGGGAGATTACCCTGGGCGAGGAAAGCCGGAGACTCATCACTGTTACGGTGGAGGAAGATGGGGAAGTCCTTTGCATTGGCGTGGAGGGTCAAATCTTCCAGGTGCAGCTATCGGAGATTTCTTGGCTGGAAGGAATGGCCATTGGCCAGGAAATGTTGTTTTCCGCAGATACTTTGACAGAGTATGATGTGTTGCAGATCGTCGGTGGGTACGACGATGAAAGCAGATCCTTTGCCATTGAATTTGACAACGGTTCAGGAGAAACGGTGGTGTATTACATCCATTCCGCAGGTTTGGATTCGAAACCCTAATCAGAACCACCCAGGTGGCACGACACGCGTTCTGTGCTACCTGGGTGGTTTCTTTTGGGAAATAGAACTTCAACGGGAATACGATGGTTTTGGGGATAGGCTCATGCGCAAAGCCGCCGAAGATGGCGGAGGGGACAGCGCAGGGGTTCGGATGGGCCACTCGATGGCTGTTTTATTTGGTTCAGACGAACGCAACAAAATAAAAATTTTGTTGCGTTCGCGGTGGAGATGTGCTATAATTAGTCTTAGAATTCCGGATTTCAGCCCATCGCACAGCCTCTACGTGCCTGTGTGATGGTATTCAGAGGCTGTAGATGTACTCTCTGGGCTTGTGGTATCTTGCCTGTTACGATTCTTCACCAATGGACTGGAGGGCTGATGCCACAAAATGCTCCAAATCTTGCCGGGCTTCCGGCACATCCATCAAATTTCCTGCGATGCTTTGCTTGCCGTATTTTCCGGATTTCAAATAGAAACAAACGGGCTCTTGGTTGGTTTGCTGAGCCATAGCTGCTTCCCATCCCGTAGAATTGCTGACGAGGATAAACCGTTTTGGAATCTGCAAATAGCGGGTCATCTTTTGACGGTCACCATTGAAATAACCAACGGTTCGCTCGTTGAACCCGAAGTAATTGGCGCAGGGATAGCCACAGTAATTGGGTACGATGTAAAATACCAGATCCCCATCTATTACATCATCCAGTACCCGTTGCTGCCTGGGACAAATTTGGTCGGGTTTCAAACATTGATAGTCACATTCTCCGCAAGGAGCGGCTGCATCTCCGTGAATCCAATGGATTGTAGGGTTCAAGTTTTGGCAATACTCAGAAATAAACGTTGCCACATTGCCACAGTTTCCATGCTCCCGACCGCTGAACTGTAAAATCACGATTTTCATAAAAACCTCCAAAAAATTAGAAATCAGGTGTAAATATGCAAAAATATTCGGATTGTCCCCAGATTTTGAGGGATTTTCTTAGTTATCACGAAACCATCAAGGCTCAATCACCAAAGACCATTTCAGAGTATTATCTGGATTTAAGAATGTTTCTCCGATTTATCAAACTCATGCGTAGCGAGGCTCCCATTTCCACACGCCTGGATCTGATCGATATCCGGGATGTGGATCTGACACTGATTCAGACCATCACCACATCGGATGTGTTTGAATTTTTGTCCTACCTGGCCAATGAGCGCACCACAAATCCCGATTCAGCCTATCCGGAGCACGGAATCGAGGCGGCATCCCGAGCCAGAAAATTGTCAGCCATCAAGTCCTTTTTCAAGTATCTTACCATAAGAACCAAACAATTACAAGACAATCCGGTGGCAGATTTGGAATATCCCAAACTACGAAAAAGCCTTCCCCGGTATTTGACACTGGAACAGTCCTCTGCCCTGCTCCAGGCGGTGAGTGGGCCGAATGAAAAGCGGGATTATGCCATCTTGATGCTATTTCTCAATTGTGGCATCCGGCGCAGCGAGCTGGTAGGGCTGAATCTGACAGATGTGTACGAAGATCGAATCCGGGTGGTGGGAAAAGGCAATAAGGAACGATTCGTGTATTTCGGAACCGCCTGCCGAAAGGCCATTGACGATTATCTTCCCCTGCGAAATCAGCGGGTTTTGTCGGATAATAGGGCGTTGTTTGGTTCCCGGGACGGAAATCGGATTAGTGCCAGCGCAGTCCACCGTCTGGTGAAGAAGGCTTTGCTTCAGGCAGGATTGGATGCCGATCAATTCTCAGCTCATAAACTGCGGCATACTGCTGCAACCTTGATGGTGGCAAACGGTGTGGATATCAAAACCGTTCAGGAGGTACTGGGCCACGAAAATCTGAACACCACGCAAATCTACACGCATATTGAAAGCACTGAACTGAAAATTGCCGCAGAAGCAAACCCCATTTCCAGACTGAATTTGGATCGAAACGGCCAGGAAATAGCGGAGTAAATATTGATAAAAACGTAAAATGCAACCGATTATTGCTAGCAAAATAGAGAGAAAAGTGAGGAATTGACAATGAGCATCGGAGAACGGATCCGTGCCCTGCGGCAGGAGAAAAACCTGTCCCAGGGACAGTTGGCTCATCAATTGTCCGTCACACGTCAAGCGGTGAGCAAATGGGAACAAGACCTTTCCAGCCCAGACACCCTGAATTTGGTCCGGCTGGCCGACGCATTGGATACAGAGGTGGAGTACCTCGCCACAGGGAATAAGCCGGTGTACCTTCCCGCTCCTGTGGTGGTAAAACTGGAACAAAGCGTGGATCGGATCGTGGAACGGGTGGTGGAGAAGCCTGTAATCAAAAAAGTCGTTCGGATTCGCTACCGGAATAACCCGGTGAGCATCCTTTTGGCTGGAATTTTGGGGGTTGCGCTGGGACTTGTCCTGGGGATTTGGCTGTGATGTAAGAAACATAAGGGGAGACCGTCATAGCGGTCTCCCCTTCCCTCTTGTTCGCCTGTTTGGTTACAGCACCAATTCCAATGCCTCCCGGATGTTTCGCACCCGGAATACCGTCAACCCCTCCGGGATCTCTGCCTGGTCGGAACCATATTTGGGAATGATGCACTGCTCAAATCCCAGTCGCCGTACTTCCTGAAGCCGCTGGGACAGATGATTCACTGCCCGAACCTCCCCTGTCAGGCCCACTTCTCCGATGGCGGCCAGGGCAGAAGAAACGGGTTTATCCCGATAGACCGAAGCCACCGCCAAAATCAGCGGTAAATCCCCTGCCGGTTCATCCAGCCGAAGGCCTCCCACCACGTTGATATAGGCATCGAAGGAACCTAAATGCAGTCCTCCCCGCTTCTCTGCCACCGCCAGCATCAGCACCGCCCGGTTGAAGTCAAATCCATCCGCGGCTCGACGGGGAACGTTGAAGGTCGTTTTGGTCACCAGAGCCTGAATCTCCGCCAGCACCGGCCGCGTTCCTTCCATGACGCAGGCCACGCAGGAGCCGGGAGCGTGCTCTGGCCGCCCCTGAAGGAGCATTTTCGAGGGGTTGGGCACCTCGATCAGTCCGGAATCCCCCATCTCAAATACGCCAATTTCGTTGGTGGAGCCAAAGCGATTTTTTGCCGCCCGTAGAAGGCGATAGCTGGAGTGCTGATCCCCCTCAAATAGCAAGACGCAGTCCACCATATGTTCCAGCACTTTAGGGCCGGCAATGGCACCATCTTTGTTGATGTGCCCCACCACAAATACTGTAAGTCCCTCCTGCTTGCTCAAGTGCATCAAGGCCATGGTACAGTCCTTCACTTGGCTAACAGACCCAGGAGAAGATTCGTTGGTTTCCTGATACAGCGTCTGAATGGAGTCTGCAATGAGAATATCGGGTTTCACCTGCTCCACCGCTTCCAGCAAGGCAGATATCCTGGTTTCCGATAGAATATACAACTCCTCGCCGTCCACCCCCAGGCGTTCTGCCCGGAGTTTGAGCTGCCGTTCCGACTCCTCGCCGGAGACATAGAGCACCCGACGATGGGCACAGATGTTGGCGCAAATTTGCAACAGCAATGTGGATTTGCCAATGCCGGGAGCGCCGCCTACCAGCACCAAGCTACCCTCCACTGCGCCGCCGCCCAAAACCCGATCCAGTTCTCCCAGGCCAGTGAGAAACCGGATTTCATCCCCGGTATCCACCTGATGGAGTTTTTTGGGGATGCGATTTTGTCCCACGGGAGCAGCCTTGCCCCGGCCAACCGGAATGGGTTTTTCCACGTGTTCCACCAGGGTATTCCATTGGCCACATCCGGGACAGCGACCCTGCCACTGAGGGCTTTCGTTGCCACAGTTGGTGCAGAAGAAAATGGTTTTTGTCTTTGCCATGGAGGATGCTCCTTTGTGTCGTTTTGATGATTATACCAACATTTGTTCGATTGGTCAAGGCCTAGGAGGAAACACCCCAATCTACCAGATCGGTCATCAGGCTTCCTGACAAGATGCAGCATAGCTTCTTTTGGTAGGAAGCCCTTTGGAGCAGCTCCGCTTCCTGAGGATTGGACAAAAAGCCACATTCCACCAAAATCCCCGCGCCATCCAAATGTTCCATGAGATAGACACCCTGGGCTTTTTTGCAGCGGCGGTTGGAATTCAGTGTCTGATTCAGACGCTCCTGAAGCCGCTGGGCGACGGTTTGGCTGGAATAGGTATCTGCGTAAAAAACTTGGATCCCAGAATACTGCCCATCGGAAAAATGGTTTTGGTGGATGCTGATGAGAAAGGTTCCCTCCTCCGCATTAGCCAGAGCCACCCGGTTCCGTAAATCCGACCGCTTTCGCTCCCGAATGGAATGGCCCTCCGTGGCAAGATCCACATCCTCCCTTCTGGTCATCACCGGATCCTGGCCCAAAAGACGAAGCAGAGATTCCAGCCGCAAGGAAATCTCCAGATTAAGGTCCTTCTCCATCACATCATGGGTGTTTGCCCCGCCGTCCATGCCTCCATGACCGGGATCGATGATGATTTTGGGATATGTCTGAGCCTCCTGAAGGGATACGACCGTTTCGTAGTGTTGCCGAATCATCCCCGCCAGCAGAAGAAACAGACTGAGGATGTAACAATAGACATAGGCATAGCGACGTAAATATTCCTGCGTTCTCACCATACAACCCCCTTTGGCTCAGGCTATGTTCTTCCCTTCGGAATTAGAACCCTCTCCCCTTCTCCGGCATAGCATGACCCGGAACGACAATCGTTTCCAAACAAAAAGGTAGGAGGAATGAACTGTGGGACAAAGACGCACCAAGCCCCGGGAAATGTCCCGGGGGTTTCAGGGAACGCTGCCCAATCCGGCTCCTTTGGCCAATCCTTATGTTCCGTTTCAGCCGGAGGATCCCCCAAAATATGAAGCCCGACGGGCATTGATCCGGGGAACCCTCTACCCGGGACTGGATTTGCCTTTCCTGGGCATGGAAAACACCAAGCTAAAGCCAGATACCATCCTGGCTCAAATCCAGGGGTTGGATTTTGTCATCCAAGAACTGGCCCTATATCTGGATACCCACCGGGAGGATGGGGAAGCTTTGGAGCTTTACCGAAGCTATCAGGCCATGGCGCAGAAGTTGACAGAAGAGTATACGGCAAACTGCGGCCCGCTGAACCATACTACGCCGGGGGACGGTGGTTATCGATGGCTGGATGACCCCTGGCCCTGGGAATATTGTGCCAATCGGGAGGGATAAACCATGTTTGTATATGAAAAGAAGCTCCAATACCCGGTGAAAATCGACCGTCCTAACCCCAGATTGGCGGCCATTATCATCAGCCAGTACGGCGGCCCGGATGGAGAGCTGGGAGCCTCCCTGCGCTACCTAAGTCAGCGGTATAGTATGCCCTTCGATGAACTCAAAGGTCTGCTGACGGATATTGGTACCGAGGAACTGGGGCATTTGGAGATGATCGGGGCCATTGTTCACCAGTTGACCCGGAATTTGAGTGACCAGCAGATTCAGGACTCGGGGTTTGCCCCCTATTTTGTGGATCATACCACCGGCGTGTATCCCACTGCGGCATCCGGTTTCCCCTTCACTGCTGCCAGTATGGCAGTCAAAGGCGATCCCATGGCAGACCTGGTGGAAGATCTGGCGGCTGAACAGAAAGCCCGGGTGACCTATGACAACATCCTCAGGTTGTCCGACGATCCGG
>CAZSAZ010000076.1:0-7701 GCA_964604925.1 uncultured Oscillospiraceae bacterium | reverse complement strand
TGCCCCATCATCTGGTGGATGCCTTCCGGGCAACATTGGAGGAACTGGAATATGCAGACGTTTTGCTCCATGTGATCGATGCTGCTGATCCCAATCGGGAGGAGCATATCGCCGTGGTGGAAAAACTCATTGCAAAGTTGGCCAAGGAGGGAACCCCGACGCTTCGGGTGTACAACAAGGCCGATCTGGTGGAGGCAACGGAGATCCCGGTGGGGGAGGACGTGGTAGCCATCTCCGCAAAAAGCGGAAGGAATATGGACGGCCTTCTCAAGGCAATCGAGAAGGCCCTGGACCAGGGGTTGCACCACATCCGCATTTGCCTGCCCTACTCCCAGGGAGGAATGGTGGAGCGGCTCCATTCTTCGGCCCAGGTCAAGTCGGTGGAATATACCGGAGAGGGAATTGAGATGGAGACCATTGTGGACGAGATCCTCTTCGGACAATTAAGAGGCTATATCACGGAGGAATTATGACGATGGAGGAATACCTGGTGCCCACCGGCTTCGGGGAGGATGATTTTTACGAGAAGAAATCCCATTTCATTGGTCGGATTTGGCCAGTGGAAACGGAGCAGGAGGCGCTGGAACGAATCCAGGGGATGAAAAAGCAGCATTATGATGCTACCCACAATTGCTGGGCATACATCATCCGGGATGGAGCGGTTCGTTTTTCCGACGATGGAGAGCCGGGGGGAACCGCAGGAATGCCCATGTTGCAGGTACTTCAGCGGGAAGGCCTGTATAATTGTGTATGCGTGGTGACGCGGTATTTTGGCGGAATTTTGCTGGGGGCCGGAGGTTTGGTTCGGGCTTATACCAAGGGAGCCAAAATCGCGGTGGATGCTGGGGGGAAGAGTATGAAGCGGGTCTGGACGGCTCTGTACATTCCCTGCCCCTATCCACTGTATGAGCGTGTCAAATTGGAGATTGCCGCATGGGGTGGTGTGATCCGATCCTGTGAGTTTGGGGCAGAGGTGGAGCTGGAAGTTCTGGTTCCCCAGGCCAAGGCAGACCCGTTTTTGGAAAAACTGGTGGATTTGTCTGCGGGAAGGCTGGAAGGATTGACGATTGGTCAGGAATATCGGGCCTTCCCGGTGGAGTCGGAGGAAACCTGACAGGTGGCATAATCGGGTTCAGAAGGGGGGAATATCCGTGTCTGTTCGTGATTTTTTGGAAGAGCAGGAACATTTGTATCTGGATCCCAGGGCGGCCTTTGCAGACCGCTCCCGGGGACGCCCCATTCCGGAGGAACGGGGAAATGACGAGGTGCGGACTTGCTATCAGCGGGATGTGGATCGGATCATCCATTCCAAATCCTTCCGGCGGTTGATGCACAAAACCCAGGTGTTTTTGCAGCCTGAGGGAGACCACTACCGAACCCGAATGACCCACACCATTGAGGTGGCCCGCATTGGACGAACCATCGCCCGGAGCTTGCGGCTGAATGAGGATTTGACAGAGGCCATAGCCATGGGGCACGATTTGGGGCATACCCCCTTCGGTCATGCTGGCGAGGCGGCTCTCAGTGAAGTGATGGGAAAGCCCTTCCGCCACAATGAACAAAGCCTGCGGGTGGTGGATGTACTGGAAAAAAACGGAGAGGGCTTGAATTTGAGTTATGAGGTGCGGATGGGAATCCTGGGACATACCGGCCCCCTCATCCCCGACACCCTGGAAGGCCAAATTGTCCGGCGGTCGGATCAAATTGCTTATGTCAACCACGACATTGACGATGCCATGCGGGCGGGGATTTTGACCAACGAGGATATTCCCAGAGCCATTTCGGATGTGCTGGGGCAGACCCACAAAATGCGCATCAACACCCTGGTGTGTGATGTGATCCAAACCTCTCGGGAAATGGGATGCCTGGGGATGTCTCCTGAAGTGGAGCAAGCCCTTCGGGATTTGAGAAGCTTCATGTTTGAACGGGTATATCACAACCCTGTGGCAAAAGGGGAGGAGAAAAAGGCCCGGGGGATGCTCCAACGATTGTATGAGTATTATGTGAACCACCCAGAGGCTCTGCCGGAGGATTTTCACCCTCAGCTATCCTTTGACGGAATGGAACGGACGGTGTGCGATTACATCGCCGGAATGACGGACAAATATGCAGTGGATAAATATGTGGAACTTTTTATTCCCTCGGGCTGGAATGTTCGGGGATGATGTGATATAATAAAAAGACGTTAAAAAAGGAGGCAAGATCATGGCGTTTCCCCCGGCATTTCTGGATGAGCTGGTGGCTCGAAATCCCATAGAGGATGTGGTGTCCCAGTATGTGACATTGCGTCGCAGTGGCGGAAATTTGTTCGGTCTGTGCCCCTTTCACGGGGAAAAAACTGCCTCCTTTTCCGTGGCACCGGACAAGGGGATTTACTACTGTTTCGGTTGTCACAAAGGTGGCGGTGTCATCAATTTTCAAATGGAGATCGAAGGACTGAGCTATCACGATGCCGTTCGGGCCTTGGCAAAACGGGTGGGAATGACGGTGCCGGAGGACGAGCAGTACCAATCCCGATACCGGGCCCAGGAGCGACTGTGGGCACTGCATAAAGAAGCGGCTCGGTTCTTCCACAGTCAGCTTTATGCTCCCGGAGGGGCTGAAGCTCTGGCCTATGCCCGGAACCGGGGAATGAGCAAGGGAACCTTGACCACTTTTGGAATCGGCTATGCGCCCAACAGTTGGGACGAATTGGTAAAGGCGTTGACTGCCAAAGGCTACACCCAGCAGGAACTGGTGGATTCCGGCCTGGTGACGGTGAGCAAGAAAAACGGAAGGATTTTCGATCGGTTCCGGGATCGGCTGATGTTCCCTATCATTGATGTTCGGGGAAACGTCATTGGATTTGGCGGCCGAATTATGAACGGCGATGACCCCAATGCTGCCAAGTATCTGAATTCCCCGGAAACCTTGATTTTCAACAAACGAAAAAACCTCTTTGCCTTGAATTTGGCGAAGAAGAGCAAATTAGGGTATTTGATTCTGGTGGAGGGATACATGGATGCGGTGGCTCTCCATCAATACGGATTTGATTGCGCTGTGGCATCTTTGGGCACCAGTTTGACCGAGGAACACGCCACACTGCTCACCCGGTACACCGATCAGGTGGTGCTGATCTATGACGGGGACGAGGCAGGACAACGGGCTACTCGCCGGGCCATTCCCATGCTGGAAAAGGCAGGCCTGCAAATAAAGGTCCTGAAAATGCGGGATGCCAAGGATCCTGACGAATTTTTGAAGAAATTTGGAGCGGATCAGTTTAAGATTTTGCTGGAGGATGCCAGCAATCGTGTGGAATACCAACTCAACGCCATCCGGCGGAAATACGACATCCGGGAAGATGATCAGCGGGTGAAATTCATCCAGGAATGTGCCCAGCTTATCTCTACCCTGCCTTCTTCGGTGCAACGGGAAGTCTACGGACATCGGATTGCGGAAGAAGGGGGGATTCGATTCGAGGCCATGGAGATGGAAATTTCCAAGGCGTGGAAAAATCGTCAGCGCCGGGAGAAAAAGGCCCAGGAGAAAATTTCCCTGGCTCCGGCTCAGGCCAGTCAGCCCAAGACCCGGGCCATTCGATATGAGAATGTGAAGTCCGCCCGGGCAGAGGAAAACGTGATTGCCCAGGGCCTGCGGGAGCCGGCTCTGCTGGATAAATTGGAAGGGCTGACTCCGGAGGATTTTTCTGTGCCCCTGTTTTCCAGGGTTTTTGCCCAGATGCTGGAGCGTCACGGCCAGGGCCTGGAGTGTCAGGTGGCAACGTTGCAGGATCTTACCCAGGAAGAGATCAGTCATGTGGCGCAGGTGGCCCAGAACCGTACCGGCCCCATTAACGAGGATGAATTCCGGGACTGTGTTCGGATCATTCAGCAGGAACATCGGCTGTCCTCTGTCAGCACAGAGGAGGATTTGATGGTCATGCGAAAAAAGTTGCAGGAAAGAAAAGGATACAGACCATGAACGGAACCGTGTTGGAGGAACATGAGGCCCAGGCTGGGGTGTCCTCGGGTGATGAGGATGCCCGCCAGTATCTCCGGGAGATTCGACGGTATCCCGTGCTCACCCAGCAGCAGGAGCGGGAGCTTGCCGCGGAATGTGCCCGGGGGAATGAAGAAGCCCTACGCCAGATGGTCAATGCCAATCTGCGGTTGGTGGTTTCCATCGCCCGAAAATATGCCGGACGTGGGGTTCCGTTGCTGGATTTGATTCAGGAAGGCTCCATCGGTCTGATTGCAGCAGCACGGCAGTTTGACTACACCCGGGAGACTCGATTTTCAACCTACGCCAGCAAAAGTATTCGCCGTCAGATGGTTCGCTACCTGACCCAGCATGGTGAGGTTATCCGGATGACGGGATATACCGCAGAGCGGTTGGGGAAGCTCCAAAGTGAGATGGCGGCGCTGCAAGGGGAATTGGGCAGGGAACCGACAGAAGAAGAACTGGCCCAGAGATTGGAATTACCAGAGGAAAAGATAGCCCAGCTGCGGATGCTGGCCCCGGAGCTTTGCTCCTTGGATGCGCCTGTGGGGGAGGATCAGGATGCCTCCCTTGGCGGATGTTTGCCGGGGGATGAAGCATTGGAGCCCCAGGCAGTGGTGATTCGGGAGGAGCTTAGTTCCATCCTCAACGCGCTGATGGAACAATTGGATCAGCGGCAGAGAACCATTCTGCAGCTTCATTATGGAATGGAAGATGGCCAGTGCTATGCCCTGGAAAAAATCGGGCAGAAGCTGGGAATTTCGAAAGAACGGGTTCGTCAGATTGAACAGCAAGCCATCAAACGGCTGAACAATCTGGGAACCCCATTGGGATTGGAGGATTTTCTCGAATGATCGATGTTACCTTTGACCAGGCGCTGACTCCCTGGGAGTTGGCCCTTGCCAAGTTGAAACCAGGAGACAAGCTCAGTGCGGCGCGTTTTTTGGGATTGCTTCGGAGTTCGGAGGATGTGTCCTTGGAGGATGCGGCTCTGGAACTGGAACAGTTGGGCGTTATGCTGGATGTGTCGGAACTGCCCCGACTGGAAGGCAATGGGGCTACCGCAGCCCGGATTCGCCTGGAAACCCAGATGCTGGAAAAGGGATCCTGGGAGGTTCTGGACGAACGGGATCCGTTGAGACTGTTTTTAGAGGAGTTGGAACTGCTTCAGCCCATTGCTGACGGCAGTGAATTGGCATCTTTGGGCGCAGCGGGAGATGAAAAGGCCATGGCCAAACTCACCGATGGTTATTTGCCCACGGTGTTTCAGTGTGCCCGGGAATTTGCCGACCGGGGAGTGCTGCTCATGGATTTGATCCAGGAGGGAAGCCTGGGGTTATGGCAGGGGATTCTTCGGTATGAAGCTGGTCCCTTCCGGGAACAGGCTCTGTGGTGGATCCGCCAGGCTATGGCTCGAGCTGTGACCATCCAGGCAGAATCCAATGGTGTGGGCGACCATCTGGCTCAGCAGATCGATCGGTACCGTCAGGCAGATCGTGCGCTTCTGACTCGCCTGGGACGAAATCCCCAGGATGAGGAACTAGCCCAGGAATTGGGCATTACCCTGGAAGAGACGTTGTCCCTGGGGAAAATGCTCCGGGAGATCCAGGCTATGGCTCAACTGAAGCAGGCGCAGCAACCGCCTGAAGAAAGCCCGGAGGACAATTTGGCCATCGAGGACACCGCCTACTACCAGACCCGGGAGCGGGTGAACGACCTGATGTCCGGTCTGACCCAGGAGGAGACCATGGTGCTGAATTTGCGCTACGGCCTCAATGGAAAACCGCCTATGACCCTTCAGGAGACGGCAGAACGGATGAATCGAACTGCCGTGGATGTGGCGGAACTGGAAAAAACTGCCCTGGAAAAAATGCGCAGGGAATAAGGAGATACATCATGAGATACTATTCTGTGGCCATCGACGGCCCCGCCGGTGCAGGAAAAAGCACCATTGCCAAACGCCTGGCCAAGGAGCTGGGATTTTACTATGTGGATACCGGTGCCATATACAGAACCCTGGGCTATTTCTTTGAACTGGTGGGCATCGGCCCCAAGGATATCGACGGCATCACCCGGTTGATTGATGAGGTGGTCATCGAGATCGAATATGACGAGGACGGCTCCCAGCATATGTTTATGAATGAGATCGATGTGACGGAAGATATCCGGACACCGGAAATCTCCAAAATCGCCTCCGGAATCTCTGCCCACAAACTGGTTCGGGATACCATGCTGGATATGCAGCGGGACATGGCCCGGAAGCACAACGTCATTATGGATGGCCGAGACATCGGCACGGTGGTGTTGCCCAAGGCCGATGTGAAATTCTTCCTCACGGCCTCCCCGGAGGTTCGGGCTCAGCGGCGGTATGAAGAACTGAAGGAAAAAGGCGGAAAGCAGTCTTACGAGCAGGTGCTCAAGGAGGTCAACGACCGGGATTATGCCGACTCCCATCGAGCGGTGGCACCGTTGAAGTGTACCAAGAACCATATTCTGGTGGATACTTCGGAGATGACCGTAGATCAGGTGGTGGCGTCTATGAAGGCCACTGTGGTGGAGATGTGCAAGCTATGAGTATCACGGTGGCAAAGAACGCAGGCTTCTGCTTCGGCGTCAGCCGGGCGGTGGAGCTGGTAGAGCAGGCAGCTCAAACCGGGGCAAAAGTTTGCACCCTGGGGCCTATCATCCACAATCGCCATGCGGTGAAACGGTTCGAGGACATGGGGGTTCGGGTCATTGACACTCCCCAACAGGCCCAGAGGGGCGATACGGTCATCATCCGTTCCCATGGCATCAGCCGGGCAGTCCAGTGGGAGCTGGAGCAGCGCGGGGTGGAGATCATCGATGCAACCTGTCCCTTCGTCAAGCGGATCCATGGCATTGTGGAAAAAGCGGAGGCAGAAGGGCGATTGCCCATCATCATCGGTACCCGCTCCCATCCGGAGGTGGTCGCCATTGCCGGATGGTGTTCCGATTGTCGCATCTTCCAGACCCCGGAGGAATTGGAAGAATGGATCAAAATCGGAGAAGTGGAACCGGATACCCCAATTTGTATGGTTTGCCAAACAACCTCCACAGAATTTTTGTGGAAAATGTGCGGTAAAATCGCAAAAAAACAGTTTACTAACTTGAAAATTTTTGATACAATATGTAAAGCAACTGAGTATAGGCAAAGCGAAGCAGCAGAACTGAGTGAAGTATGTCAGGCAATGGTCGTTGTAGGTGACCCCAAAAGTTCCAACACAGGCCGTCTCGCTATGATTTGCCGGGAACACTGCGATCACGTTTTCTTGGTGGATAATGCCACCGAGCTGAAAGCGGAGAATTTTCGTGGTGTCACTGATGTTGGTATCACTGCCGGTGCGTCAACGCCGGCGTGGATTATAAAGGAGGTCAACAAGACTATGAGCGAAATTATGAATGTTGAGACTGTACAGGAGGAGAACTTCGCCGAGCTTCTCGAGCAGTCCATCAAGACTTTAAATACAGGAGATAAGGTTATGGGTACCGTCACCGGTATTGGCAACACCGAGGTCCAGGTGGACCTGGGCACCAAGCACGCCGGCTACATTCCCTATGACGAAGTCAGCACCGATCCTTCTGTAAAGCCCGAGGATATCCTGCACGTTGGCGACGAGATCGAGGTCTTTGTCGTTCGCGTTAACGACCAGGAGGGCACTGTTCAGCTGTCCAAGAAGAAGCTGGACGGCCTGAAGGTTTGGG
>CAZSAZ010000075.1:0-7751 GCA_964604925.1 uncultured Oscillospiraceae bacterium | reverse complement strand
CCCTATTCACTATTCTTTTTTTCTATTTGTCACACATCATTGTAACACCTACAGGGGGAAATGTTGAAAACGCAACATCTCCGTTGACAATTCAACATTTCTGTGGTATACTCCCACCGATACAAAGGAGGCTATCCATGAATCAACGCTTCGACGCCTTTGTCACGGGGATCACCGTGTGTTACAAATACATTCAGCGGATCAAATCCGCCGAGGTCACCGACCTGGGGCTGAAAGGCACCCATGTGATGACCCTGTTTTATCTGAAATCTCATCCTGAGGGACTGACCTCCAGCCAACTGTGTACCCTTTGTTCCGAGGACAAAGCCGCCATTTCCCGAAGTGTGGCCTTTCTTCGAGAACGAGGCTACGTCTACACCCAGGAAAACAAAACCTACCGTGCCCCCCTGTTCCTCACCCAGGAAGGTTTGGCCTTGGCCGAACACATCGACACTGTCATTGCCGACTGGGTTTGTGACGGCGGTGACGGTCTTACCGACCTGGAACGCCGGAATTTTTACTCCGGATTGCAACGCATCACCCAGAACCTTCGTTCCCGCATCGAAGGGGATCCCAAATTCACTGAAACCTGAAAGGAGCCACCCCATGGCCGTAAAGTTCATCATCGACTCTGCCGGTGACCTGATCCCCAGCGACTGCGAAAAGCTGGGCGTCACCCATCTGCCCATGACCGTCCGCTTCGGCACGGAGGAATACACCGATGCCGTCACCTTGAGCCACCAGGAATTCTACGAAAAACTGGTGTCCAACCCCAATCATCCCACTTCCAGCCAAATCCCCCCGGCGGTTTTCTCCGAGGCGTACCAGCGTCTCACCGCCACCGGAGACCAGGTGGTGGTGATCACCCTGTCCTCCAAGCTCTCCGGCACCTACCAAAGTGCTGTCATCGCCGCCGACGAATTTGAAAATCAGGTCTTTGTGGTGGATTCCCTCACTGCCACCGTAGGCGAGCGAATCCTGCTGGAATACGGTCTGCGCCTGGCAAACCAGGGACTGTCTGCCCGGGAAATCGCCGCTGAGCTGGAAAACCAGCGTGGTCGAATCCGGATTTTCGCCACCCTGGACACCCTGGAATATTTGAAGCGGGGAGGCCGGATTTCTGCCACCACCGCCGTGGTGGGTGGACTGCTGAACATCAAGCCCGCCATTGCCGTGGAGGACGGCTGCGTCATCTCCGTAGGCAAGGCCCGGGGCAGCAAGGCCGCCAACACCCTGCTGCGCCAACTCATTGAAAAGACCAATGGCATCGACTTTTCCATGCCCATGTGCCTGGTTTACTCCGGTGTTACTCCGGAGAACCTCAACCGATTCCTGGACGAGCAGGGAGATCTGTTTGACGCCTACCCCGGACAGATTCCTGTGGCCACTGTGGGCTGTGCCATCGGAAGCCATGTTGGCCCCGGTGCCGCCGGCATCATTTACTTCGAAGCCTAAGGATGATAACAAAACCGTGGACTGTTCCAAACAAGACAGTCCACGGTTCTTTTATTGTTCTGCCATGAGATCCGCCAGGGTAATCCCGTCAAAAAATTCATCGATCATCCGGCTGAGACGATCCCACATTTTTCGGCTGGCACAGTGTCGATCACAATCCGCATCACAGGCCACCGGTGCCAAATCCCCTTCGGTGAGTCGAAGAATGGAACCCACTGTATATTCTCCCACGGGGCGATTCAGTCGATACCCACCGTTTTTTCCGTGGGACGCATCTACCATGCCCCCCTTGCTCAGGGCACCCATGATGCTCTCCAGATATTTCTGGGAAATTCCTTCCGCGGCGGCAATTTCCTTCAAGGGGACATACTCCCCCACCGGCTTTTGCCCCAGGGCCACCATCACCCGCAGAGCATACCGGCCTTTGGATGACACAATCATCCCTCAACCCTCACCGTGAACTGCATCGTGGAGCTCATCATGATCCAGCTCCGGGAAATCTGCCGGATCATAGGGGATTCCATTTTTGTCGAAGTAATCCTTCAGAGCGTTTTTAATCGCTTCTTCCGCCAACACCGAGCAGTGCATCTTGTGGGCAGGCAGACCATCCAGTGCCTCTGCCACCGCCTGGTTGGTCAGACGCATGGCTTCGTGGATGTTTTTGCCCATAATCATCTCTGTGGCCATAGATGAGGATGCAATGGCACTGCCACATCCAAAGGTCTCAAACTTCACGTCCACAATGATGTCGTTTTCAATTTTCAGGTAGATCTTCATGATGTCACCGCATTTGGCATTGCCCACCTCGCCCACGCCGCTGGCATCGTCGATGGAACCCACGTTCCGGGGGTTCATGAAGTGATCCATTACTTTTTCGCTGTAAAGAGCCATTGTATTTTCTCTCCTTTTATCATCTTTCCGGAGACAAGCCCCGGGATTGGTTATTCCTGGGTAACGAAGGGACGCTTGCCGGCCTGAAGATCCTTCCACACCGGGCTCATATTCCGCAGATAGGTCACCACTTCCGGCACCACCTGAAGGATGTGGTCAATCTCCTGCTCCGTATTTTCCTCACTGAGGGACAGCCGCAGGGAACCATGGGCAATCTCATGGGGACGGCCGATGGCCAGCAGAACGTGGCTGGGATCCAGACTTCCACTGGTGCAGGCAGAGCCGGAGCTGGCCTCCACCCCGTTGGCATCCAGCAGCAAAAGCAATGCCTCTCCCTCAATGCCCTCAAAGCAGAAGCTGACGTTACCGGGAAGCCGGTTTACCGGGTCGCCGTTGAGAACGCTGTGGGGAATCTGGGACAGTCCGGCAATGAGCTTGTCCCGGAGGGGCAGGATATGGTTGGTGTGGTCGGTCATATACTTGCAGGCCTCGTCCAGCGCTGCCGCCATTCCCATGATGGCAGGCAAATTCTCCGTACCCGGACGCTTGCCCCGCTCCTGTCCGCCACCTTCCATCAGATTCATGGGAGGAATTCCCCGGCGGATATACATCACACCCACCCCACGGGGGCCATGGAACTTGTGGCCGGACAGGCTCAAAAGGTCGATGTGCTCTTTCTGCACATCAATGGGCACATGACCCACCGCCTGAACCGCATCGGTGTGGAAGATCACCCCGGCCTCCCGGCAAACCTGGCCGATTTCCGCAATGGGAAGAATCGAGCCGATTTCATTGTTGGCATACATGGTGGTGACCAGCCCGGTGTCCGGCCGAATGGCCTGCTTCACCTGCTGGGCGGTGATATTGTGCCCCTGGTGTACATCCAGAAGGGTTACTTCAAATCCTTCCTTTTCCAGCTTTTTCAGGGTGTGGAGTACAGCATGATGCTCAAACGCCGTGGAAACGATATGCTTTTTCCCCTTCCGGGCAGCGGCATATGCGCCGGAGCGAATGGCCATGTTGTCCGACTCCGTGCCGCCGGAGGTGAAGTAGATCTCCCGGGGGGTGCATCCCAGATGGCGAGCGATCCGCTCCCGGGCATCCTCCAACGCCTCCTTGGCACGCTGACCATCGGAGTGGAGACTGGACGGATTGCCATAGATGGTATCAAAATAGGGCAGCATGGCCTGGATCGCGGTTTGGCTGACCCGGGTGGTTGCCGCATTGTCTGCATAAACGTGCATTGTTTTTACCCTCCAATTCAGTAGGTTGGTTCGTGTGTACAGCATAACACCATTTACCTACCTTGTCAATAGGGAATTGTCCCCAGAAAAACAGCGAGCCCGATCAAAATCAGACTCGCTGTTTTAGATGATTTGTCAATATCCTGTGTCAACAGCACAAAAACCATCCCCGTCCGCCACAGCAGAACAGATTCACCGCATAGCACAGGCACATGGAAGCGCAGGGACTCATTTGCACATCGAAGCCCTGATAGGAACCGGCCCGCCGGCGGTAGGTATCCCCACCATGCTCCATCCGGTTCAGCTCCTCCAGATAGGTCTGGTTGCCCGGATCCATGGATACGGCCCGACGCATATGCTCCAGCGCCGTCACCTGATTGCCCAGGCCTTCGTTGGCCAGGGCGCTGAGGTAATACCAGGCTCCGTCCCGCTTTTCCCGGCTCATCTGCTCCAACACATTCAACGCCTCCCGGTACCGACAGTAGCGAATGTAGTTATAGGCCGCCTGCTGATAAGTGTCCTCATACTGCTGCCCTTGGCGGGCACGCTGTTGGTAATATCCGCCGTAGCCACCATAGCCCCAGCTCTGGCCGTAGCCCCCAAAGGGGTCGCCGCCGGAACCCTGACTTTGCTGGGACTGGTATTTTTCCGGATTCTTGATCTGGTCATAAGCGGCGTTGATCTGCTGCATTTTCTTGGCCGCCTCCGGATCGTCCGGATTGGTATCGGGGTGATATTTCTTGGCCAACCGCCGGTAGGCCCGTTTGATCTCCTCGTCCGATGCGTTTCGATCCACGCCCAACACCTCATAGGGATCCGCCATCTTGTTGCTCCTTCCTCGTTCTCTGATTCTTCCCTCTGTAATGAAGCCATACGCCGCTATAGAGGATGTTGTCCAACAACCCCTTGTCCTGAACCAGGGGCAGCCGTTCATAGGCATCGGTGCATCCGGCCATGGCCAGCACCAGATATTCTTCCCACCGGCTTCGGTTTTCTCCCTCCCCCATGGCGGCAAAGGGATTGTACTTCCCCTTCTTTTTGTCGGATTCATAGTCCATTGCGGCATCCGCCAAATAGATGAACCGTCCCAGGCAATAGCCCATTTGCCTGAGGTAGGGTGCCCAAAGATCCTCCCGGTACACCATCAATTCCCCCAGCAGTTGTCCAAAAGCATTGGCCGGCTTGTCCGGATTGGGACACTTTTCTGCCTCCAGCCGGTTGATTTCCCGAATGGAGCGGGCGATGGCATCACACTGTCGTGGGAATTCCTCCCGGATCCCGGCTTCATGGGCTCCAAAGAGTTTGGAAAGTGCCAGAGCGGACAGGCGTTTTTCATCCTGCCAATCGTCCCGGGCATTGTAACAGGCCAAAGCCACATTCATCCGGGCTCCATAGCGAATATACTCGTTGTCCAGCCAATGCTGCTTTTTTCCCGGATGACGAATACAGCGCGTTGCCCCCGCTTCTTCCTCCGGCTCATACAGGCTCATCAGCACCAAAGACAGAAAGGCCATGTCATAGCTCAAGCCCATGCGGCATAATGCTCCGTCCTCCCGGCCAATTCTCCGGCAAATGCCACAATAAACCGCCTGATATCGCTTTTTTTCCTCCTCGGAGAGTTCTTCCAGAGAGGCCGCCACCAGACCAAACATTTCCATTTCCCCTTTCCCGGAATTTCCGGATGGTTCTCCATGATGGGTATGCTACCGCTAAAATGTGAACACCTGGTAAACGTCCGGGGAAATTTACGAAAAAGACATAATTTCCAGAAAAATCCAGGATTTACCCAGTTATTTTTTCTGTGCCTGCTGAATCAGACGGTTGATGCCACCGCCAAACAGGATGATGGACATACAGCAGTACAGCCACAGAAGGGCCAGTGCCACCGTATACAGCGAACCGTATATATTGGTGGCACTGATCCGCTCCACATAAATGGAGAACACCTTGGAAAAGCCCTGCCAACCCACTGCTGCCAGTACGGCCCCAGGCAAACTGTCCCAGAACCGGTTGCGCCGGTTGGGAAACATCATATACATGGCGGTAAAAATCGCTATCTGGGCCAGAAGCATCCACAGTGCCTGCACATCCAAAATCTGATTCACCAGTTCCAGCACCGGATTATCCATCCAGGCAAACCAGGTCATGATGGTTGGGCCAAAGACCTGCATCACCAGGGTAAGCACCACCAGCAGAATCAGCAAAAAGGTATATACCAGGCTGATGCCCCGGGTGTAGAGATAGCTCCGATCTTCCCGAACCCCGTAGATGTGGTTGAGTCCTGTTAAGATGGCAAAGACTCCCCGGCTGGCCGACCACAGTGTGACCACCGCCGACAATCCCAACACCGCGCCGGAGGAATTGTAGAAAATGCTGACAATGAGACTTTCCACCGTACCCATCAGGGCACTGGGAACCACCTGCTCCAACAATTCCAGCAGATCCACCGCCGAATAGGGCAAATAGGGCACCAGACTCAGTACAATCAACAGCAGGGGGAAAATCGACAAAATAATAAAGTAACAGGCATTGGCCGCATAAACGGAAATTTGCATCGAGCTGATCCGTTCCATGGCCATATACAGCGTCCGGAAGCGTTCATCCTCCCGCTTCTGGGACACCTTTTTTGCCGCTTGTTTCCAATTCAATTTCTTCATATCACAGCAAAAGGGAACCGTCGCCGGTTCCCTTTTGTATCGCTCCTTATTCGGCAGAGATCATGTAGTAATAGACCGGCTGACCACCATACAGCAGATTTACATCCGCACTGGGGCAGATTTCCGCAAAGAGATCCGCTGCCTTCTGAGCGTGCTTCTCTTTGATGTCCTCACCATAGTAGATGGTAATGTATTCCTTTTCTTCATCCCGGATTTTCTCCGCCAGGGTACGCAACAGCACCTTAATATCCTTGCTAGTACCAAACAAGGCACTTCCATACAGGGCCATATAGTCCCCTTCGTGGATCTGGAAGCCGTCGAAGTCAGAATCCCGGGCAGCATAGGTGATCTGCATGGTGTCCACCGTATCCATGGCCTCAGTCATAGCCTCGGTGTTCTCCTCCTGGGTTCCCTCCGGATTGAACGACAGCATGGCGGTGATGCCCTGGGGCACCGTCTTGGTGGGAATGACCACCACATTTTTTTCCGTCAGGTCATCCACCTGCTGGGCGGCCATAATGATGTTCTTGTTGTTGGGCAACACATACACCGTCTCAGCAGGAACCTGGTTCACCGCAGTGAGAATGTCCTGGGTGCTGGGGTTCATGGTCTGACCGCCAGAGATGATGCCATCCACCCCAAGGTTCTGGAACACGTCCGCCAGGCCATCGCCTGCGCACACTGCCACAACACCAAAAGGCTTTTCCGCAGGGGCAATCTTGGGGGCCTTCTCCTGCTCGGTGAGGATCTTCTCGGTGTGCTGCAACCGCATATTTTCGATTTTCACCGTCTGGAACGAGCCGTACTCCACGGCCTCGTGGAGTGCCTTGCCGGGATCATTGGTGTGGACATGGACTTTGATGATCTCCTCGTCATCCACCAAAACCAGGCTATCGCCCAGAGAATCCAGGAAAGCCCGGAGCGCCTCGGGATCTTTGTCATTTTCCCGCTGGATGATAAATTCGGTGCAATAGGTAAAGGTGATGTCCTCCGTGGCAAAATCAGAGAAATCCGCAGCGGACTTCGCTTCCGTCTGATCGCCGGACTCGGGAGCCACCACATCTTCTCCCCGCATGGCGCAAAGCATTGCCTCCAGCGCAAGCAGCCAGCCCTTACCACCGGCATCCACCACCCCGGCCTTCTTCAGCACGGGATTCTGGTTGACGGTATTGGCCAGTGCCACCTTCGCCTCTTCAATGGCGGCCTCGTGGACAAATTCCAGGTAGTTGTTTTCCTCGGCAGCCCGGGCGGCCTTTGCTGCCGCCAGACGGGCCACGGTGAGGATGGTGCCCTCAGCGGGCTTCATCACGGCTTTGTATGCCGCATCCACGCCACCCTGGAGTGCCTTTGCCCACAGCACACCGTCGCAGGATTCATGTCCCTTCAGTTCCTTGGAAATGCCCCGCATCAGCAGGGACAAAATCACGCCGGAGTTGCCCCGGGCACCACGGAGGGTGGCAGGGGCAGCGGTCTTTGCCGCCTGCTCCAAAGTGGGATCCTCCAC
>CAZSAZ010000074.1:0-7953 GCA_964604925.1 uncultured Oscillospiraceae bacterium | reverse complement strand
AATTGCCATTTGCACACCGGCGTACAATGGGTCCTTCTCCTCGGCCACCAATTGGCGAATGGTCTCCATCCGGGCCAGGACGTAACGATTAGACTGCTCTTTTTCCTCCGCATACCGATCTTCCCCGGTGCCGTAATGCTTCTGAAACAGCCGGGTGATTTCAGGCGTATACCAGGGGGCGGCCTGCTCCTCTGGGCCATCGGCCAATGCCCGCATCAAATCCCGGGCAAAGGCCAACGCCTGTTCCTCCGAGCCAAGGGACTCCGCCGTGGCGATGTGCCGCCGCAGCAGGCAGAGTATACATTGACTGTTCAGCTTCATACACGAATCAATTCGTAGCTATCCTCACCCAGGCCAATTTTCTTGCCGTGGGTGATCTGGGCCCGCCAGTCCGTTCCGGGAGAGTTTGCGGAAATATGGTCGGCCTGGCCTTTGTCCGGAGATTGATCCAGCTTGGATCCGGGGATCACCGGCTGACGATTCACCGCATCGGCACAGGCCAAATCCAAGGCCACCGGGTCAAAGGAGGCAAACATTCCCACATCCGGAACGATGGGAATATCATTGTTATTCCAGCAGTCGCAGTAGGGGCTTACATCCAGCACCAAATTCACATGGAAATTGGGTCTGCCGTCCACCACGGCCTTGGCATACTCTGCAATTTTATAGTTGAGCACCCGGGTCGCCTGATGGCTGTCATGGTAAATGGCCTCCATGGGGCAGCAGTCGATGCAGCGGCCACAGCCCATACAATTCTGCCAGGAAATCTGCATTTTTCCGTTTTCCTGGAGCTGAGGGCCGTTGTGGGCGCAATTCTCTCCACAAACGCCGCATCCCACACACTTGTCCTGATCCACCATAGGCCGGCCATCGGAGTGCATATCCCGCTTGCCCTCATTGGAGCCGCAACCCATGCCCAGGTTCTTCAGCGCGCCGCCGAATCCAGCCTCCTCATGACCCTTGAAATGGTTCAGTGACAGCACAATGTCCGCATCCATCACCGCCCGGCCAATTCTGGCCGTGGGGCAATATTCTGCCCCAGCCACTGGAACGGCCACATCATCCGTTCCCTTCAGTCCATCGGCAATGATCACATGGCAACCGGTGGAGAAGGGGGTAAAGCCGTTGAGGTAGGCGGTGTCCAAATGATCCAGGGCATTTTTCCGGGAGCCCACATACATGGTGTTGGCATCGGTGAGGAAAGGTTTTCCCCCCATATCCTTCACCAAATCCACCAGCACCTTGGCATAATTGGGACGGAGATATGCCAGGTTGCCCAGCTCGCCAAAGTGGATTTTGATGGCCACAAACTTGTCCTGGAAGTCAATTTGTCCCATCCCTGCGGTCATGCACAGTCGGGCCAGCTTCTGGGGCAACGTCTCGGAGCCACCGGTACAAAAATCGGTGTAATAAACTTTAGATGCCATGGTGTTTTCCTCCTAAAATATGGTATCTTCAGTTTATCCTGAATCCGGCAGGAAGTCAAGTCCCCTCCCGGATTCCCACCAAAAGCCATGGCCAAAGGATCAGCTTTCCATTTGCCTGCCCAAAAACTCCGCCACAGTCTGAGCAAGGGTCTGATCCGACGGAGATAATGGGGCTCCATTTTCTTCCAACAGCATCATCACGCATCCCATCAAATCTCCCTGGCTTAAAATCGGCGCCGCCACCCCCAAATGATACCGCTCAGATAGATCCGTCACCCGCAAAGGCGCATCTCCCGGAGTAAAACGGTATTCCTTCCGAGCTTCCATCAACGCCTCCAACTCCGGAGAGTTGGGCTTGTCCTGCAATTCCCGCCGGGATGCCCCGGACAGGGCAATGATGCTGTCCCGGTCGGAGACGGCAGCGATGTGGCCGGTATTTTTTCGAATGGATTCGCAAATCTGGCCGGCAAAGTCCTGAAGATCCCCCAGAGGGGAGTATTTCCGAAAGGTCACCCCTCCGTCCTTCTCTGTATAAATCTCCAAAGGACTGCCTTCCTTGATCCGCAAGGTATGGCGGATCTCCTTGGGGATCACAACACGACCCAAGCTGTCCACCCTTCTAACGATTCCTGTTGCTTTCATATCTATGCGCTCCTCACTGGTTGTAATGTTCCGCTGGTATTATTTGCAGAATTTCGGAGATTATGTCCCGTCCTTCCAGTCTTTTCCCCATAAAAAAGGGAGCAGCTCATCCAAGCTGCTCCAACTTTTTCAAATAGTCATTCTCTGCGCTATAGGCGCCCTTGCCCAGTTGCCTCAGATCAAATACGCAATTACCTCAAGTCTGGCACCCATTTGCCCCGGGCCATGCCCCACTAACGTCCACATCCAACCGCAATGAAACGTTACCGAGCGGTTTCCGCTTGCAAATCGATTCCCTCCCAGGCTAGGCACGCATTTGCCCCGGGCCATGCCCGGTTAGAGGGGGCTTTGCTTGATTTTGGCGTAACGCCTGGGGAAACGGGAGGGTGTGGGTGTAATTTTCCGGAATACAATCACCATATGCTCTGTTCCATCCATGGGGAATTTCTTCACCTGCTCCACCTTCAGGCCAAGCTGCCGAATGGCATTTTTTGCCTCATCCAGCTCCTCTTGCCCTGCGCTTCCCTTCATAGCCAGAACATATCCCCCCACCTTTACATAGGGAGCTGTCAGCTCCAACAGAACATTCAACCGAGCCACAGCCCGACTGGTGGCCACATCATATTGCTCCCGCCCCTGGGCCACTGCTTCCTCCGCCCGGGCCGTCACGCAATGGGCATCCACACCAAGGCCGGGAAGCACCGACTCCAACCAGTTCATCCGCTTGCCCAAGGAGTCCAGAAGGGTCAAATCCATCTCCGGACAGGCAATTTTCAGGGGCACGCCGGGAAAACCGGCTCCACAGCCCACGTCAATGACCTTTTTCCCTTTCAGATCCTTGCAGCAAAGCACCGTCAGGCTGTCCAGCAGATGGAGCTTGGCCACTTGATCCGGCTGGGTGATCGCCGTCAGGTTCATCACCCGATTCTGCTCCACCACCGCCACGCCAAACTGGCACAGCCGCTCCTTCGTCTCCTGAGACAGTTCCACCCCAAGCTCCGGAAGCCCGGCTTCCAGCGTGGTTAACATTTCTTGTTTCATTGGGCAGGCTCCGTTTCCGTGGGCTGCTTGGCATTGGCAATGCCAGTCAAGTCCACCTGGGTCTCATCAAAGGGATCAAACTGCTTTTCTTCCACTGTCTCTTCGGCATACTCGCTGAGATACCAGTTCACCAGATAGTCGCAAATCGAGCTGGAAACTTCCTGCCCCTGCTCCCCTCCGCTGACGCGCAGGTAGGCGGCATTTACCGTGTCCGCCATGGAGCTGGCCTGGTCATCCCGGTTGGAGGAGAAGAAATTGTCATAGTTGTCCAGATCCCACTTCAGTTCATTGACACAACCTGCCTGGATCCGGGTGGCCGCAGCAGGATCCACACTGTACAGCGCCAGGTAACAATCCCGGTAGGCCATCACATAGCCGGAATACTGGAACTCCCGGCTGGAAGATGCCTCACAGGCAAGATAAGCCGAGAAATCCGCCCCAGCGTCCTGGGCCACGCACAACCGGTGGGCCATCTCATGGCAGATGGCAAAGGGCTGGGCAATGGCAGGAATCTGGGGGTTCACCGCCGCCTCTCCTGTGAGGGTACAGGTAAATCCGGAAATTCCCATGGACGAATACACATCTGCCCACCCCAGCTTCTTAACCGGGGTGTAGTCTCCTCCATAAATGGAGAAGCTCCGCTCCAGCACCAACGTCCGGTATCCATCTCCCGCCCGCTCGGCCAGATAATCAAAGTCGGAATACCGCACAACGCCCTGCTCATCCCGGGGCAACTGTACCGCCAGGGTATTGGCCTGATCCCGGTAATACTCCGTCGCCCGCTCCAACTCAGACTGGGTGTAGTCCACCATGTCCAGACGCAGATCGTCCTCAATGGGGCCAGCATAGCGGTTAAGACCATACAATCCCGTCTGGAGGCAGAACACCACACTCGCCGCCGCCAGAATCCAGCCCAACCACTGAACCAGATTCCCCTTAAACACGATCACCAGCACCAAACTAGCCAGCACCACTACCCCAAACACCAACACCAGAATCTGCCACACGCAGAAATCAAATCCGGATGTCCAGGCGGTGAGGAACCCCTGAATCGACCGGGTGACGTAGGGATACACCATGTCCACAAGGGTGCTGTACTTCTGGGCAAACTCCATCAGTCCCCAGCTAATCAATCCGAAAATTGCGGCCGTCAGATAGCCGCGCCAATATTTCAACGGAAAATCCTCCTTTCAAGCTCCGCCTGGAACACAGGTTCCCGACGGTAGGATCCAAATGAACGCATATAGTATATCACAAGATTTCCCGCTTGTCTGCCCCAAAATTATGAATTCTTCGTCTTTTCCGCGAAATTCCCAGGTTCGGGGTTGGGCAGACGCTTTTCTTCTCCATTGTCCCATATCGTCGCTATTTTTCATGAAATCCCGCCAGCTCCATCCGGTTGTCTTTGTGAAAAGAGTTGGTTCTTATACCGAAGCAATTGAAAATGGTTGACTTTTTCCCAAGAGATGTGTATATTGTACTCGTCAAAATTCCTTTGCCGGTCTGACCGGCGGAAAGAAGCACCATTATGCTGAAAACCATTGACTTATTTGATCTGAATCATACCATTGCAGGGGATTATCTTTCCCAATTCTGCTACCCCTGGCAGGCCCTTCCCGGGATCAAAACCTTGATTTTGGAGTTGGGCCCCAAACTGGGAACCGAATTCACCCAGATTGCACCGGCTGTTTGGGTTCACCAGTCCGTCACCATTGCCTCCACTGCCTCCATCACCGGCCCGTGCATCATCGGAGCAAATACCCAGGTGCGCCACTGCGCCTTCATTCGAGGCAGCGCCCTCATCGGGGAAAACTGCGTGGTGGGAAATTCCGTGGAATTGAAGAATGTAATCCTCTTTGACAACGTTCAGGTGCCCCACTTCAATTATGTGGGCGACAGTATCCTGGGGTATCGCTCCCATCTGGGAGGAGGTGCCGTCACCTCCAACGTCAAGTCCGACAAAACACCGGTGACCATCTCCCACGGTTCGGAGCGCATGGAAACCGGACTGAAAAAATGTGGTGCCATGGTGGGAGATGAGGTGGAAGTCGGCTGCAATGCCGTGCTGAATCCCGGCACCGTGGTGGGACGGAACAGCAATGTCTACCCCACCAGCTGCGTCCGAGGCGTCGTCCCCCCACGCTCCATCTGGAAAAACGATGGAACTGTAGTTTCCAAATTCTGATCTTCTTCATTTTATTTTGAAAGGTTGCATTTTTATGGGGAAATATTTTGGTACTGACGGCTTCCGTGGAGAAGCCAATGTCACCCTCACGGCAGACCACGCATTCCGGGTTGGCCGTTTCCTGGGGTGGTACTACACCCAACTGCGTCGTCGCAACGGTCAGGATGTCCCTGCTCGAATCGTCATCGGCAAGGACACCCGTCGCTCCAGCTATATGTTTGAATACTCCCTGGTGGGAGGTCTGGTGGCCTCTGGTGCCGATGCGTATCTGCTCCATGTCACCACCACCCCCTCTGTGGCCTATGTGGCCCGAACCGAAAATTTCGACTGTGGCATTATGATCTCTGCCTCCCACAACCCCTACTATGACAATGGCATCAAGCTCATCAACGGTTTTGGTGAGAAGATGGACGAAAGCGTCATTGCCCTGGTGGAGGCTTATTTGGACGGAACCCTCTCCTGCTTTGGCCGGGATTGGGATGAGCTTCCCATGGCCAAGCGGGAATCCATCGGCAGAACTGTGGACCATGTGGCCGGTCGGAACCGGTACATTGGGTACCTGATCTCCCTGGGAATGTATTCTTTCAAGGGTGTCAAAGTGGGGCTGGACTGCGCCAACGGTTCTTCCTGGAACATTGCCAAAAACGTATTCGATGCCTTGGGTGCCAAAACCTATGTCATCAACGCTGAACCCAATGGCTACAACATCAACCGGGATGCCGGATCCACCCACATTGAGCATTTGCAAAAATTTGTGGTGGACAATGGTCTGGACGTGGGCTTTGCCTACGACGGCGACGCAGATCGGTGCCTGTGCGTGGACGAAAAGGGCAATGTGATCACCGGTGACCACATCCTTTACATCTATGGCCGGTACATGAAAGAACGGGGCAAACTGCTGATGAACACTGTGGTCACCACCGTTATGTCCAACTTTGGTCTTTACAAGGCCTTTGACGATCTGGGCATCGACTATGCCAAAACTGCCGTGGGAGACAAGTATGTTTACGAGTACATGATGATGAACGGCTGCCGCCTGGGTGGAGAACAAAGCGGCCACATCATTTTCTCCAAATACGCCTCCACCGGCGACGGAATCCTCACCAGTCTGAAGATCATGGAAGTGATGATGGCCAAGAAAAAGACCCTGAGCCAGCTTTGCGACGGGCTAACCATCTATCCTCAGGTCTTGAAAAATGTCCGGGTTGCCGACAAGGCTCTGGCCCAGGGAGATCCGGATGTCCAGGCCGCTGTCAACCAGGTTGCCGCCCAGTTGGGCTCCACCGGTCGAATTCTGGTTCGGGAGTCCGGCACTGAGCCGCTGATCCGGGTGATGGTGGAAGCCCCTGACCACGACACCTGCCAGGCCTATGTGGATCAAGTGGTGTCTGTAATCCAGGCCAAGGGCCACACCGTGTAACATTCCATTTTCAATTCCATTTTGTGGGTTTTCTTCGGAAAACCCACATTTTTGTATCCTGCTCCAAAAAATGGGGCTGTCCCATGGGAAACATTCCCGGGACAGCCCCTTGGTATTTGATTTTAGACCGAATCTCAGGTCTTGTTGGGTGCAGGAACGGGATCTTCGTCGTTCTTGATCCGGGCATCTGCAATCAGATGCTTGGGACAGACCGTGGCGCACAAACCGCAGGAATTGCACTTGCTGTAGTCGATGGTTGCCAAACCCTTTTCCACCGTAATGGCTTCCCGGGGGCAGATCTTCTTACACAGGCCGCAACCAATGCAGCCGGCAGTGCAGGAACGGGTGGTCACGGCACCCTTGGCATTGGAGTTACAGGCAATGATCACATCGGTGCCATACTCCACAAAGGTGATCAGATTCCGGGGGCAGGCACTGGCGCAGGCACCACAGCCCGCACACTTGTCCACATCCACCTTGGCAACGCCGTCCACCACATGGATGGCATCATACTTACAAGCCTTGGTACAAGTGCCATAGCCCAAGCAGCCATACTGGCAAGACAACGGGCCCTTGCCGCCCACGCGGGAAGCCGCCAGGCAATCTTTGAATCCTTCGTAAATGCCCTTTACCTTGGCACCGCCCACCTGAAGGCCAGTTTCGTCGTACACCTTCTGGCCGGAGCACTTCACCAGTGCCACCTTCCGGGACACCGCCTCTGCCTGCACACCCATGATGGCAGCCATAGCCTGGGCACACTCGTTGCCGCCGGAGGCACACTTGCCAATGGGAGCCTCGCCGTTGAGCACAGCCTCGGCATAGCCACCGCAACCAGCGAAGCCACAGCCGCCGCAGTTGGCACCGGGCAGGCACTCATTCAGTGCATCCAGTCGAGGATCCACCTCCACATAGAACACCTTGGATGCAGCGGCCAGAACCAGGCCGAAGCCCAGACCCAGACCACCAAGGATGGCAATCGCAATCAAAATATCCATATGTCTTTTCTCCTCCTTAACCGATGTTCAGGCCGGAGAAGCCCATGAAGGCCAGGGCCAGCAAACCGGCGGTGATCAGTGCGATGGGGAAGCCCTTGAAGCACTCGGGGGGCTCGGCCTTGTCCACACGCTCCCGGACGGAGGCGAACAGCACAATGGCCAGGGTGAAGCCCAGGCCGCCAGCGGCACCGTTGACCACGCTGAGCAGGAAGTCGTAGCCTTCCTGAACATTCACCAGCACCA
>CAZSAZ010000073.1:0-8003 GCA_964604925.1 uncultured Oscillospiraceae bacterium | reverse complement strand
AGATAGAGCATCTGGGCGACGATCAGGGATGCGTTGGTATCGTTGACCTCTTCGCCCAGGAAGATGATGCGGTCGTTGAGCAGCCGAGAGTAGATGTCATAACTCCGCTCGCCGCGGCTGGTCTGTTCCACAACATAGGGTACTAAAGCCATGGTGATGTCTCCTTTCATGGGGTTTGAAACATTCTAACCATTCTCTTTTGAAAATATTCGCAACAACTGCCGTGAGCGAATGATTACTCCGCCTTAGGAGCGGTGGCAACCGCGTTGTCCACCAGGAAGGCGATGGTCTTACGGGTCTTGAGGCTCTCCTGAACCTCCTCCACGGGAACCATTTCCTTGATCTTGTCCAACTCCAGCTCGTAGGTCTCGGCCATCTTCTTCAGCTCGGCATCCACATCTTCGTCGGAGACGGTGATGTTCTCCACCTCGGCAATCTTAGCCAGGACAACATTCTGCTTTGCCTGCTTCTCAGCCATGGGCTTGAAAGCCTGACGCAGGGTGTTCATATCGCCACCCATCATCTGGGCATACTGCTCCACAGAGTAACCGCTCATCTGGAGCTGATAGGAGAAGTTCTGCATCTGCTGATCCAGCTCCACATCCACCAGGGCACCGGGAACGTCCACAGTGGCGTTGGCGGCAACCTTCTCCACCACAGCCTGCTCATAGGCGGTGTTCATCTGCTTCTGGGACTGCTCCAGCTTCTTGGCCCGGATGTCAAGCTTCAACTCCTCCAGGGTCTCGAACTCGGAAACGTCCTTGGCCAGCTCATCGTCGATGGCGGGCACGTTGGTCACGGACAGCTTGTTCAGCTTCACATGGAACACCACAGCCTTGCCGGCCAGGTCGGAAGCGTGATAGTCCTCAGGGAAGGTCACGTTGATGTCCTTCTCCTCGCCCAGGTTCATGCCAACCACCTGCTCCTCAAAGCCGGGGATGAACTGACCGGAGCCCAGCTTCAGGTCAAAGTTGTCGCCCTTGCCGCCGTCGAAAGCCACACCGTTGTCGAAGCCCTCAAAGTCGATGGTTGCATTGTCGCCCATCTGAGCGGGACGGTCTTCCACATTCTCAGTGGATGCAACATTCTGAGCCATCTGGTTGAGCTCGGCTTCCACCTGCTCGTCGGTGACAGTGGCCTCCACCTTCTCAACCTCGACACCCTTGTACTCGCCCAGGGTGACCTCGGGGTAAACCTCGGTGGTCAGGGTCAGAGTGGTGGTGCCATCCTCGGCGATCTGCAGATCCACCAGGCTGGGGCGGCCCACTGCTTTGAACTCGTTCTGTGCCAGAACGGTGTTCTCATAGACCTCGGGGAAGATCTCCTCCAGGCCATCTTCATAGAAAACGTGGGCACCGTACATCTTCTCGATCATCTTCCGGGGAGCCTTGCCCTTCCGGAAGCCGGGAACCATGATGTTCTTGCGCTGCTTCAGGTATGCGGCCTGAGCGCCCTTCTCCATCAGTTCTGCTTCCACTTCGATGACCAGAGTCGCCACATTGTTGTTCTTTTCAATGCTCTTGACGTTCATTACAATATTCCTCCTAGATTAAGGCGCTTTGCGCCTATTGTCTACATCATGATAGCCGGTCTATTTTATCAGAGAAATAGCCACTTGTCCACTGTTTTTTTGAAAAATCTCCCGTCTTTCCGCAAAAAAATCGGAGGCCGACGGTTCTTTCGGCCTCCAATCCTCTGTTATGTCCGCTCAAATCCCAAAAAGCGCGTACCCTGGAAGGTCAGGTTGCCCCGATCTCCCTCTACCATCAAGCCGTAGCTTCCACCAGGCAGCTCAAACTCCATCCGGTCGCCACTTTCTACCTGGAATGTGACATAGTAGGTGGTGGAGTGATTGGTTGTGGAAACATGATTCTCATTGTGATGGTGGTAAGACGTAACGTCCGCCCGCTTGGCTACCACCTGCACCGGCACAGTCAACCGGGGAGAATGGTTGTTTTTGTTCCACTGGCGTACCCCCTTGACAAATGAGGTGATAACGCCCACAATGACAATGAGAAATGTCACGCCAAAAAACAAGGGAAATAAAGTAAACATCAAATCCATTTGTTTTCTCTCCTTTCTACAACCACAGCATACCAGAGAATGTCGCAAAAAACAACATAAGAATTCTTAAGAATCCTGATTCTCAGTCCAGCACCTTCACCGGGCAAAAATCGGTATAGTCCGCGGCCACCAGCCGATACTCTACCCCACCCCAAAGGCCCTCAATGGCCAGTCGGTGGGACTCGGAGTGAAGGTGACCATAATAACACCGACGAACCTGGTATTGCTCCATCAGGTCAATGATCTCCCGGCACTCGTAGCCCCGATACCGGGGGGGATAGTGGAGAAACACCATTTTGGGCCGTTCCCCTGCCGCTTTCAGGCTGGCTTCCAGGCGCATCAGCTCCCGACGGAACACCTTGGTGTCGTGTTCGCCGCTTTTTTCCTCCTCAAAGAACCACCCACGGGTGCCGCAAATGGCCCAGTCGCCATATTCATAGCAATTGTTATTTAGGATGTATTGTTGGGAAAAACCGTTCTCCCCGCAGAATTTGTAAAACTTCGATGCGGTACTCCACCAATAATCGTGGTTTCCCTTTAAGATGATCTTTCTGCCGGGAATGTGATCAATCCAGGCAAAATCCGCCTGGGCCTGATCCAGGCCCAGGACCCAACTCAAATCACCACACAGCACTGTGGTATCCTCCGGTTGGATCACCGAAAGGCCCTGGGTGAGTTTTTCCATATATCCCACCCATTTGCCTCCGAACACATCCATGGGCTTGGGCGCCCCCAGGCTTAGGTGAAGATCTCCAATTGTATATAAGGCCATGTGTCACCCCTTTCCTTGATTAAGCCGCTTCTCCAGCTCCTGCTCTGAAATACCCATAGCCGCCGCAGTGGCCCCACGGGCACAGCGGGGACTATCGTCCCAGAGCATCAGTACATGATGATACCTTCCCGTAATGGCCTGGTAGTCCAACACACCGGTATAGACCATGGCCCCATAGGGACACAATACCCGGCCAAAGGTTCGGGCAATATTAGGAATCATTCCCATAATCCGGCTTGAAGTATTGACGCAAACATACATCCCCTCAGACAGAAGCCGTTTTTGCTCGGGGTTGATGGTGTAGATTCCACCTTGTTTCTTCCGACGGAGAAACTCCCCGGTTTCTTCCCGTCCCAGAATGGTATACACGTACCGCTCCAAACCGGCAGGCACCGAATCATCGTATTTCGGCGTAACGGTGGAAATGGCTGCTGAATCCATCCGAAGCAGCCCCCGATGGAGCAGCTCCCGAACCCCGTCATGTTCATTGCCGCACAAAATCAGCGTTCCCAGAGGCAGTCCCATTTTCCGGGCATACCATCCCGCCATTGGCCAGGTGAAATCTCCCACCGGCACCGCAAGATCCAACGGGTGAATGGCATTGACCACGCCCTGTTGTTCCAGTACACCCACCAGGGCGAACAGCAACGCCACCCGAATGGCCACCCGGGGCCACTCCCCTGGAGGATCCTGACGGATTTCCGCCGCAACACACCGGCTCAGCAAGCGAATGATGTGATCGATGGAACCATCAGGATTATCCCACAGAATCCCCAGGAGAATCTTCTGGCTCATGGACTCAATGCGGTAATACTCCCGCCCCAGGGCAAACTGAATGTCCTTTCCTGACAATTCCGTCTGAAAAAACTGATTCAAAACCAGGGCAATGTTTTCCTCCGGCGTTCGGTTCTTCATGCGAAGAACCTCTGTCCGCTTGAAGTGGGGAATCTTCATAGGCACGAAGAACCCACCGTCCCCGGCTCGCTCTGCCCAGACCGTCCGCTGGGCCGTATCCGACTCTACCTTACTTCTGGTTGACCCGTACAGCACGCTCCATCACTCCCAATGCGTTGCTCCAATAGATCTTTCTGATGGTCTTTTCGTCCAGACCCCGTTCCATCAGCCGCTGGGCCATGGCAGGGTAGCTCTGGATGCCTTCAAATCCCTGGGGCAGTTCCTCGCAACCGTCCAAATCGCCACCCAGGGCAATATGGTCACCGGAGGGATCCAACTCCAGGAAATGGAAAATATGGTCACAAACCGTGTCCAGCGTGGGCTTTTCCCCCACAAAATCAGCACACTGGTTGAATCCGGCCACGCCGCCGGTCTCCACAATGGCCCGGAACATATCATCGGTCAGGTTTCGGCTCACATTCCGTACCGCCCGGGAATTGGAATGGGTTGCAAGGACGGGGGCCTGGGTACAGCGGATGATGTCCCAGAATCCGGCATCGGAGATGTGGCTTACATCCACCAAAATCCCCAGACGCTGACATTCCTTCACATATTCCCGACCCAGATCGCTAAGGCCTTCCCCCGTCACATGGGAACCGGTCAGCGCGTTGCTTTCGTTCCACCCCAACGAGGAAATTCGGAACCCAACCTTGTGCATCATTTCCAACATCCCCGGATCAAACCCAATACCTGCCGGGCCTTCGATGGTCAAAATGGCACTAATTTTCCCCTTCTGCCGATTTTCTTCTATCTGGCTGGGAGAAAAGGCCTGGGCAATCAGGTCGCTGTTCTCCTGAATGTGAAGCATGATGTTTTCCAATTCCCGCTCGAACACCGTCACCGGAGAGACCTTTGCCCACTGCTCCATATAGGGGGTGGTAAAGCAGGCAAAGCACTGGGCGTAGCCACCCAATTCCTTGCCCCGTTCCAGATCGATGTGGTGGTGGTTGCGGCGCAGATTTCCTTTCTGCTTCATATCCTCCCCCAGCAGGGCCAGAGCTGTATCACAGTGCAAATCAAACACAGGCAGTTTCATTCAAACGCGTCCTCCCAATGATAGATCTCTGGGTTTGGGGTATTCCTCCCCCAGGCGGCATAAATTTCCACAACGTCAAACCGGGGTTGAAGGGCCGTGGGATGTTGGGCCAGATACCACTCCGCCGTCAGGCGAAGGCGCTGCTGCTTTTTTCCATCCACATACTCCATCGCCCGGGCAAAGGTTCCATTTTTCCGAAGTTTGACCTCCACAAAAAGCAAATAGCCTTTTCCTTCCAAGATCAGATCGATCTCTCCGTACCGACTGCGATAACCCCGGCAGACAAAACGATAGCCTTTTTCTTCCAGGTACCTTCTGGCCAGTTCTTCTCCCCAGGCACCTAAATCGTTACTTCTCCCCATAGAATTTTCTCAGGAATGTTCTGCGATGAGCCGGGCACATTCCATGCTGACGCAAGGCTTCATAGTGGGCTTTGGTTCCATATCCTTTATGTACCTCGAAGCCATACTCCGGATATGTCTTGGCCAGCTCCATCATATAGTCATCCCGGCTGACCTTGGCCAGCACCGAAGCTGCGGCAATGTTGGCACTGCGGCTGTCTCCTTTCACCACGGTCATGCAGGGAATTCCAAAATCCGTCTCCCGGTTTCCGTCAATGAGGGCAAATTCCCCTTTCCCCTCCAACTGGGCGATAGCGCGCTTCATTGCCAGGAAAGTTGCCTGAAGAATGTTCATCTCGTCAATTTCCTCTTCCGAGGCAAAGGCAATGCCATAGGCAATGGCCTGTTGCTGAATCACCGGGAACAACTCCCGGCGTTTTTTATCCGTGAGCTTTTTGCTGTCGTTCAGCCCGGGAATCACAACACCTTCCGGAAGAATCACCGTCGCGGCACACACTGGCCCGGCCAATGGGCCCCGTCCGGCCTCATCCACGCCGCAGATCACCCCAACGCCCTGAGCCTTCAGGCCACTTTCGATTTCCCACAAATCCACTTGATCCATGGTTTATTCCTCCTTCGGGGGCATTTCCAGGGTGAATTTCCCCAGCTTTCCTGCCCGGTATTCGTCCAATAGCACCTTTGCCATTCGCTCGGTGTTCACCTCGGAACGAGGCAGCAAAAAGCCTCGCTTCCGTCCCGCTGCTTCCAGCAGCTCATAACCCGTGGCCTCCGGTGGACAGTCGATACCGTACCGACCCTTCACCGCTTCAGGGTAGTGTGTCCACAGCAGCTCCATCAGGTACACCGCCAGTTCTTCCACATCCAGAATGTTTTCCTTCACTGCGCCGGTATAGGCCAGTTTCATTCCCACCTGGGGATCCTCAAACTTCGGCCAGAGAATACCAGGAGTATCCAACAAAAGCAGACTGGAATCCACCGTGACCCATTGCTTTCCCCGGGTCACGCCGGGACGGTTCTCAGCCTTGGCACCCTTCCGCCCGGAAATCTGATTGATGAGGGTGGATTTTCCCACGTTGGGGATGCCCACCACCATGATCTTCACACTCTTGTGCATTCCCTTTTCCGCATTCCGGGCAATCTTCTCCGCCAGCACCGTCCGCACCGCGGGGGCAAAGTCATTGATGCCCTTCCGGCTTTTGCAGTCTGTAACCACCGGGGTAATACCCTGCTCTTTGAAATAGCGAACCCACTGTTTGGTGGCCTCCGGATCAGCCAAATCCATCCGGTTCAGGACAATGATTCTGGGCTTATTGCCACAGATGCTGTCAATATCCGGATTCCGGCTGGAAATGGGGATCCGGGCATCTACAATCTCACACACCGCATCCACCAGTTTCAAATCCGCCTCCATCTGGCGACGGGTCTTGGTCATATGACCGGGATACCATTGAATATTCATATGTTCAGCCATTGCTCAGGCCTCCGATCCTTGAAAAATCTCGCTTCATGGGGTACTCCGCCGTTCCGGTTCCCGGGAATAGGAGAAACACCGCTTTTCCCACAATCTCCCGCTGATCCACTTGACCGATCAGGTAATAGCGGCTGTCTGTGGAGTTGTTCCGATTGTCCCCCATGAGAAAGACACATCCCGGCTCCACCACCAAGGGGAACTGGGTTCCCTCGGAAACGTTGGTGGGAGTGAAGGTATAGTCTTCATCCAGGGCCAGCCCATCCACATAGACAACCCCTTCCGTAAAGTCGATGTCCACCGTCTGCCCCTCTGTGGCTATGACTCGCTTGATGATGGACTTTCCATCAATAAACCGATCCATACTGGCCACCACAATATCCCCCCGCTTCAATTCACCGCACAGAGGGCGATTGATGAGCAAAAGGCGATCTCCGTCTGCCAATGTTCCATACATGGAACTTCCGGACACCACAATAATCTGGCTGACAAAGATGCAAAGCAGCACAATCAGAGATATATAATACCCAAAATCCCGGGCACAGTCCGATAGCACATCCCCCAGAGAATGGGACTGCTCCGGTTCGGGATCGGGTTTCCGGGAATGGTTCAAAATCGTTTGTTTCAAAAAGGTTCCTCCTTCGAGGGTCTGATGGGCAGGCTTTTGGCATCTGCCCCGGTTGTTTGCCCCGTTTCGATGCTATTATACACAAAAAAGGGCAATAAAAAAAGAGGGCAAGCCCTCTTTTTTTATCATTTTTTCGATTAGACCTTTTCCTTGACCTTGGCAGCCTTGCCGAAGCGCTCCCGCAGGTAGTACAGCTTTGCACGGCGAACCTTGCCCTTGCGGACGGTCTCAACAGCGGCAATCCGGGGGGAGTGCACGGGAAAAACCTTCTCCACGCCAACGCCGTAGGAAACACGACGGACGGTGATGGTCTCACCGATACCACCATGCTTACGAGCAATGATGATACCCTCGAACACCTGGATTCTCTCACGAGAACCTTCCTTGATGCGCACGTGAACGCGAACGGTGTCACCAACGCGCATTTCAGGCAGCTCAGTCTTCATGTACTGGCTGCTCAGAGCCTTAACCAAATCCATATCTTTGTCCTCCTTAATATTGGGCGTTCATATAGCGTTTTCCCCGGCGATATGGTTCCCGGCGCTACAGAGGACTCACCTTGTTTTCAGACCGGTTCATTCTATCATGGATGTTTGGAAAAATCAAGACCTTTTTTCTTTCTTTTTCTCTTTTCTCCGAAGAAAAAACAGAGCCCTCCAAAGAACAATGTCATTAAGTTAAGAAAAGCTGGACTTCACAGAAATGTGAGGTCCAGTTTT
>CAZSAZ010000072.1:0-8054 GCA_964604925.1 uncultured Oscillospiraceae bacterium | reverse complement strand
TCCTTGGCCCAGGCAACCATGCCCTTGGATGCATCCACGTGCCAAACCTCTGCGCCACCGGCTGCCGCTGCCAAAGAGGCACCACCGGAGTAGGCAAACAGATTCAGCACCCGTACCGGCCGTTTGGCAGACGCCTGGGCGCACTTTTCCCGAATGAAATCCCAGTTTGCCGCCTGTTCCGGAAATACGCCGGTGTGCTTAAAGTTCATGGGTTTGACGTTGAAGGTCAGATAATCCTTGTATCGAATCTGCCAACGCTCCGGCAGATTATGCTCTGTCCATCGGCCGCCGCCGGTGTTGGAACGAAGGTACCGGGCATCGTAGTGTTTCCAGGCTCCATCAATTTTCGGAGTAGCCCAAATCACCTGGGGATCGGGACGAACCAGAATATACTTTCCCCACCGCTCCAGACGCTCGCCGTCGCTGGCGTCCAGAACCTCATAATCCTTCCACTCATCAGAAGTCCAAATCATGTTTTGTAATCCTCTCTTGTTATCCTGCATTGGTATCGCTGCCGGAGGGTTCCGTTTGGCCGGGTTCTGTCTCCACCGGCTCCGTCTCTACAGGTTTGATGCTGTCCGCATTGTGGGCAGTACAAAGTTTATAGGGAGCCTGAACGCCCTGGTTGATGTTGCCGCTGATGCCGTAGAACCACTTATCCGAGCCATTGTCCGTGATCAGGTAAATTAAATTGTCTGTCCAGCCATTGACCGAGCTGGCTCTTTGGATCGCGTCAAACCGGGATTGGGTCATTTTCAGCAGACCCACCTTGGTGAAGGTCAGCCCCTCCACCTGCTTACAATATTCGTTGGGCACACCGTCGGTGCAGTAATCCACCAGGACGTGCTTGTTACAGGTATTGGTGGGATAATCACTGCGGTAAACCAGTACCGACTGAACCCGTCCGCCTCTGGGGTCGGCGTTACAAGCCTCCGTGGCAAAGCCTCCAGAATCCTTACACACCGTGACCCAAACCATTTCAGAATCGTCATATACATCTTTATACGCAAGGCCCTCGTGGATGGGCTTCATCACTGCGCACCACAGCCGACCGGCAGGGTTGGTGGAATCTCCCACCAGCTTGACTTCCTCAGAGTATTTGTATCCGCACCATACCGCAGCGGTGTAATACTCGGTGTAGCCGATGAACCACCGGTCTTTGTTGCCGGAGGTGGTACCGGTCTTGGCTGCGACCATGGTGGAACCCATGTTGGCATAGTAGCCGGTACCCTGGGTCACCACCTGGCGCAGGCAGTAGTTCATATAGTTGGCTGCTCGCTCCGAAAGAATCTGCTCCGAATCCTGGGTGTTGTCCAGAACCAGGTTGCCATTGGAGTCGTAGACCTTGGTAAAGGTACGATCCTCCCGGTACAATCCATCGCTGGGGAAAGTCGCATAGGCACTGGCCATATCCCGGACGGTAACACCATAGGACAATGCACCCAGAGCCAAAGGAGAATATCCAATATCAGACAATTCTCTGCCGCTGCTGGTCCATTCGCTCTCCAGCAGGCCTTCCAGATGGAACTTATTCTTGCCAAAATCGAAGCTGTAGTTCAGGCCGATGCGGTCCAGCACATTCACCGCAGTGGTGTTGATGGAGGCAGTGACGCCATGGAGCACCGTGGTGCTGATCTGGTAGCTTCTGGTATCGTTCAGGGGGAACATTCCGTCAGTGTAGCTAAAGGGCAGATCATCAATAGCCGTTGCCGGGCTGATGGCCCCCACTTCAAAGGCAGGCGCATACACCGTCAAAGGCTTCATCACCGATCCGGTCTGAAGGCCCTGATCGGTAGCATAGCTGAAGGCGTCAAAGGACTCCTTCTCTCCCACGGCACCTGCCACCGCCACCACATCGCCGGTGTGATTGTCAATAATCACAATGGCAGACTGGAGCTGCTGGGTGGAACGGGTCTTGGGAATGTTGTCCAGGTTGGTGTAAATCTTGTCCACCTGCTTCTGAACATCCATATCCAAGGTGGTGAAAATGTGATATCCACCCCGCTTGATCTGTTCCATCATCGCAGCCTTGGTCTCGCTGCTCCACTCCAAGCCTTGCTGTTCTGCCAGAGCCTGGGCCAGGTCGTCAAGAACCAGTTCCGTAAACCAGGAGTACATATCCGAAGAAGAGTCCAGGACGATATCCGCCTGGGTTCCGCACTGGGGGCAGTAGAACACGTCGTTTTCATCCCGGTTATAATGCCGGGCGGTATCGGTGTAGCCGCAGGACACACAGGTGTGGTAGGTGGTATTTTCTGCGTCATCGCCGCTGGTAAATACCATCTCCTGAGCCTTGGCCTGCTCATACTCCCCTTCCGTGATCCAGCCCTGGTCATACATCTCCCACAGCACGTTGAGCTGGCGGTTTCGGTTGTTCTCCGGGTAGATATAGGGGCTATACAGAGAAGGGTTGTTGGTGATGGAAATCAGGCTGGCACACTCGGCAGTGGTCAGCTCATCCAGTTCCTTGCCAAAATACTCCCAAGCAGCACTCTTGACACCGTAGCAGCCGGAGCCCAGGTAGATCTGGTTGAGGTACCATTCCATAACCACATCTTTGTCATACTGGGACTCGAATTTACAGGCTCGGAAAATCTCCTCCACCTTTCGCTGGACGGTGACAGAATCATCGCCGGTGCGGTTTTTAATCATCTGCTGGGTGATGGTGGAGCCTCCGAAGGTGGAGCTGCCACCAAAGAACATATTGGCACAAGCCTTCACAGTGGTGATCCAATCCACGCCCTGATGCTCGTAAAACCGTTTGTCCTCAATGGCCACAGCGGCGTGGATCAAATCCTCCGGGATCTCATCAATGGAGACCCACTGCCGGTCAATGTCCGTGTAGATCTGCTGAAGGAGCTGAATTTCTCCCTCGGAGTCCACATAATACATAAAGGAGGTCTGGGACACGTCCGCAGCCTGGAGTTCATCCAAAGACACATTGGGAATCACATCGTCCTGGAGATAATCTCCCGCAGCACCGACCACCACGAAGCAGCATACCACAATAATGCACGCCACCGTAGCCACGGCACCCAGGACGATCTTCACCCCCGCAAATGCCACATTCCAGATGCCCCACAGCAGTTTCAGAAGCCAGTTCGGCTTCCACTCCTGCCGGGTGATCTTTCTTCTTTTTTGTTTCGCCATATTGTTTTCCTCCGAACATGAAGTGGGTAATGTCGATTCCATCGGATCGTCAAAAGGGCATACCATCCCCTAAACGTTCATACTATTATAGCATACCCGGTTTGAAAACGAAAGACCATATTTATGAATAAAGATTAAAAATCCGCAAAAAAGCCTTGTTTTTCTACCGTCGGCTTCCACCCCGAGAAAAATATCGCCGGAAGAAAAAATTTACTATTGATTTTACCGGAATTTCATCGTACAATATGCCCGTAAGGAAAACCACCCCGGAGGTAACAACGTTATGGCAGATCAGTTTGGTTCTGATTTCATCACCATCGTGGACGAGGACGGCACCGAGTTCGAACTGGAAGTGCTCTCCACCCTGGACTATAACGGTCAGAACTACATGGCCGTGATCCTCGCCGGTGAGGATGAGGAGAATCTGGAAGTCAGTATTCTGAAAAATGTAGAGGAGGACGGTGAGCCTATTCTGTGTGCCATCGAAGATGAGCAGGAACTGGAAACCGTGTACAATCTGATTATGGATCAGCTCTACGAGGAATCGACGGACGACGACTGAGTTTTTCCCTGTTTAACCCCCTGCTTGGTGCGTGATGTGCCCGTTTGGACCCACATTTTATCATTGGGACGCTTGACTTCTCTGGAGGATTGCAGACCTCCCGCCCACGCTTTGACGTTGGGTGGATGCTGGGAGCAGAGAACCCATGAGAGCGGCGACCCACCTGCCGTTACCGTGCAGGTCATCATCGGGTGCACACGGCCGAAGTGGGCTTGTGCGGAGCATTTTTTGCTCCGCACTTTTTTATTGCCCGGGGGATTACGCAAAAAAGCCGGGAAAATATTCCCTTCCTGAAAGAATTTAGACTTGAAACCGCCCCGTCCTTGGGGTATAATAGCTTAGTCTATGCTGAAATACCCTCGGCAGACGCCACTTAAGCATTACGAGAGGATATGATTAAATCATGAGTGCATCCCAGAAAAAGCAGCTCCGGAAGGAGCAGAACGCTGCTCAGATGACCGACAAGCAGCTGTCCGAGCAGAAGGAAGCCAAGAAGCTCAAGCTCTACACCGGTCTGTTTGCCGCAGCCATCATGCTGATGATCTGCGTGGTCATTTTCACCACCGTGTTCAACAGCGGCATCATCGAGCGCGGCACCACCGCTGTCACCGTTGGTGACAGCAAGATCAGCGCCGTGGAGCTGAACTATTTCTATATCGATTCCATCAACGACTACGTTGAACAGTGGGGGGATTACATCTCCCTGACCGGCCTAGACACCTCCAAGCCCCTGGATGAGCAGGCCCTCAGCGAAGAGCAGGGCACCACTTGGGCCGACTACTTCCTGGACTACGCCACCAACAACATTCACAGTGCCTATGCCCTGTACAACAATGCCGTGGCAGAGGGCTATACCCTGAGCCAGGAGGACGCTTCCTCCATCGACTCTTCCATGGCCACCATGGAGCTGTACGCCAAGTATTACTACGGCTACTCCAGCCTGGACGCATTCCTCACCGCCATGTACGGCAAGGGCGCCAACGAAGAGACTTACCGCAACTATGCCGAGGTTCAGTATATCGCCCGTGCCTATGCCAACGACGAGTACAACTCCCTGGTCTACACCGCCGAGGACATTGAAAATGCCCTGGCCGATGAGCCCAATGCCTACACCCGGTACTCCTACAACTACTACTACCTGCCTGTGACCAGCTTCCTGTCCGGCGGTACCACCGATGACAATGGCAATCTGACCTACTCCGACGAGGAAAAGGATGCCGCTTCTGCCGCCTGCGAGGCCGCTGCCCAGGAGCTGATGGATCAGAACATTTCCTCCGTCGTGGTCTTTGACAAGGCCATCAATCAGTTGGAGCTGAATGCCTCCTCTGAAACCAGCGTCTCTTCCACTGCCATTTCCAACCGTCTGTACACCGAACTCAGCGCAACACTGAAAGACTGGGTCACAGATGACGCCCGGGTAGAAGGCGAGTTGGGTTGCATCCCCTATTCCACCGAATCCACGGATGAGGATGGCAACACCACCTCTACCATCAACGGCTACTACATGGTGCTGTTCCTTGGTTCCGACGAAGGCAACTACCTGATGAACAACGTCCGTCATATTCTGGTCTCCTTCCAGGGTGGCACCAAGGACGAAGATGGCAACACCGTCTACTCCGATGAGGAGAAGGCCACTGCCAAGTCCGAGGCCGAGAACTTGCTGGCTCAGTACCTCAACGGCGAGATGACCGAGGAATCTTTCACCGCTCTGGCCATCGAAAACTCCGACGATGTGGACAGCTCCGGCAACGTCAACAATGACGGTCTGTACGAGAACATCATCCCCACTTCTTCCTATGTGGAGAACTTCCTGGCCTGGGCCATTGACGAAACCCGTTCCGATGGTGACACCGGTATCATCGAGTCCCCCTACGGCTACCACGTGATGTATTATGTGGGCCACAGCGACCTGACCTACCGGGATTATCAGATCACCAACAACCTGCGCACCGAGGACACCACCTCCTGGCAGAATGATCTGGTGGATGCCACCGCTATGGCGGTGAAGAACGTCTCCAAGATTGCCCGGGATCTGACCCTGAGCACCTCCTCCAACTAACTTCGTTCAAACCGCAACAGGCCGCCGCATTTGGCGGCCTGTTTTTTAGAAAGGAGCAATTCCATGGACAACCCCTTTATTCGGGAGGAAATGGCTTTGGGTCCCAAAGCCCTGGAGCAACTGCAACACGCCCACGTGGCCGTATTCGGCATTGGTGGCGTGGGCAGCTACACTGCCGAAGCCTTGGCCCGGGCAGGTGTGGGACGGCTGACCCTGGTGGATAACGACACCGTAGGTCTGAGTAACATCAACCGGCAGCTTTGCGCCCTCCACTCCACCCTGGGCCAGTACAAAGCCCAGGTTATGGCAGATCGCATCCGGGATATCAACCCCAACTGCGACGTCCGGGCCATCTGTCAGCTCTACAACGAGGAAAACAAGGCCCTGTTTTTCGACACGGACTACAGCTTCATTGCCGACTGCATTGACCTGGTCAGTTGCAAGCTCAGCTTGATTGTCAACGCCCGAGCCCGAGACATTCCCATCATCAGTGCCCTGGGCACCGGAAACAAACTGGATCCCAGTCAGTTTTCCATCACCGACATTTCCAAAACAAGCGGTTGCCCTCTGGCCAGAGTCATGCGCAAGGAACTGAAAAACCGGGGCATCACCCATCACACCGTCCTGTTCTCCCCGGAGGAACCCCTGTCTCCTCTTGCTTTGGAATCTCCCCCTCCCGGACGGCGGAGCATCCCCGCTTCCCTGAGCTGGGTTCCCTCGGTGGCCGGACTGATGATTGCCGGGCACATCGTCCTGGAACTGACCAAAGAATAAACCATCGCCTCCTGTGGAACACTACTTTCCCAGGAGGCGATCATTATGAGCAAGGATAAATCCACCAATCTTCGGGCAGGCCTTTCCGGCTTGGCCGCCGGTACCGTCAACGGACTGTTTGGAGGTGGAGGGGGCATGGTACTGCTCCCGGCTCTGGGCCGTTGGGTAGGTGTGGAGGAAAGCTGTCTGTTTCCCACCAGTGTAAGGGTGATGCTCCCCGTAAGCGGCATCAGTTTGCTGATTCTGGGACAGCGTCAAGCCCTTCCTTGGGTGCAAGGGGTCCCTTACCTTCTTGGCGGCATCGTTGGCGGCATTGCCGCAGGACTTTGGGGAAAAAACATCCCCACAGCCTGGCTCCATCGGGTGCTGGGCGCCATGATGCTGTGGGGAGGATTTCGATATTTATGGTAAGCACCTGGATGTATTCTGCCTTGGTGGGTGCGCTTCTGGGGACGCTGTCCGGTTTGGGGGTAGGCGGCGGCAGTTTACTCATGCTTTACCTGACCCAAATCGTTGGGCAATCCCAGGCCCAAGCCCGGGCTCTGAATTTAATGTTCTTTCTCCCCTGTGGTTTGGCTGCCACACTGGCGGGAAGAAAACAGGTGCCGAAGCCAGCGAAAGCCACCGTCTGGGCCGTCGTAGGCGGCATCCTCGGTGCCTGGGTAGGGTGTTTTCTCCAGTCCCGGATCGAAACCCAACTCCTTCGTCGAGGATTGGGGGTATTGTTTCTCCTCACCGGGATCCGGGAGATCACTTACCGGGGCAAGGAGTTGAGATAACCCTCCAAAATCAGGGAGGCAGCCACGGCATCCACGGTGTTTTTCCGTTTCTTTCCGTGGTAATTGTGCTCGGACAGAATGTTGTGGGCCTCCACCGTGGTGCGCCGTTCGTCCCACATGGTCACTTCCAGCCCCGTCTCCTGGGCCAGCCGTGCCCCGAAAGCCCGACACAGTTCCGCCCGAACTCCTTCGGTTCCGTCCATATTCCGGGGCAGTCCCACCACAATGTGGCCCACATCCTGCTCCCGGGCCAGCCGGACAAGATCCGCTACCGCCTTGTCGGTGTTTCGGCTGGGCACAACATAAGTCGTTCCCACAATGGAACAAAGCAAATCCGAAATGGCCACGCCGGTTCTAGCATCGCCATAGTCAATTCCCATGATACGTTTCATATCAATCCATCCTCTCTTGATTCTCAGATGTTCCCTCTGGACGTCAGTGCCGGAGGGACTTTGGATGTTGCCATTATACCCGAAAAAGCCCAAAAAAGAAAGAAAAAAATATTTGACAATCGCCAGGGCCTGTGATATGATAAGCATACCTGTGAAAAAGGGCTTTTTTTATGCGTCTTTTTCAGCTTCGGTGTGGCTTTTGTAGTTAAGCCGCGACTAAATTTTACCATAGACGAAGTGATACAGGGAGGCAATTTTTTAAGGAGGTGCCGTTATGCGCGTTAAAGTCACTTTGAGATGCTCCGAGTGCAAGCAGAGAAACTACAATACCATGAAGA
>CAZSAZ010000071.1:0-8407 GCA_964604925.1 uncultured Oscillospiraceae bacterium | reverse complement strand
CTATCTGGAGGCTCAGGACCCGGACAAGGATATTCAGTTTTATATCAACAGCCCCGGCGGCAGCGTCACAGCGGGCATGGCCATCTACGATACGATGCAATACATCAAATGCGATGTTGCCACCATCTGCGTGGGCATGGCCGCCTCCATGGGCGCATTCCTGCTGTCTGCTGGCACCAAGGGCAAGCGTCTTGCTCTGCCCAATGCGGAGATCATGATTCATCAGCCCTCCGCCGGCACCCAGGGGCAGATCACCGATATGGCCATTCACATGAAGCGGCTGCAAACCATCAAGGACCGGATGAACCGGATTCTCTCCGAGAATACCAGCCGGAGCCTGGAGGAAGTGGTTGCCGCTACCGAGCGGGATAACTTCATGGATGCCCAGGAGGCTCTGAGCTTTGGCCTGATTGATCGGGTGATCGACCGTCATTGATCCCAAGAAAGGCAGGTATACCGGTTTATGGCAAGAAACAATGAGCAGCCGATTCGCTGTTCCTTCTGCGGCAAGCGGGAAAACGAGGTGGAACGGCTGATTGCCGGGCCCGGTGTGTGCATTTGTAGCGACTGTGTTTCCGCTTGTGGAGCCCTCCTCCGGGAGGAAATGCAGTTTGACGAGCGGGGGAATCTCCGGGCTCCGGAGACCCTGCCCACGCCCATGGAGATGAAAACCTACATGGACGGCTACATCATCGGCCAGGATCAGGCCAAGATAGCTCTGGCTGTGGCTGTGTACAACCATTATAAGCGGATCTATTTCGGGGGCGAGTCGGATGTGGAGCTGCAAAAGAGCAACATTTTGCTCATCGGCCCCACCGGTTCCGGCAAAACCCTGTTTGCCCAGACTCTGGCCAAGATCCTCAATGTTCCCTTTGCTATCGCAGATGCCACCACCTTGACGGAGGCTGGCTATGTGGGCGACGACGTGGAGAATATTCTCCTGCGGTTGCTACAGGCAGCGGATTTTGACGTGGATCTAGCAGAGCACGGCATCATCTACATTGATGAGATGGACAAAATCGCCCGGAAGAGCGAAAATACCTCCATCACCCGGGATGTTTCCGGCGAAGGTGTTCAGCAGGCTTTGCTGAAAATCCTGGAAGGCACCGTAGCCAGCGTTCCTCCCCAGGGGGGACGGAAGCACCCTCAGCAGGAGATGATCCAGGTGGACACCTCCAATATCCTGTTTATCTGCGGCGGTGCCTTTGACGGTCTGGATAAGATCATTGAGCGGCGCACGGATAAAAGTGCCATCGGCTTCGATGCACCGGTGGAAAGCAAGCGTCAGCGAGATGTGGGAAAGCTCCTGAGCCAGGTGCAACCCCATGATCTGCTGAAATTCGGCATCATCCCGGAACTGGTGGGACGGCTTCCTGTGATCACCAGTCTCCAAAGCCTGAACAAGGAGGATCTGGTTCGGATCCTGGTGGAGCCGAAAAATGCCCTGACCAAGCAGTATGAAACGTTGCTTCAAATGGACCATGTAGAGCTGGAGATCCAGCCCCAGGCTCTGGAAGCCATCGCCCAGAAGGCGGTGGATCGACAGATCGGTGCCCGTGGCCTTCGGGCTGTGATGGAAGGCGTGATGCAGAATGTCATGTTCGGCATCCCCTCTGACCTATCCATTCATAAGGTCATCATTACACCGGAAGCAGTGGAGGGCGGCGACCCGCTGGTGGTTCGGGATCCCAAGCATCCCAGAGCAAAGTTGGGGTCTAAGGGATAATTTGTTTTCACGCAGGGGGTAGGAAACTACCCCCTTTTCGCTACATTTGAATCAAGGAAGAATTTGAATTGATTTTCCCTATTTTACCAAATAAAGGGGGTTAAACCAATGGAAGAAGTGATTATCACCGGGAAAATGCCGGTGCTTGCCCTCCGGGGGCTGGTGGTATATCCCCAGCAAACGACCCATTTTGATGTGGCCCGGGAAAAATCTGTGAAGGCCGTGGAGTACGCCATGGAGCATGATCAGATTCTCATCCTGGTGCCCCAGCCGGATGTGTTGGTGGAAGATCCGGGGGAAGGTGAGTTGTATCATCTGGGTACGGTTGTTCGGGTGAAGCAGGTGCTTCGCGGCAAGGACGGAACCATGCGGGTGCTGGTGACGGGAATGTACCGGGCAAGCTACCAGATCCTTTCCGGGAATTGGGACTTTTTGTATGCCCAGACGGAGATGGTGGAAGACGTGTCCTGCAATCTGACCAACAAACTCCGGGCGATCATGCGGGATGTGAACATGGCATTCCACGCTTATTCTGAAATGACCCAGCATCCTGTCCAGCAGCTTCAACTGAAAATGATGGCAACCCAGGATCCTGGATTTTTGGCTGACTGCCTGGCCCAGAATGTGGGCTTTGACTATCCGGACAAGCTGAACCTTCTGGGTTTGCTCCACCCTGGAAAGCGTTTGGAGCAGGCCTCCCGGCTTTTGGCCCAGGAAATCGAGATGCTGTCCATTGAGCTGGATATCCAGGCGAAAGCCCGGGAAAGCATGGAGCAGGGGCAGCGGGACTACTACCTCCGGGAGCAGATGAAGGCCATTCGCACGGAACTGGGGGAGGAAGAAGATGACGATCTGGAACATTACCGGACCGAAATCAAAGCCCTGCAATTTTCTCAGGACGTGGAAGAAAAATTGCTGAAGGACGTATCCCGTCTGGCAAAGCAGCCCTTCGGCTCCTCGGAGGGGGCCGTGCTGCGGAATTATCTGGATACCGTGTTGGAACTTCCCTGGAATGTGGAAACCAAGGAGCGGCTGGATGTCTCTGCGGCCCGGAAAATCCTGGACAAAGACCATTATGGCATGGAAAAGGTGAAGGAGCGGATTTTAGAGACCTTGGCTGTCCGGGCATTGGCCCCGGAAATGCCACCCCAGATCATCTGTCTGGTCGGCCCTCCCGGTGTGGGCAAAACCTCTGTGGCCTATTCCATCGCCCGTGCATTGAAACGGAATATGGCCCGGATTAGCCTGGGCGGCGTCCGGGACGAGGCCGAAATCCGCGGCCATCGCAAGACCTATGTGGGTGCCATGCCCGGCCGGATTATCAACGGCCTGATCCAGGCAAAGTCCATGAATCCGGTGCTTCTGCTGGATGAGGTGGACAAGATGGGCTCCGACCATCGTGGCGATCCGGCCGCAGCCTTGTTGGAGGTGCTGGACGGGGAACAGAACCGTACATACCGGGATCACTACCTGGAAATCCCGGTGGATTTGAGCAATGTGTTGTTTTTGACCACGGCCAATACCCTCGATACCATTCCTCGGCCGCTGTTGGATCGAATGGAGATTATTGAACTGGGCTCCTACACCGATGAAGAAAAGCGGATGATTGCCAAGGAGCATCTGATTCCCAAGCAGATGGAAAAGCACGGTCTGAAAAAGTCCCAGATGCGGATTTCCGATGATGGGATCCGAGCCATGATTACCGGCTACACCCGGGAGTCTGGCGTACGAAATCTGGAACGAATGGTTGCCAAAATCTGCCGAAAGGTGGATCTTTGCCTGGTGCAGGAGGCTCCCAAGAAAAACGTCATTACCGAGAAGAATCTGGATTCCTTCCTGGGTCATCCCCGGTATCAGCCGGATGTGATGGAAAAGGAGGATGCAGTGGGTCTGGTCACAGGCCTTGCCTGGACCAGTGTGGGTGGTGAAACCCTGGAAGTGGAAGTCAATGTGATGGAAGGATCCGGTAAGTTGGAGTTGACTGGCAATCTGGGTCAGGTGATGCAGGAATCTGCCCATGCAGCGTGGAGTTACATCCGAGCCCATGCCACCCAGTTGGGTATCCCCGGGGACTTCTACAAAACCAAGGACATCCATGTTCATTTCCCGGAAGGTGCTGTTCCCAAGGATGGCCCCTCTGCCGGTGTCAGCGTTTGCACGGCTATGGTCTCTGCTTTGACCGGGAGACTGGTTCGCCAGGACGTGGCTATGACCGGTGAGATTTCCCTTCGGGGACGGGTGATGGCCATTGGCGGTCTGAAGGAAAAGACCATGGCGGCCCTCCGCCACGGAATCAAAACCGTCATCATCCCCAAGGCCAACGTTCCCGATCTGGATGAGATCGACCCCATTGTGGCCAGCCAACTGACCTTTGTCCCTGCCGAACGGGTGGAGACCGTTTTGGAAACCGCACTGCGCCCGGCTCATCCGGAACAACTGGGTATCCTTCCAGGGATCACAGTGGAACATCCCACGCCCGCTCGTAAAGCGGAGATTTGTCAGTGAGGGAACCAATGAACTTTAACAACGTGGAATTTATCAAATCCGGCGCAACCATAGAGGGGCTGCCCCCCAGAAGTCTGCCGGAAATCGCCTTTGCTGGAAAATCCAATGTGGGGAAATCCAGCGTCATCAACCGAATTCTTCAGCGGAAGAACTTTGCACGGGTGGGAGAAGCTCCCGGCAAAACCACCCACGCAAACTACTTCCTGGTGGATCGGAAATGTTACTTCGTGGATCTGCCTGGCTATGGCTACGCCAAAGTGCCCATGGCAGAAAAACAGCGGTGGGGAAAGCTTATGGAGGCCTATTTTGCCTCCGGGCGGATTACCCTGGGTATTCTCATTGTGGATGCCCGCCACGCACCGACCATGAACGATGTGACCATGGCGGATTACTTCATCCAGACAGGCTGCCCCTTTGTGGTGGTGGCCAATAAAATGGATAAGCTGAAAAAAAGCCAAATCGAAGGCAACCTTGCCACCATTCGGGAGGACTTGGAACTTCCCGAGGGCTGTCCTGTGATCCCCTTCTCCGCAGAGAAGGGAACCGGTCGGGAGGACTTGGTTCGCCAAATCATTGCCGCCGTTAAGGGCTAAGCGAAAGAAAAAGGACGTATCCCGGAGTTGATTCGGGGTACGTCCTTTTCTTATAGCGTAAAATCTTCTTCCTGATACTTCTGGAAATCCAGGGGCCGGGGTTTGGGGGGGACCCGTTTGAAGGGATCATACCGAAACCGGCGGCAGGCCGTTTCTCCGGTGACAACCCCACGTTTGGTGCAAAGCATTTGCCCATTGGCCATGGGGGTGCCGTGGATGCAGTAGTCACAGGATCGTTCTATCTTTTTTCGGAATAGCATGGTCAATTCCTCCCTTGTAAGAGGTATTATACACGGTTTGTTTGGAAAATGCCACAGCTATTTTCCGAAAAATCACCCCAGCAGGCACCAGAATCAGCATGGGAAACCCAAATCTCAGATATCCCACAGCGAGCACTATGCCCAATCCACCTTGCAGGAGCTTTTGCTTGATACACGTTGCTATGGAAAGACCCTGGGGAGCACACAGGGCGTAGATTTGCATCAACACGCAAATTCCACCAAAGCAGATAAAACCGGCGCAAAGGACAAAGCGCATGGATGGGGCGGCAAGCTGCTGAAGGTTCAGCACCCCGGTGGTCAGCTCTATCATCCCTGTTAGGACATATCCCATCGCCTCAGGCAGAAGGGGCACAAACCATCGCCGGAAAAAGCCCACAACCACCGTTCCCAATATCACCCAGGCGCACACAGAAGTCATGGAGGCTGTGGCACGGGATATTGCCTGGGTCAAGGAAGGGGCCTGGGATTCCGTGGGGGTACCCATAGGCTTGGACGGGCCATGGCGAGGCCACAAAAGACAAACAGCCACCGCTGCTTCCAGCTGAATGAGAAACAACACGCCGGGAAGTTTGGCATCAGAAAACAGCTTGGGCAGGATTCCAAAGAGAAATCCGGGGCCGCAATTGTTGCAATAACCCAGCATATCTTCTCCGTCCTCCCGGGTCAGTCCCTGGTTCATTCCCTGAACAATGCACTGAGCACCCAGAGGGAAGCCTCCCACGGCTCCCAGCAGGAACAGCCTTCCCCGTCCCGGGGGAAGGGACAAAAGAGACTCAGCCATTCGTGTCACGCCTTTTCCCTCCTGAACCGGGAAGGACAGAAGCCATCCCGACAAGACAAACAGGGGGAACAGAGAGGGAATCACGGTTTTCAGACATAGTTCCAGCCCCTCCCAGGCAAACTCCGCAGAATGTTGACTATCCAAAATCAAAACAATTAGCCCCACCCCAATTCCCAGGGGAAGAAGGCGGCATTTTCTTTGTTCCATCCCATCACCTCTGGGAAATCTATGAGCCAATGGGGGATGATATCCCCAACGAGCGCATAGTTTGTTCCGGGAGGTGAATGGCGTTGCAGGCGTGGAAAAACGTGGTGTCCCGGGGGGAACAGGCCGTAACTCCTCGGACTTTGGTGGAGATCCTGGGCACGGAGCGGATTTTGGTGGAACATCACCGGGGAATTGTGTCCTATGGCACAGAGGAGATTCTGGTGGGAACCACCTATGGGCGACTGGTGGTGGAGGGAACGAAACTTCGTCTTTACTGTATGAGCAGGGAGCAATTGTTTCTAACTGGGCACATTTCATCGATCCGACTGGAGGCAGTGGAATGAGGGAGCTTTGGTGGAAGATTGCCGGAACCCTTCGGGTGAAGCTGATAGGGGCGCAGCCGGAACAAACCTTGAGTCTGATGGCAGGGACGGTTTCCATAGAGGATGTTACCAAACACTCAGAATTGGAGGTGTCCTTTGTTATTTGCCGTCGGGATTTGCCCACTGTGGAGGAAATTGCCCACCATCATGGGGATGATCTATGGGTGGTGGAGGAAACAGGCCTTCCGGCTTTGGGGAAGAATCTGGCCAAACAGTGGTTGCTCTGCTTGACGGCTTTGGGGTTGATTCTTGCCACCTGGGTGGTACCCAATCACATCTTCCTGTTCCAAGTGGAGGGAAATGACACCGTGCCCAGAAGGTGGATTCTGGAACAGGCTGCAGTGGCAGGACTTCGGTTTGGAGTGTCCCGGGGGGAGATTCGCAGCGAGCAAATCAAGAATCGTCTGTTGGAGCAAATCCCGGAGCTGAAATGGGTGGGGGTCAATACGAAAGGGTGCCTTGCCGTGATTTCGGTGGAGCAACGGCAAAATCCCCGGCAGGAGACCCCATCCCCACCTGGGAACATCGTGGCCGGAATCGACGGCTCTGTGACCAACGTGATCGTCACCAACGGCACTGCTTTGTGCGCTCCGGGAGATGGCGTTCGGAAAGGCCAGGTGCTGATTTCCGGATACACCGATCTGGGGCGTTCCACCCGGGTGGAGGCGGCCCAGGGGGAGATTTATGCTCAAACCCAACGGGAAAATCAGGTGATGATTCCGGCGGAATGGTTGGTTTCCCAGGCGAATACCCGGGTGGAGAAAAAATATGCCTTGATTTTTGGAAAAAAGCGGATAAAATTTCATTCAGACAGTGGAATTTTGTACCCTGGATGTGGTAAAATGACGGAGATCAAACAGCTGCTTCTGCCAGGGGGATGGCATTTGCCGGTGGCCCTTGTGGTGGAGTGTTATCAGGTGTGTGACCTGCAATCCCTTCCTCGACAGGAAGAAACGGCACAACGGATGCTGGAAACGGTCAGCCGGTGGCAAATCCAAGGTCAGATGATTGCAGGACAAATCCAACTTTCTTCGTTGCGCCTGGAACGCAGGAAACATGGCTACTGCCTGGAAGGAACCTACCGGTGTTTGGAAATGATTGGCCGATGGAGCAGCGGAATACGGACGGAAGGTGATCGGGAACGATGACAGAACGAATGATGAACGTGGAACGGGTGGAGGATCTGGTAACGGTATTCGGATCCTTCGACGAGAATATCAAGCGAATTGAGGAAGCCTTTGGGGTTGGGATTGTCAACCGGGGAAACGAGTTGAAAATTACAGGTGACGAAGAGTCCGTGGACAAGGCAGCTCGAACCTTGGAAGGGTTGCTGACATTGGCGGCCAAGGGGGAGACCATCGATGAACAGCGGGTGCGGTACCTCATCACCCTGGTGAAGGAAGGCAACGACGATCAGGTGCAGAAAATCGCCAAGGACGTGGTTTGCATCACCGCCAAGGGAAAACCCATCAAGGCCAAAACCGTGGGGCAGCAGAACTACATGAAGGCCATTCAAAGCAATACCATCACCATCGGCGTGGGCCCGGCTGGTACCGGTAAAACTTACCTGGCGGTGGCTGCTGCTGTGGCCGCATTTCGGGAGCGGCAAGTTAATCGGATCATCCTCACCCGTCCGGCGGTGGAGGCGGGGGAACGCCTTGGCTTCCTGCCGGGAGATTTACAGAACAAGGTGGATCCATATCTCCGGCCGCTGTATGACGCGCTGTTCGATATGCTGGGCCCGGAGACATTCCAGAAGTATCAGGAGCGGGGATCCATTGAGGTGGCCCCTCTGGCCTATATGCGTGGCCGGACCCTGGACGACAGCTTTATCATCCTGGACGAAGCCCAGAATACCACCAAAGAACAAATGAAGATGTTTTTGACCCGCCTTGGCTTCGGTTCCAAGATCGTCATCACCGGCGATGTGA
>CAZSAZ010000070.1:0-8514 GCA_964604925.1 uncultured Oscillospiraceae bacterium | reverse complement strand
GGCATCTTCTCAACCACCCGGTTACGACCGGGCGTTCTCCGATGACCACAATATAGTAGACTGGGACAACCTTCCCAATCAAACGGGGCTTAGTATACGCCCCGATTTTGATTTTGTCAAGAGATTTCTCAATGGTTTTGAACCGATTCCACATTTTTTCTTTTATGCCAAATGACAAAAAAATATGGAACTTCAAACAATAGCATAGCGCACCAGCCAATGGCACAGGCATAGGCAATACCACGAATGCCCAAATCTGGAGCCAGAATATAAACAAATACCGTCCGCAAGGATGCCTGCAGGAAAGTACCCAGCAGGGTGGTATACAGCCTTCCCATGCCACGGAAAAATCCCTGAAAGCCGTTGGTCATAGCGGGCAGTATATAGAAAAATGCCATACGGAAAAGATACTGACTTCCAAGGTAAATGACCGTATCGGCACCATCACCTGTCACAAACAGACTGACGATGGGTGTGCGAAGTGTTAATGTAACCAGCCCGATGCAGAGCCAGTAGCAGAACTCCATCCCAATTCCGATTCCAAAGCCGCGGAAGATGCGTTCAGGCTTTTTTGCGCCGCGATTTTGGGCGATATAGGTAGAAATGGCGGAGGAAATAGCCTGCTCTGGAATACAAGCAAAATCATCGACTCTGGTAACTGCATTAAACGCAGCAATGCTGCTGACTCCCAACGCATTGACTTGGCCCTGAATCAGAATTTTGCAAATAGGCTGAATGGCCTGCTGGATGGCACTGGGACCGCCATAGAGTATAATCTGTTTTAAAACTGTCGATTCCCATTTCCATTGCCGTGGCAACAGCTCCCGATTGGTTCGGAGCATATATCCAAACGCCAGAACAGCGGACAACGCCTCTGCAATGACGGTGGTTACAGCACTGCAAACAATGCCAAAGCCCCAGACACCCAAAAAGATGACATCCAACAGAGCGTTTAAAATAGCGGAAAAAGCCAGAAACTTTAGAGGTGTCTTGGCATCCCCCACACTTTTTAATCCGGTAGCGAGGGCGTTATAGCAAAATGTAAAGGGCGCACCAAGGAAGGTAACTCGAAGATAGGTGCAGGTAATCGCTTCGATTTCCCGTGGAACTGCCAGCACACGCAGAATCTGCGGGGTGAACCATATTCCCAATATCGCCACGGCAATGCACAGTAGTCCGCCCAGCATAACCGTATTTGCCAGCGTGCTGCGGAGCTTGTCATCGTTTCGGGCACCAAAGGCTTCACTCATCAAAACGCCTGAACCAATGCATACGCCAGTAATGGCAAGAATCACAAAATTCATCACCGGTCCGGCAATTCCTTCGGCCGCCAGCGCGGATTGACCAAGGAAACGCCCGGCAATGATAGAGTCAACCGCATTATAGCTCAGTTGCATCCAATTTCCCAGGAGTAGAGGCAAAGCATAGCGAATAAGATGTACCTTTGGCGAACCAATGGTCATATCTTGCATGGTGACCACCTTCTTTCGTTTCTTTTCAGTATACACCAGGAAGGGAACGATTGCAAGATAAGGGTTCCCTTTTCCTCAGCCCCTCCACGCAGTCGGCATAGCACCGGAAGCAAGTCAGGGTGGTGTCGGTGGAGGCAGCCTTCTCGCCCACCATAGTGATGATGTAGTGGTTATTCAGATAAATATTTATAAACAGATCCCCAGCCTACCCAATTAAAATATCCTCCATTCGCTGGCGGTACCACATTTACGGAGGCAGGCAATACCACACTTTTTAGAAAAACATCCGTTTTTCTATCGACGAAAGCCATCTGTCATGGTATAATAATCGAAATCATCGATGTGAGGGGGCTTGCGCCATGTCTGAACAATCGAAGAAGATACCATGTTGTATTGGTCTGCTGGCCCATGTGGATGCAGGAAAGACCACACTCTCGGAAGCCATGCTGTTTGAGTCCGGTGAACGGCGGAGCATGGGTCGGGTGGATCACCGGGATGCCTTTCTGGACACCCACAATCTGGAACGAGAACGGGGCATCACCATTTTCTCCAAGCTGGCTCGCCTTTCCCTGGATGGCCTGGATGTAACCCTGGTGGATACCCCGGGTCATGTGGACTTCGCCCCGGAGGCAGAACGGGTTATGCCGGTGCTGGACTGCGCTATTCTGGTCATCAACAGCACCGACGGCATCCAGGCTCACACCATAACCCTTTGGGAACTTCTGCAACGGCACCAGATTCCCACCTTTCTCTTTTTGAATAAAATGGATCTTCCCGGGAAGGGGAAGGAAGCACTGCTCCAGGAATTAAAGCAAACGCTTTCCCCAGGTATTTTAGACTTTTCGGCGCCACCGGAACAAATCTTCGAAGAAAGTGCCCTGTGCGACGAGGCACTGTTGGAACAATATCTCCGATCCGGTGTCGTCACCGATGGAAACCTCCAGGGTCTCATCGCCTCCCGGCGAATCTTCCCTGCTTATTTCGGCTCCGCCTTGAAATCCCAGGGTGTGGCAGAATTTCTGGATCTGCTCCGGCGGTTTGCCCCGGAACCCCAATATTCTGCCGACTTTGCCGCACGGGTCTATAAAATCTCCCGGGATCCCCAAGGGAACCGGCTAACCTGGATGAAACTCACCGGCGGCAGCTTGGCCGTTCGGACGCCCCTATCCTACCTGGACAGACAGGGCAAGGAACGAACCGAAAAATGTGTCCAGCTTCGCCTGTATTCCGGAAACCAATTTACCCAGACAGACCTGTGCCATGCCGGTACCATTGTCGCTGTCACCGGCCTGACGGGAACCTACGCCGGCCAGGCTCTGGGTCAGGAGAATGAATTCATCTCCTCCATCGAACCGGTGATGAGCTACCGCCTGGTTTTGCCCAAAGGCAAAGACCCCCTCACTGTTCTGCCCCTACTCCGGCAACTGGAAGAGGAAGAACCCCAGCTCCGGGTTCAGTGGGACGAAGGTTTGGGGCAACTGCGGCTGTTTGTCATGGGCTCGGTTCAATTGGAAATTCTCCAGGGGCTACTCCGGGAACGCTTTTCCCTGGATGTGACCTTTGACCAGGGACAGATCTCCTATCGGGAGACCATTGAAAACACCGTGGAGGGTGTGGGGCATTTTGAACCACTGCGGCATTACGCCGAGGTTCATCTGCTCCTTCAGCCGGGCGAACCGGGCAGCGGTGTCACCTTCGACACAGATTGCCCCACCGATGTGCTGGATCTTCCCTATCAAAAGCTGATTCTGACCCACATTGGAGAAAAACAGCATTTGGGCGTTCTCACCGGCTCCCCCATTACGGATATCCACATTACCTTAAAATCCGGACGTGCCCACCTGAAGCACACCGAGGGAGGCGATTTCCGCCAGGCAACCTACCGTGCCATTCGTCAGGGTTTGATGCAGGCAAAAAGCCGCCTGCTAGAACCCTGGTATGACTTCACTCTCACCGTCCCTGCCTCCCAGATTGGCCGGGGCATCACAGATATCCGGGCCATGGGTGGCATTTTTGACACCCCGGAATCCTCTGGCAGCAACGCCATCCTCCGGGGAAAAGTACCGGTGGCGCAGGTGGGGGATTACCCCCAGGAGGTGGCCTCCTACACCAAAGGGCTGGGAATCTTTCAGACCCGGATGGCAGGGTATCTGCCTTGTCACAATCCGGAGGCTGTAGTAGCGACATTCCAATACGACCCGGAGGGAGATCTGGAAAACACCCCCGATTCCGTTTTCTGCGCCCACGGTGCCGGATTCAACGTCAAATGGAATCAGGTTCCGACGTATATGCACCTGTCCAGTGTGTTGGAAAAACCTGCCCAACCCCAAATCCTCCTTCGGAATCTTCGCATGGATGACCGGGAACTGGAGGCCATCATGGAACGTGAATTCGGCCCGGTGAAACGGCGGCAATATACCGCCCCAGCCAACCGTCCCGCCACCGATCCCCTCCCCATTGCCCCACCGAAGAAACAGCTTCTCCTGGTGGATGGGTATAACCTGCTGTTTGCTTCTTCGGAGTTGGAGGAACTGGCCGCCGTCGACCTGGGACTTGCCCGCCAACGGCTGATTGAGACACTGGGAAGCTACGCCGCTTACCGCTCCCTGGAAGTCTATCTCATCTTTGACGGATACAAAGCCAAGGGAAATCCCGGAGAAAAAAACCGCTGGGAGGCCCTGCAAATTGTCTATACCCGGGAAGGGCAAACTGCTGACGCCTACCTGGAAGCTCTCGCCGCCAAAATTGGTGGGAACCATTCCGTGCGCATTGTAACCTCCGATGCCCTGGTTCAGCTCTCTGCCTTCCGTTCCGGTCTACTGCGAATGTCCGCCCGGGAACTGTGGGAGGAAATCGACCGCGCCCAAATCCAAATGCGCCAGTTCCTTTCCGAACTGGAATACCGGGAAAACCGGAAATTCAAAGAAAAAGAGGTGCCCAAATGCACAACGTAAAACAACACATCGATCATGTTTTGGAGCAAGTCTTGCTGTTTCTGGAAACCATCATTGCCCTGTTCACCGTGGTGGTTCTGGTGGGTCTGCTGCTGGTGGAGATTGCCCACATCTGCACCGACCCTACCGCCTTCATCGCCGGTGAGGACACCGTCACCGCCTATCTCCATGAGATGCTCACCATTGTGGTGGGATTGGAATTTGTGAAGTTGCTGATGCATTTGACCCCTGCCAACATTTTGGAGGTTCTGATTATGGCCATCTCCCGGGGCATCATCGTCAGCCACGGCGATGCTCTGGAAAATCTGCTGAGTATTCTTTGCATCGTGGCATTGTTCGCCGCCAAGCGATTCCTCATCCCCCGCGCCGAGCTTTACAAGGAGATGGATGAGCAGGTGGAGGAATCGCCCCACCGTTCCCATCGAAACGGCCGGAACTGCAAAAAGCAGTCTGAAAAGCCTGCAAAACAAGACTCCCACTCCTCCTAACGAATTCCGCCCAGCGTTTCCCATTGCTCCCGTTCATCCACCCCACAAGGAGGATTGCCTATGCCTGTTCTGTCACCCAATACCCTCATCCCGGCGGTATGTTTTGGCGTATTTCTTCTGGCCCTGGTTCGCATTTTGTTTCGCTGGATTCGAAATCGTGTTTCCCCCATCCAATCCCTTCCGGCAAAGGTGGTGGAAAAGCAAATCATCCATGCTTTTTCCAAATATTCCGGCACCGGAAGCCGCCCTACCTACCAGGTCGTGTTTCTGGTGGAAGGAAAGAAAAAGGCCTTCCGGGTTTCCAAATTTTCCTTTGACGGGTATCATCCCGGAGAAGAAGGGATTTTGACTTACCAGGCAGACCGACTCATCTCATTTCCGTGATCTGCCTTTTTGATGCAACAAAAAAGGTCGTGTACCATTTGCTGGATACACGACCTTTTTCTCATGTTTTTTTGATGAATCGTTCTCTGCACTTGGGGCAGGTAATGGCAATTTTTCCCTTCCCACGGGGAACTCGAACGGTCTGGTGACATTTTGGGCAGATGAAGTAGCGATTCTGTCTGTCCTTGATCCGGTCCAGCATCACCAGATACTTCCGGTTTTCCTGGTACCGCTTGTAGTTGTTCCGGGAAAGGCACCGGAACAGTGACCAGAACAGCATTCCGTATGCACCCAGGGTCAAAACCAGATCCAACCACCAGATGGGGTTAATCAGCGTCAGCAGAGACATCACCAGTCCCGCCACCAAAATGGCCCGGTTCAGCTTATCATGACCATACCGGCCATAGAAAAAATGATGGAGTCCGACCGACATCCGCGCGCCGGCCTGACGGAACCAAGTGGAAATGTTTTTCATAGGATCACCTTATCGCATTGAAATCGTTACGCCTATTATAGGGCGTTTTTCCCGTATTTCAACCGGAAACCAGGATTGTTTACGGATTGTTTTAATCTTCCGGCGAAATTCTTAAGAAATCTTAAGACCATTATAATTTGATTTCAGGACAAAGTAAAGCACTTTACAAAAAGTTTAATTTTAGAGAAGAAACCGGAAAAAACGGGCACGCTATGCCTGGTTTTTCCATGGGGTATTATTCGTAATCCCGTACCACGGCCTTCACCAGGCCGATGATCTCCGCCTCCGAGCCGTCAATGGGCTCATAGGCATCATTTTCCGGCATGAGCCAAATTTCTCCATTTCGGCGGCGAAGGCGTTTGACGGTAGCCTCGTCCCCCAGTCGGGCCACCACGATCTGACCGTCATCGGCGGTGGGCTGGGGCCGAACCACCACCTTGTCCCCTGACAAAATCCCGGCACCGATCATACTGTCTCCCCGAACCCGGAGGGCGAAGCATCCCGCTTCCCCATCCCAGGGCATGGTGCCTTCCTGGTTCTCCACCGCCAAAATGGGCAGTCCCGCTGTCACCACACCGATCACCGGGATCTGCCCGGCTCGGGCGGAGGTGGCAATGGCCCGTTTCCGACCCTTGGTGTCTCCTCCCTGGAGCAGCCCCTTTTCCTGGAGCAACCGCAGATGATAGCTCACAGAGGCAGTGGAGCGCAGTCCCACCCCAGCGCCGATTTCTCGCACCGAAGGCGCATATCCATTTTCCTGTATGAAGCGGCTGACAAATTCCAAAATCAGCTCCGATTTATCCGATGTCCGTGGCATGGGATCTCCCTCCGTTTTTCCCGGCAGGTTTCCCCACCGCAGGGTTGTTTTCCAGAAGTATACCACAACTTCCCCAAAAAAGCAAACATTTGTTTCCGATTTTCGGGAACTTTCAGGACTTGACAAAAACTACCCTTGTGCTATGATTTTGTTACCTATTTTCCCCGGACTTCGGGGCTATCTTTTTGGGAGTGTTCTGTATGAAACAAGAAACCGTCCTGCGGGCAAAGAAGGTTCTGACCTACAGCGTCATCGTCGGTCTGGCTCTGGTCAGTGCCGTCAACTACCAGCTTTTTATTTTCCCCAATCGGTTTGCCCCTTCCGGGCTCAATGGCCTGTGTACCATGATTCAATATGTATTCGGCATCAGCGTCAGTTCTCTTAACCTGCTGATTAACCTGCCTCTGGCCTATCTGGTGTTCCGGAAGGTCAGTCCTTCCATTGCATTGCGTTCCATGGTGTATGTGCTGAGTTTTTCCCTGTGGCTGACCCTGCTGGGGTATTTGGATCTATCGGCCTTTGCCTACGCCACAGAAACAGGCACCAGTACCATCCTTGGGCCCCTGGTGGCCGGCATTGTCAACGGCAGTGTCTATTCTCAACTGGCCCAGGCTGGCACCTATACCGGAGGCACCGACTTCGTCGCCTGCCTGATTCGGAAGAATCACCCCGGCCTGAACTTCTTCCGGGTGATTTTCGGATTGAACGCGGTAGTGGCCTTCATCAGCTACTTTGTCTACGACTTTCAGATCGAGCCGGTCATTCTGTGCATCCTCTACAGCTTCATGTCCAGCACCGTATCTGACAAAGTGGTCAAGTCCGGCCGCCAGGCCATCCGCTATGAGATCGTCACGGACAAGCCCAAGGAGCTGTCCGACGAGATCATTGCCCGGCTCCACCACAGCGTTACTTTGGTTCCTGCCAAAGGAATGTACTCCGGCAAGGAAACCAGTATGCTCATTTGCATCATCAACAAAGCCCAGGTCGCCGTTCTTTGTTCCATCGTCCGGGAATTTCCCAACACCTTTGCTGTCATGAGCCAGGTCAGCGAAGTCATGGGCAATTTCAAACATCTCAACCCCGATGGCACAGAAAGCAACAATCTACTTGACACCGGTGACACTTCTGCGGTATAATCGTAAAAATATATTTTTATATTTTTACCATATCTCGACATTATAAGGAGGAAATCATCCCATGGCGTACTTTTACAACGAGCCCAGCCATACCTTCAGCGAGTACCTGCTGATCCCCGGGTACACATCCGAGGATTGCATCCCCAACAACGTGAGTCTGCGCACTCCCCTGACCAAGTACCGCAAGGGCATGGAAGAGCCTGCCATCAGCCTGAATATTCCTTTGGTCTCCGCCATCATGCAGTCCGTGTCCAACGACTCTCTGGCCATTGCCCTGGCCAAGGAGGGTGGTTTGAGCTTCATCTTCGGCTCCCAGAGCATCGAATCCGAAGCCGCCATGGTCGCCAAGGTCAAGAACCACAAGGCTGGATTTGTGGTCTCCGCTTCCAATTTGACCCCCGATCACACCCTGTCCGATGTGCTGGCCCTGAAGGAGGCCAATGGTTTCTCCACCGTGGCCATCACGGACGATGGCACCGCCACCGGCAAGCTCCTGGGTATTGTCACCAGCCGTGACTACCGAGTGTCCCGGATGAACCCTCAGGACAAAGTCTCCTCCTTTATGACCCCCCGGGCCAAGCTGGTTACCGGCCCCAAGAATACCACCCTGAAAGAGGCCAACGACATCATCTGGTCCCACAAGCTCAACAGTCTGCCCATCGTGGACGAACATGACCACCTGATGTACTTCGTATTCCGCAAGGACTACGCCTCCCACAAGGAAAATCCCCTGGAGCTGCTAGACAACGAGAAGCGTTATCTCGTTGGGGCAGGTATCAACACCCGGG
>CAZSAZ010000069.1:0-8631 GCA_964604925.1 uncultured Oscillospiraceae bacterium | reverse complement strand
CGTCTTTACCCCCAAGCATCCCAAGACCAAGCCTACCCTGGGTCAGCTGCTCCATGCTGAGCGGAAGCTGAATCGGGAGGAGCTGATCCAGCGGGCGGTAGATACGGTGGAACGGGTGGCGATTAAGTATGGAGAAACAGAACCTTTCTGCTAAGGTGCTCTCCGCTCTGGCAGGAAAACGCCTGGCCACGGCGGAAAGCCTCACCGGCGGTGGCATTGGCCAGGCTTTGACGGCAGTCAGTGGAGCCAGCCGAGTCTATGCAGGTGGTATTGTCAGCTATACCAATGAAGTAAAGCATGGGCTTTTGGGTGTGTCCTGGGATCTGCTTCAGACCCAGGGAGCTGTGTCTGCGCCGGTGGCCAGGGCCATGGCTCAGGGGGCAAGATCGGCCCTGGGGGCAGATGTGGCTGTGGCAGTGACAGGCCTGGCTGGCCCGGACGGAGATGAATTCGGCCATCCCGTTGGGACGGTTTTCGTGGGATATGCCGACGAAACCACCGTCTTGGCCCGGGAATACCATTTTACCGGAGAACGGGAGGCTGTTCGGGAGCAGACCATCCAGGCGGCACTGAACTTGGTGCTGGAACAATCTGGGGGCTGATCGGCGTATTTGGAAAACAGGAGGAATCCATATGAACGTTTTGGAGTTTATTCCACCCCAAAAATATCCTACGGTGTTTTTTGGCTCGTTCGTTGTTTCAGATGGGTGCAAGCCTGTTGCTTTTTGTCTCCGGTGCCCCATTGAGTGGTTGGTCTTGCAGACCCGTCCCCAGGAGGGGCGCGCCTTGCTGTTGAGCAAGTACATTCTGGATTGGGAGTTGTTTGGAGAATGGGGGCATTTGACTCAGAGGGGCGATCAAGCCTGGGAAATCTCTTACCTTCGGAAGCGACTTAACGAAGATCTCCTTCCGGACTGGTTTACGCCGGAGGAACGGGAGCGGATCCTTCCCTTCTGTACGCAGACTTCGGATCGCCTGGGATTGCTTTCCTATGGGGAGGTAAAGCGGTTCTTTCCGGAGGACGGTTCTGCCGGAGCACTTTTGCCCCTGACCTTTGACCCGGGGGATGGGGGGAAACAGAATAAGCCCATCGAATGGAGCGCAGAGCCTGCCACCTGGTGGACCAGAACACCGGGCGAGGAGTGGGGCACCATGGTATGCGTAGGCAGCGATGGGAAGTTCCAGCTCTGCGGAGCGGATTGGGACGAAATTGGCGTCCGGCCTGCGATGTGGGTTCGGCTGTAACAAAAAATAGAAGAGCAAAAAACCGCCCGGTTCTTTCCAAAGGGGGAAGGGACCGGGCGGTCTGTTTTATAATAAATGGGATATGCGGGGAAATGGGGCAACGAAACCCTTAGGTCGGGTCGAAGTTGACGATGATGCTCCGATCCAGGAGGGGATTGACCGAATCGGTAGCCACGGCAGTGCCGTAGACGTTTACTTGTACCAGCTGAGGACAGTTGGCCAGGAAGCGGATGTCAGCCAGGTCGGCGTTGTAATCCAGGTACACCAGATTCAGATTTTCCATACCGCCCAAGGAGGAAACATCGGTCAGAACGTTGTGCTCACCGTTGACGGAAACCAGGGCACAGGACTGGGGAAGATTGGGCATGGCAGCTACGCTGTTGTAAGAGAAGTTCAGATCCATCAAACTGGTCAGACCGGCCAGACAGCTCAGATCCGTCAAAGCGTTGTTGGACACATCCAATGCTTCAAGCTGGGAGCAGTTCTGGAGTACGTCCACATTGGTCAGGTTGTTGTGGCCGGCGGCCAGAGTGCGAAGATCTGTCATGTTCTTGATGGCGGACAGATCCGACAGGGAATTGTAGGAAACGTCCAGCTCCTTCATACCGGCGCAGGAGGTCAAAGGCACGATGCTGCTTAAGGCGTTGTGACTGACGTCCAGGGTTTCCAGCTGGGGCAGACCTGCCAGCACGGACAGATCCGTGACGGCGTTTTCTGACAGATTCAATTCCCGAAGGCCGGTCATGGCAGACAGATGAGAGATATCGCCGATGGCGTTGTGGCTTAGATCCAGATGATTCAGCGTCTGGGCGTTGGCCAAATCTGCAATGGTGGACAGGCTGCATCCCGATAGGGTCAGGGACTTTAGGGCAGGCAGCGTGGCGATGACGCTCATGCCTTCGTCCATGCGGCAATCGGAAATCGTCAGGGTCTCCAGCATGGTCATGCCGGACAGGAAACTCAGAGAAGGGATCTCCCGGTCGGAGATGGTCAGGGATTTCAAATGGGTCATCAGCCCCAAATCGCTTAAATCGACGGCCTCGCCGGGAACAGTGAATTCCTCCAAAGTCCACAGGTCACTGGTGTAGATCACCGTGTCGGTACCAAACATCAACTTCTCCCGAACCATGGCTTCAATGGCAGCGTCGGTCAGAGTGACAGGTTCGATGACACCGCCAACGGTGTAGTTGCACACAGACAGGGGGCTGACCAGACCATCGTTGCCAATGGACAGTGCATAGACCTTGGTCTCACCCTGGGCCAGGGTGACGGAGCCCTCGCAGGGAACGTCGGATTCCAAGGAGGGATACTGTCCATCGGTGGTGACATAGAGGGTGCCCTCATAGGCGTAGTTCAGGGTGATATACTGATTATAAAATCCGGGGGCGGCATCCGACTGGGGGGCAGCGGGACGCAGGGCATCTACCTGAGCTTTCAAAGTGGAATCTGCAATGTTGTCCAGCAGGTTGACTGCATCCAGCAGCTTGTCCTGCTCCACAAAAAGATTGCAAAGGGCGGTATAAAGCTCCACCGAGCCGCCGTCGGCAATGGCGTTGGCCAGGGTGTATTCTGCCTTGGTGTAGTTTCCGGCATCCCGGTAGATGTGGGACAGCTCAATGGCTACGTTCTGATCCTGTTCGCTTAAAGCATAGCTCCGGTCGTAGAACCAGGTGGCACCGGCAAAGTTGCCATTTTCTGCACAAGAACGGGCCATGGACACCAAGGCATCCCGAACAGTATCCCGGTCATACACAAACATATACCAGACTGCACTGGCGATCAGAGCCACAACCAGTACCAGCGGCAGGATCCATTTTACGATTTTTTTCATGGGAATATGCTCCCCTTTCAGGGTATAGGATGTCTACAGTATACCTAATTCCGGGAATGATGTCAAGAACTGCGGTGAAAACCCCAGTCTGATCCAACAGCCTTCGTCTTTTTTCCAATGGAAAGGCAAGTAAAATAGGGGAGAGGTGATGGTGTGTGAAAAAGCAGATCCTGGTGACGTTTTTGTCTGGGATATTGGTGCCGGTGGCATTGATGGGTTTCATGTTTCTGCCCCGGGGAACCGGGGAGATCAATGAAGCGGAAAGCGATGGCTTGACCTCGGTGGAATCCTCCGGATGGGATGGAACCCAGCATATTATGGTACTTGCTGATTCCGGGAACATTCGCCAAATGGGGATGGGAGAGTATCTCGTGGGGGTGGTGCTGGCGGAAATGCCGGTGAACTTTGAAGAAGAAGCCTTGAAAGCCCAGGCGGTGGTGGCTCGAACCTATACCTGCAAACGCCGGGAACACAGCAAGCATGATGCTGCCGCCGTGTGTACCGACAGTTCCTGCTGCCAGGGATACCGGGACCCGGAGGACTATGGCGACACGGAGCAGCAGCGTCAGAAGGTGGAAAAGGTTCGCAGGGCGGTGGAACAGACCGATGGGGAAGTGCTCGTCTATGGGGGAGAACTGATCGATGCCACCTACTTTTCCTGCTCCGGAGGAAGCACGGAGGATGCAGTGGCAGTGTGGGGGCAGGATGTGCCATACTTGCAGGCGGTGGACAGCCCCGGGGAGGAAGATGCGCCCCGATACATGGAAACCCTGCGCTATATCCCGGAAAACTTTCGTCTCCTCACCGGCGTGACGGGGACAGGGGATGTGGGAAGCTGGTTTGGCGGCGTACGCTATACCAATGGCGGAGGCGTGGACACCATGGAAATCTGCGGTCAAACCTACTCCGGCACGGAGCTTCGGGGAATGTTGGGGCTGCGCTCCACCATGTTCCAAATCCGGGTTTCCGATGGGATGATTGTTGTCGAAACAAAGGGCTTCGGCCATCGGGTGGGCATGAGCCAGTATGGAGCCCAGGCCATGGCTCTGGAAGGGGCAGATTATGCCGGGATTTTGTCCCACTACTATACTGGAACGGTGCTGACCAAACGAAAACTGGATGATGCGTCCTGACGGAAAAGCCGCATCCCTTCGGAAGGAACGGAGGGGTGCGGCTTGTTTGTGCAGTATGCCGTTTTGTACCAAAGAGTGAGAAAAGAAAATGAGCCGGAAAAAGTTGATTTTGGATATTGTTGCCGGAAGAAAAGGAAACTAGCCTGAAGAGATCCCAGATTATCTAAAAAAACCCACCGATTATGGATGGTGAAAATACACAATTATTTCGGCTGCCAAATATAACTGGTTGTGAGAAGTGAGAAAATTCGTCTTTACAAACCAGAAAAGTGGTGCTATACTTAAATGCAGATTGGACGGATTCCGTCCGAAAATTAAGGAGGAAAACACAAATGAAAAAGCTCATTGCTCTGCTTCTGGCAATGGTGATGGTTCTCGGCCTGGTCGCTTGCGGCGATTCCGGTAGCGACGTCACCACCTACAAGATCGGTGTGGCCATCTATGCCTACAACGATAACTTCATGACCCTGTACCGTCAGGAGATCGAGGCTTACCTCAAGAGCCTGGAGACCGACACGATGAAGTTCGAAGTCACCATGGTGGACGGCAACAACGACATGAACACCCAGTCCAGCCAGATCGACAACTTCATCACCCAGAAAATGGATGCCATCATCCTGAACCTGGTTCAGACTTCCTCTGCCGATCAGCTGATCGACCGCATCGTGGAAGCTGACATCCCCCTGGTGCTCATCAACCGTGAGCCTCTGGCTTATGACGAAGATGGCAACACTCTGGATGAGGCCTATGAGGGCATCCTGAACAATGCAAAGGTTTGCTACGTCGGTGCTGATGCTCGTCAGTCCGGTACCTACCAGGGCGAAATTGTTGCCAATCTGGACAACAAGGGCGACATGAATGGTGACGGCGTTGTGAAGTACATCATGATCCAGGGTGACCCCGAGAACATTGATGCACAGTACCGTACCGAATTCTCCGTTAAGGCTCTGGACGATGCCGGTATCGCCAACGAGTGCCTGATGAGCTATGTGGGCAACTGGGACCAGACCAAGGGCCAGGAGTACACTGCTTCCGCTCTGACCCAGTTCGGTAACGATCTGGATCTGGTGTTCTGCAACAACGACGCTATGGCTCTGGGCGCTGCTACCGCCATTGAGCAGGCCGGCCGCGTTGTGGGCGAGGACATCCTGCTGCTGGGCGTTGACGCTCTGGACGAGGCTGTTGAGAGAGTTGGCAACGGCACCATGACCGGCACCGTTCTGAACGACCACATTGGCCAGTCCCACAAGGCTGTTGACGTGGTTCTGTCCCTGCTGAAGGGTGAGACCATCGAAAACTACTACTGGGTCGACTACGTCAAGGTTGACAAGGCCTATGTTGAGGCTCAGGGCTAATATTTCCTGAAACAAACGGTGGGTGGGCTGCTTGCGGCCCACCCCTCTTTCCCGAGACACGGGGGTTTGAGCGGAGTCCAGAGGGTTCTGGGTTCCGCTGAGACTGGGCAACGGTCTGAAGAACGAAAAGAAGGAGGTCTGCTTTATGAGTGAGTACCGCTTGGAGATGCGGGGGGTGTGCAAATCCTTCCCTGGTGTAAAGGCTCTGGATCATGCACAGCTTTGTCTCCGGCCTGGCAAAGTTCATGCGCTGATGGGCGAGAACGGCGCCGGTAAGTCCACACTGATGAAGTGTATGTTCGGCATCTACACCATGGATGAAGGACAGATTCTATACGAAGGAGAACCAGTTTCCATTAAGGATCCCATGGAGGCTCTGAAAATGGGCATTGCCATGGTTCACCAGGAGCTCCAGCCGATTCCGGCAAGAACCATTGGAGAGAATATTTTCCTGGGACGGTATCCCATGAAGAAGTTACTGGGCTTTATCCCTGTGGTGGATCATGACAAAATGTATGCCGATACGGAAAAACTCCTGAAAAAGGTGCGAATGGACTTTGATCCCCGGCAGAAGCTGGGAGAACTGAGCGTTTCCCAGATGCAGTCTGTGGAAATCGCCAAGGCAGTCTCTGCCAATTGCAAAGTTCTGATTTTGGATGAGCCCACATCCTCTCTGACGGCCAACGAAGTGGAAGCACTGTTCCGGATCATTGAAGATCTGAAGGAAGAAGGGGTTTCCATCGTCTATATTTCCCATAAAATGGATGAGATTCTGCGAATCTCTGATGAAGTCACCGTTATGCGGGACGGCCAGTACATCGGTACCTGGGATGCTTCTCAGTTGAGCACGGGCTTTATCATCTCCCAGATGGTGGGACGGGATCTGACCAACCTCTACCCCGAGCGGCACAATGTCCCCGGCGAGGTGGTCTTTGAGGTGGAAAACTTCACATCCATCAACCCTAAGAGCTTCCGGAATGTGTCTTTCCAGTTGCGCAAGGGCGAGATTCTGGGCGTGGGCGGCCTGGTGGGTGCCCAGCGTACGGAGCTGATGGAAGGCTTGTTCGGAATCCGCAGCCATACCACCGGTTCTGTCCGGTACCTTGGCAAGGAGTTGGAAATCAAGCGCCCCAAGGATGCCATTGACCACGGAATTGCCATGCTCACCGAAGATCGCCGGGCAACGGGAATTCTGGGTGTACTCAGCGTGGCAGATAATATCTCCGTGGCATCCCTGAAACAGTATTTGGATTTCCGTGTTGCCATCAACAACGGTAAGGTGGAAAAGCTGGTTCAGGACAATGTTCATAAAATGAACATTAAAACCCCCTCCAGCAAGACCCAAATTAAGAGTCTATCCGGCGGTAACCAGCAGAAGGTGCTCATTGGTCGATGGCTGGCCAACAACCCGGACGTGTTGATTCTGGACGAGCCGACCCGAGGCATCGACGTGGGTGCGAAGTATGAGATCTACTGCATCATTGAAGAACTGGCCCGGGAAGGCAAGAGCATCATTATGATTAGCTCGGAAATGGCAGAGTTGATTGGTATGTCCGACCGAATCATGGTCATGTGCGACGGCAGAGTGACTGGATTCGTGGACGGCAAGGATGCCACCCAGGAAAACATCATGGAACTGGCCACCCAGTTTGTGTAAGGAGGAAACAGATACTATGAAAACTAAGCAATCCATTTGGTCCCGGATTTGGACCTATGTGAAGGATAATCCCATCGTTGTGATGCTGGTCATTGCCAGCGTGGTGGTGGGTGCCAACACCAAGAACTTCTTCTCTCTTTCCAATATGAACGACTTGGCCACCAACGTGACCATTCGATTCCTGATTGCCCTGGGTGTGTCCGGCTGTTTGATCACCAAGGGTACCGATCTGTCTGCCGGTCGTCAGGCTGCCTTGGCAGCTACCCTCACCGGTGTGATGGTGCAGGCTTCTGACTATTCCGGTAAACTGTTTAAGTGGATGCCTACGCTGGACATTTGGCTGGTGCTGTTGATTGTTGTGGCCATCGGTGCCATCATCGGTCTGGTCAATGGCTTGATTATTGCCTACCTGAAGGTTCCTCCCTTCATTGCCACCCTGGGTGTTCAGACCATCGTCTATGGTATCAACCTGATCTACACTGGGGCTCAGCCTATCGGTAGCTTCAGCGATCAGTTCAAGACTTTCTTCCGGTTCAAGATTGGCGGCAAATGGTTCCAGGACTTCAACGGATTCTCCTTCTATATTATCTTTGCTGTCCTGGCGGGTTTGTTTTTCTGGTTCCTTTACAACAAGACCACCCACGGCAAGTATATGTACGCTATCGGCGGCAATGAAAATGCAGCTGAAGTCTCCGGCGTGAACGTCCGAGCCCGGCTCACGGCCATCTACACCACCGCTGGTGTGATGTATGCCATTGCCGGTTGGCTGATGTGCGGCAAGTCCGGTGGCTCCTCTGCCTCCATGGGCGTGAGCTATGAGCTGGAGGCCATTGCCGGTTGTACCATCGGTGGTGTTTCCACCACTGGCGGTATCGGTACAGTGGGCGGTATTCTCATCGGCGTGTTGGTGTTTGAACTGCTGAAGATCATTCTGAGTTTCCTGGGTGTGGATCCCAACTTCAACTACATTGCCCAGGGCCTGGTGGTCATCACAGCTGTTGCACTGGACATCCGGAAGTATGTGGCAAAGAAGTGATGGACAAGCAGCCTAAGGGCAAGACCCCCAAGAAGGAAAAACCAAAAAGTCAGCTGCAACTGGTGAAGGAATATTGGTACGACAAGGTACCGCTCACATTGAAGCAGTTGGATGTGATTGTCTGGTGTTGCTATGTGGCCATTGGAATTTTGGTAGTTTGCATCGCCCTGGATGCCATGGGGATCTTTTGATTCGTCGTTCCGGAGGGAGGCCAATGGCCTCCCTCCAAAAAAATTCAAATTTTTTGAAATTCATGCTTGACAAATCCGGTTGGATCCTGTATAATTATCAACGTTGCTGAGATACAGCGACAAACAACATGGCCCTGTGGTGCAGTCGGTTAGCACGCCAGCCTGTCACGCTGGAGGTCGACG
>CAZSAZ010000068.1:0-8643 GCA_964604925.1 uncultured Oscillospiraceae bacterium | reverse complement strand
ACGGTGACCTGATCGGCCAGGTTCATCTCCACAGCGGCAGCATCCACGCCCTGCAGGAAGCCATAGCCGAAGCGAACAACAGCAGGAACTGCCATGCCGCCCAGGAAGCCCAGGTGCTTGTAACCCAGCTTCACAGCAGCGTAGCCAACCATGTAGCCGGACAGCTCTTCCTGATAAACAGCGGAGTAGACGTTGGTGGGAATGGTCCAATTGCCAAAGTCGCCCTCGGACACGTCCAGAGCAAAGAACTTCACATCGGGATACAGCTCAGCAGTATCCTTGATGGCGTTGGCATGGGCAAAACCAGGCAGAACAATGATATTGTAGCCGTCCATGATGGCAGCCTCGATCATTGCAATGCGGTCAGCATCAGCATCACTACCGGGCTTGTAGTAGTTGAAGGTAACACCGTTGGCATCACACCACTCCTTGCCAGCCTCATAAGTGGTCTGGTTGAAGGACTGGTCGGTGATATCACCATAGTCGGTGATCACGGCCACCTTGTACTCCGTATTGGAGACAACGGGGGTGGACTCCTGGGGCTGAGTATCCACGGGGGTGGTATCCACAGGAGTGTCATTGTTGGCAGCAGGCGCAGAGGTAGAGGGAGTGTCGTTGTTGCCGCAGGCAACCAGACCCATCACCATGACCAGAGCCAGCACAAGTGCCAGAATCTTTTTCATTTTGCAAACCTCCAAAGTGTTTTTTGTGGTAGTTTCTACCGTCTGACATTGTCTCACAGGTTCCACAAAAAATCAACCCATAATTTATGGATTTGTCAAAATTCACAAACCCATTCCGGTTTTCTTAGCCATTTTCCCAGGAATCGGTCATGTGCTCCTGGGCAGAAAAGCTGTGGGGCAGCAACTGTGCCAAGGTCAAGGTCTCATATGCACCATTCTTGCCGCCAATATAGACCACAAACTCATCCCCGCAAAATTCCCGCATGACCTGGCGGCACACCCCACAGGGCGGAAAGGCTCCCGTGATGACCCCATCTTTTCCTCCCACCACAGCAATGGCCACGAAGTCCCGGTGTCCATCGTAGATTGCCTGAAAAAAGGCAGTGCGTTCGGCGCAGTTGGTGGGCGAATAGGACGCATTTTCAATGTTGCATCCCCCATATACCGTTCCGTCCCCACAAAGCAGAGCCGCCCCCACTTTATATCCGGAATAGGGCGCATAGGCGTGGGTCATGGCTTCCTGTGCCATGGACAGCAATTGTTCTGCACTCACAATGGTTCCTCCTTTTGAATTGGATCAAAGGGGCAGCGAAGAATCCTCCGCCGCCCCACAACAGATCTTTTGTTACAGAATGTCTCCGGCGAAGCTGACGCCCTCGGTTTCGTAGGTCACGTCCAGCAACTCTGCCACCGTAGCGGCGATGTCCGCAAAGCTATGTCGGGTGCCCAGATTCACAGGGCGAACCTTGGGGCCGGCGATGACCAGGGGCACATACTCCCTGGTATGATCGGTCGTTGCAGTATAGGCAGGATCGCATCCATGGTCAGCCGTGATCACTACAATGTCATCTTCCCGCAGTTTGGGCAGGAACTGACCAAGCCAGGTGTCAAACTCCGTCAAGGCCTTTGCATAGCCGTCCACATCCCGGCGATGACCATAGACCATGTCGAAATCCACCAGATTTACGAAGCACAGCCCCTCAAAATCCTGGACCGCATAGTGATCCGTATGGGCCATGCCGTCGGCGTTGGACCGGTTGAACACGTGCTCGGTGGTGCCCTGACCGGCAAAAATGTCAAAAATCTTACCCACTGCGATGGACGCCTTTCCCTGCTCCTTCACCGCATCCAGCAAAGTCTTAGCCGGCGGCTCCAGGGAATAGTCATGACGGTTGCTGGTACGCCGAAATCCGTCTGTGGCATTTCCCACAAAGGGACGGGCAATCACACGACCCACGCCATGCTTGCCCCGGAGAATCTCCCGAGCCTTGTGACAGGCATCATACAGCTCCTCCAGAGGGATCAGCTCCTCATGGGCCGCTACTTGGAACACCGAGTCGGCAGAAGTGTAAATAATCCACTTTCCCGTATCCAGTTGTTCCTGGCCATAGTCACGAATCACATCGGTTCCGGAGTAGGGCTTATTGCACAGACAACCCCGGCCTGTAGCCTGGGTAAAGGCATCCAAAACCTCCTGGGGGAACCCATCAGGATAGGTGGGCAAAGGCTCGGGAGAGATCAATCCTGCGATCTCCCAGTGGCCAATGGTGGTGTCCTTGCCCATGGAACGTTCTGCCAGACGGCAAACAGCCCCCTGGGGCTTTTCCACCTGCCCCAGGAAGGATTGGCCATCAATGTTGCCAATGCCCAGCTTCACCAAGTTAGGGATGGAAAGATAGTCCGAACTTGCGCAACTTTTCAGGGTATGGACACCCACATCCCCAAATGCCTGGCTATCCGGCATGGCTCCTGCCCCACAGGAGTCCAACACGATCAAAAATACCCGTTTCATGATTGTCACCTCAAAATCCATTGGAAAGCGCAGCTTTTAGCGATTGTCCATGGCAACCGCCACATCCAGTGCCACCTTCATCATGGTGTGGAAGGAATTCTGGCGTTCTTCTGCGGAGGTCTCCACACCGGTGAGCACATGGTCAGAAATGGTGCAAATGCACAGGCCACGCTTGCCATACCGGGCAGCGTTCATGTACAAGGCTGCTGCCTCCATTTCCAATGCCATGACGCCCATTTTCTTCAAACCGTAGACGTTATCCAACCCCTCGGGCACACCCACATGGTCGCCGTAGAATACGTCGGAAGAATTCACATTGCCCACATGATACACCGCCCCGTGGGCCTCGGCCGCCTTCACCGCCTCGCTCAGCAGCTCATAGCTGGCGATGGGTGCAAAATTACCCGGCAGATGGAACTGCTTCTGGTAGTTGGAGTCGGTGCAGGCACCCTGAGCCAGAACCAGGTCGTACAAGTGGATGTTTTCCTGGATGGCGCCGGCAGAGCCAACCCGGATGATGTTCTCCACGTCGAAGAAATTAAACAGCTCATGGGAATAAATGCCAATGGCCGGCATACCCATGCCAGATGCCATAACCGAGACCTTCACGCCCTTGTAGTAGCCGGTGTAGCCGTTGACACCACGGACATTGTTCACCAGCACGGGATTTTCCAGGAAATTCTCCGCAATGAACTTGGCGCGGAGAGGATCGCCGGGCATCAACACCGTTTTGCCAAAGCCGATCTCGTTCTGAAGGTTGATATGGGGGGTAGTGGGATAGTGAGACATGGTATTCGCTCCTTTCAAAATGGTGCCGCAACGGGCACGAGATGAGAATCAATAGGTGTGATCCTGGGGGTTTTCGCCAGATTTGACGATCTTCACCACCCGGGAGGTGCCCAGGCGGGAGGCACCCAGCTGGATAAATTTCTCTGCATCATCCAAAGAAGAAATGCCACCTGCGGCCTTAATTTTCACATGGGGTGCCACATGGGCAGCGAACAGCTCCACGTCGTGGAAAGTGGCACCGGCGGTGGAAAATCCGGTGGAAGTCTTGATATAGTCTGCGCCGGAATCGGACACGCACTTGCACAGGGCGATTTTCTCCTCATCGGTCAGCAGGCAGGTCTCAATGATAACCTTCAGCAGCTTCCCCTTGCAAGCGGCTTTGACGGCGGCAATTTCCTGGGTGATCTGCTGCCACTTTCCTTCCTTGGCCCAGCCGATGTTGATGACCATATCCACCTCGTCGGCTCCGTTGTCCACGGCATCCGATGCCTCAAAGCACTTGCTGGCGGTGGTGGAGTAGCCATTGGGGAAACCGATGACGGTGCAAATGGGGAGCTTGTCTCCCACATAGTCCTTGGCCTGCTTGACGAAGCTGGCAGGGATGCACACGGAAGCCGTGTGGTAGGTCATGCCATCATCGCAGATACCCTGAATATCTGCCCAGGTAGCCGCCTGACTCAGTAAAGTGTGGTCGCATTTTCCCAAAATTTCCTGAATATCCATTGTAGTACACTCCTCTTATCATTTCAAAATGGTTTATTTGTTTCAAATACCTTCATTTTGCCCGTGGAGACGGATTTTCCGGTGTTCCCGGATTCCGCGGATCCAGCATTTATGGCACATGGCAATGTAGGAATCATTTCCTCCCAATAGCAACTGGGCTCCTTCCGTGACGATGTAGTGGTTCTCGTCGATTCGAGCATTGACCGTGGCCTTGGCTCCGCAATCGCAGATGGTCTTGATCTCCTGAATGGTGTCCGCCACCTCCATCAGCCGCTGGCTTCCCGGAAAGAGCTTGCACTGGAAGTCTGTTCGCAATCCAAAGCACATCACCGGGATATTGTACTCATCCACAATGGAGCGGAGCTGATCAATCTGGGCAGGTGCCAAAAACTGACACTCGTCCACAATGATCACGTCACACTTCCCCCACATCCCCTGGGTAAACCGGCTGAATACATCCATGCTTGGAGTGATGATTTCCACCTTGGCCTGGAGGCCGATGCGGCTGCGGAGGATTTCCGCTCCGTCCCGAACATCGGCACTGGGCTTAATGAGCCAAACGTTGAGATCATTTTCCTCATAATTATATTTGGTAATCAAAGCCTGGGCTGTTTTGCTGGAGCCCATGGCTCCGTACTTAAAATACAGCTTTGCCATTTATCTTCCTCCTGTTCCTCAGCCCCGGTTTTTTCCGTCCGGCCGCCAGCCCAGATCGTAAGACGCCACCTGGGCAGCCTGCTTCACCGCCTCAATGGCTCGACGGTTGGTACCCACCTGGCCGGGATTCTGGATCCCCACCACGGAAATAGCATAGATACACCGGCCGTTGCTGGTGAACACCGGCGCACCCACGCTTTGCAAACCAGCCCGGAATTCCCCCCGTTCCACGGAGTATCCCAATTCACGGGTCAATGCCAACTGGGAGGAAATGCCTTCCCAACTGGTGATGGTATTGGGCGTAAACTGAGCCATTCCCTTGCGCTGGAGCAGGTTTTTGGCCTGTTCGCTGGGCATGGACGAGAGGATACACTTTCCCTCACTGGAGCAGTGCAGGGGGATTCGAGTTCCCGGTTCTGAGGAGACCCGGAAGCCATTGTGTGGCTCCACACACTCCACCAGAATGAGTTCATCACCACTAAGCCGAGCCAGGTAGGCAGTTTCTCCCACCGTCTCTGCAATTTGCTCCAGCCGGGGACGTACCACCCCCACCACATCCCAGGATGCAGACACAGCACTTCCCAACTCAAACAGATGATATCCCAAACGGTACCGTCCATCGGTCTTGTCCTGCTCCACCACCGCCGATTCGGTCATGGATGACAGCAATCCATGGACGGTGCTTTTCGCCCAACCGGTGCGCTGCACCAGTTCGGACAGAGACAGGCTCCCTCTGGCTTCCCAAAAACAATCCAGTAGCCGAATGGCCTTCTCCACTGAATGTACACTTCTTCCCTGTGTGGGCATAACGTTCCCTCCAATATTCCTTGTTCCTTATCTATTATGATACAGCAGACTGCAAAATTCAAGTGGAAATTATGAAATTTAGAGAACAAATATTCCGCAATAGCGAACTGTCAAAAAACATCTTTCGGAAATTTGAAACAAATCCCCGCCTGAAATCCAGGCGGGGCCGGAAAATACCCTTTGTTTTCCACAAATTGGGTCAAATATAAGTTTGCGTCACCACATCAATGACTCCTCGAGTGGTTAGCCGCAAGGTGGGAATCACAGGAAGGCTCATAAAGCTCAATGTCATAAAAGGATCGATGCCCTCCCCTACCCCCAGACTGTGGGCCGTTGCCTTGGCCTGCTCCAGGAGTTGGTTCACTTCCTCCAAAGGTTTATGGCTCATCAGACCGGCGATTTCCAGGGACAGCTCTGACAGAACCTTTCCGTCTTGCACTACCACGATTCCCCCGTGGTTTTCCCGGATCCGGTTGGCGGCGAAGGCCATATCTGCCTCATTTTGTCCAACCACAATGATGTTGTGGCTGTCATGGGCAACAGAAGTCGCAACAGCACCCCGTTTCAGACCATAGCCCCGCAAAAATCCCATGCCAATGTGGCCCGTATGGTGATGCCGCTCCACCACTGCCATTTTCAGGATGTCGATATCCAGGTCGATGGCCGAAGCATAGCCAAGGTGTTCTGTGACGATCTGTCCGGGAACCATGCCCAGCACGCCCAAACGCGCCTTCGTCTCAAAGTCCTCCCGATGAAGGGGAGGCAAATGGAAGGTATCCTCTGCCCGACGCTTCAGCCGCTGGGGGATTTCCGGCTCACACAGAGAAATCAGTCCATCAGGCCCGTAAACCTGACGGCCTCTCTGGTAGACCTCCACAACTTCAAAGTCCCGCAGATCCTTCACTACGGCAAAATCTGCCAGATATCCCGGCGCAATGGCTCCCCGGTTGTTCAGCAGGAAATACCGGGCTGCATGATGACACGCCACCTGAACCACCCGGATAGGGTCTGCCCCCAAGGCCACTGCCTTCCGGCAAATGGCATCCATATGTCCCTCGTTGAGCAAATCCAAAGGATGCTTGTCATCGGTGCAGAACATACACCGGACAAATCCATCCTCCTTCAGCAGCGGCAGCAGCGCTTCCAGGTTCCGGGCAGCGGTCCCCTCCCGGATCATGATGTGCTGGCCCCGGCGAATCTTCCCCCGGGCATCGTCCAAATCGGCACACTCATGGTCGGAGTAAACTCCGGCGGCAATGTACGCATTGAGGTCATTTCCCGTCAACCCCGGGGCGTGGCCGTCGATTTTCTTGTGGTGGGACTGGGAGGAAACGATTTTGGCTACCGGGCCAGGCTGTCCTGCGATGACACCAGGGTAATCCATCATCTCTGCCAAACCCAGAACCCGGGGATGGTCGAAATACCGGTCAATGTCCCGGTCATCCAGCTCTGCACCGCTTTCGTCCACAGGAGAGGCCGGCACACAGCTTGGGATCATAAAGCGCACATCCAGGGGCAGACCTTCCGTTGCGGCCATCATGTATTCGATTCCGTCCAGACCCATGACATTGGTGATCTCATGGGGGTCGGTAATCACCGTAGTAGTTCCGTGGGGCAACACCGCCCGGGCAAATTCCACCGGACTAACCAGACTGGATTCCAGGTGAATGTGGGCATCCAGGAATCCGGGACAAACGATTTTTCCTATCATGTCCACTTCCTGAATTCCCTGATAATTGCCCTGTCCCACAATCAGCCCTTCTGCCACGGCGATATCCTCCGTGACCAGGCAGCCGGAAAACACATCCACATAAGTGGCGTTTTTCAGCACCAGATCCGCCTTTTCCCGTCCAGAGGCGGCAGCAATGATCCGCTGTTTCTTTTCCAATTTCCGGTTGATCTTCCCAGACCAGCTTTCCGTGTATGCCATAATGCGACCTTTCCTTTCTTTGTTAAAATTTTTACCATTGTACCATTTCTCCCCCCTTCTGTCCAACCCGCATATTGCACAAATCCCAGCTTTGTGATATGATAGATCCCACAAAGACAATGGAGGAATTCCCATGAAAACCCTGCTGCATACCTGCTGTGCCCCCTGTGCCAATCAATGTATTGATGTTCTGAAAGGTGACGGTCTGGAAGTCACTGCCTACTGGTATAACCCCAATATTCATCCCTTTACCGAATTCCGTGCCCGGCGAAACTGCCTGCGGGAATACGTCGCATCCATTGATGTTCCCCTGCTGGAGCGGAATGACTACGGTTTAAGACCCTTTGTTCGGGAGGTGGCACCGGACATCGCCGGACGATGCGTCAAATGTTATGAAATCCGCCTTTACGATGTTGCCCGGGCCGCCGCCGAAGGTGGCTTTGACAGTTTCACCTCCTCTTTATTCATTTCCCCCTATCAGAAGCATGATCTCATGCGGGAGGTAGCCGAGCGAGCCGCCATGGAGTACGGCGTAAAGTTTGAATACCGGGACTTTCGTCCCTACTTCCGGGCCGGACAGGAACGGGCCCGGGAACTGGGAATGTACATTCAAAAATACTGTGGCTGTGTTTTTTCCGAAGAGGAGCGGTATTTGAAGGCAAAAAAGATCATTCCCTGAGCTTGGCGGAATTATTTCACGAAAAAGGTTGCACCATGGAAAAACCTGGTGTATAATGGGATTGTTGATTTGTGGGTCATAAACCCGCATCATGTTTAACTATTTACATTTGGAGGTAAGAAAATCATGTTCAATGCAATGATTGAGACCCTGAAGGCTAATCCCCGGAGCATCGTGTTCACCGAGGGCCACGATGCCCGTATCCTGGAAGCCACCGCCCGTCTGGTGGAAGGCGGCTTCCTGAAGCCCATCTTGGTGGGCAACGTGGACGAGGTCAAGGCCAACGCTGCCAAGGGTGGCTTCAATATTGAAGGCGTGGAAATCCTGGATCCCAACACCTACGAGGGCATGGATGCCATGGTCGAGAAGATGGTGGAGCTGCGCAAGGGCAAGATGACCCCCGAAGAGTGCCGTAAGGCTCTGTCTAAGGGCAACTACTTTGGCACCATGCTGGTGAAGATGGGCTACGCCGATGCTCTGCTGGGCGGCGCTACCTACTCCACCGCCGACACCGTCCGTCCTGCGCTCCAGCTGGTCAAGACCAAGAAGGGCGCACACCTGGTGTCCTCCTGCTTCATCATGG
>CAZSAZ010000067.1:0-8681 GCA_964604925.1 uncultured Oscillospiraceae bacterium | reverse complement strand
TCCCTGCCACCATTGATAATGACATCGGCTGCACCAACTACTGCATCGGCTTCGACACCGCCGCCAACACCGCCATTGAATGCATCGATAAGCTCCGGGACACCATGCAGTCCCATGAGCGCTGCTCCGTGGTGGAGGTCATGGGCCGCAACGCAGGCTATCTTGCCATGTATGTGGGCCTGGCCGTGGGCGCCACGGCGGTGCTTGTTCCGGAAGAGCCCATTGATTTTGAGCGAGATGTCATCGAAAAAATCCGTCAGGCCCGATTCAACGGCTTCACCCATTATATGATTGTGGTGGCAGAGGGAGCCGGTTCCGCTGCGGAAATCGCCGCCCGAATCAAGGACGCCATCGATTTGGATCCCCGTGTGACCGTTCTGGGGCACATCCAGCGGGGTGGCGTTCCCTCCGGACGGGATCGGGTCAACGCCACCAAAATGGGTTATCTGGCGGTGGAGCTCCTTTTGGCTGGGAAGAACAACCGCATTGTCTGCACCCACGACGGTGGTTATGTGGACGTGGATATTGACGAAGGCCTGGCTATGAAAAAGAGCATCCAGCAAATGGAAGTGGATGTTCTGGCCGCTATGACCGGTATTTAAGGAAGCAATCCCCCATCGACTGATGGGGGATTTTTCATTGTTGCCATTTATGATCGTCCTCCCCCACAGCTGTCAGGCCGGGAATGACGATTCTTTTCAAAACGCAAATACCCCCCTTCCCGCAAGACGCATGGAGCGAATTGCTTCGAGAAGGGGGCTTATTTATGCTTTTGGATGGCAGCGTTCATAGACCTGCTTCAGTTTCTGATCCACCATCTGGGTATAAATCTGGGTGGAAGAAATGTCACTATGACCCATCATTTCCTGCACCGATCCCAAGTCGGCACCGTTTTCCAGCAGATGCACCGCAAAACTATGGCGCAATGTGTGGGGGGTGATCTCTTTGTCGATCTGGGCACTGTGTTGATATTTTTTCAGGATCTTCCAAAATCCCTGGCGTGTCATGCGGACGCCGCCCACATTGACAAACAACGCCGGTTCTTCCGGAGAGGCAATCATGTCTCCGCGCACCTCCTGGATATATCTGCGGAGGGCTTCGGTGGCTTCTTCGTACAGGGGAATCAGCCGATTTTTGCGTCCACCCACACAGTAAATCTCCCGGCGTTCCAGATTCACATGGCCGATGTCCAGGTTAATCAGCTCACTGACCCGGATTCCTGTGGCGTACATCACCTGAAGCATGGCTCGATCCCGGATTCCCTTGGGTTCCACCGTGGAGGGCTGAGCCAGGAGCAACTCGATCTCCCGGTTGGTTAAAATCTGGGGCAGTTGCTTTTCCTTGCGTTCCACTTTCACCTCTCCCACCGGACTTTCATTGAGGAAGCCGGAGGAAACCACATAGGCATAAAAGTTTCTCAGACTGGCCAGGGCTCGGGACACGGTGGCACTGGAACGGCCTTCATCATGAAGGTGATCCAAAAAATCCTGAATATTCTGTTGGTCAGCATCCACCACATCCAACGCATCTTCCTCCTGGAGCCAGCCAGAAAACTGGCGGATGTCCCGGAGATAGGAGGATATGGTATTGTTCGAGGCCTGTTTTACCTTGGTGAGGTAATTTTCATAGGCGCAGATCAAGTCCAACATTCCGAATATGTTCCTTTGCCTTTCTATAGAATCCAATGTTCCGCCAAATAGGGTGCAACGGCCACCCGATCCAGCCACCCGATGGCCATGCAACACACCACGCAGGCCAAAGTGGAAGAACCCAAGACACCAGGTTCTCGGCTGAGATACCGGAGTCCGTAAAAGAGGGTTACGGCACCGGAAGCAATACGGGAAAAGCCCAGCCCAAGAGCCAGCCCCCATCCCATCGCCCCGTAGGCCAGGGCCAATATCCCCAAGAAAAATCCCAGAAAACACCCACGGCAGGCAATCACCAGGAAGCATCCCACCTCTCCCATGGTAATCACCGCCCAGGCGGACAAAAGCAAAGGAAATACAGCCGTGGCGAACACCCCTCCCACCTCCGGCACCATGCCGGTGAGGGGTCGCAAAAACGACGTCCAAGCATCCCCATAGAATCGTGCGGCCAAAAGACCCAGGGACAATCCGCCGATCCACAGGGCCAGCAGCCCCACAGAACGGATCGTGTTTTTCTTCATACGGCTCCGAATGTCCATTCCATTCCTTCCTCCCTGTCAGATTGGTTCCTGAATTGGGAGCAAACATACGGATGGAATGAAAAAGAATGCAGAAATCCATCTGCATCCAGACGCATCCATACTATACTCCAAATTCGATTAAAATTCAAGACCATCTCGTGATTTTTGTAAATTATGCCAATATTTTATGTCAACAGCATTATGTCAACAAGATAGGTGGCGCCGCGTCTTTCCTTTATCATTTTGAATGATTTTCCTAGATATTGTGGACAATGCCACCGTTTCAGAACCATATCTTGATTTTGCAAGTTTTGTTTCATTTTAGTCTGCAATGGGTAAATATTATTTACCTACCGGTTTTTTGTACAGTTTCACGACGGCGGTATTTTCGTCGGGTACGTCGGGAGCGGTTGCGCCCCTTCCCTCTTCCTGGCAACAGGACGCCACAGCCGCAGCCTCCCAGGATTGCCGCGGCCGTCGGAAGCACCCCAGACATAGGCCCTTCCAAAATCATGAGGTGAATCATCGCCAATCCTGCCCCGTATCCCAGACCAACCATGACCACATTCCATACCATCCCCTCCCCTGCCCTGGCCGCCACGCTTCCTACATAGGCCGACACCATCAAAATTCCCACGCCCAGGTAATTCTCCCATTCTTGGGAAAGAACCTCCCCAGCCAGGGCCCAGGCCCCCACCGCGGTTAACGCGAAGCTCAATCCCAGACTAATCCCCACTCCGAAAAAAATTCTTCTTTCGTTCAATCTTCTCCACCGCGGAACTTGTTGTGCCATCGTCCACCGCTCCTTTCCCTACAACCTATGAAACCCTCCCGGGAATAGAACAACGCCCTCCTCCAGGCGATGCCGGAGAAGGGCGTTGACGTTATGTTCTAAGCGAGAATGGATGTTAATCCAGTTCCTGGTCAAAGGCACTGTTGCCAGCCTTGGGCGCAGGGGCTGCGTCCTTGTTGGTCAGAGCACTAAAGCGGCTCCGAGTCTGGCGAACCTCTCCCAGGGCCTTGTTGATGATGTCCTCAGTCTCCCGCAGGGAAGTGTCCACATAGGCGGCACTAACCCGCTTGATCTCATCCATCTTGGCCTGAGTCTGGGCAACCATTTCCTCACAGCGGCGCTTGGCCTCCTGGTAAATGTGTTCCTGCTCCACCAAAGCGTCAGCCTGAGCCCGGGCACTGCGCAGGATGCTCTCCGCTTCCCGACGAGCCTGGCTCACCAGCTCCTCCCGGGATAGGACGATGGTACGAGCTTGCTTGATTTCGCCAGGCATCTGGGCGCTGATTTCATCCAGCATATCCAGTACCCGGTCCCGCTCCACAATGCACTTATCCGCACCCAGGGGCATCGTCTTGGCATCCTGGATCAAATCATACAGGGCTGTGATCAGTTCTTCCATATTGCTGTTCATAGTCTTGTTTATCCTCCTTCATGAATGGTTTTAATTCGTTTTTGGAAATCCGGAATGATCTCCACCGGCAAAAAGTCTGTCAAATCCACATCATAGCTTCCCAGCTCTTTGACCATGCTGGAGCTAAGGTATGTAAACTGATGTTCTGCGGTGAGAAACATGGTGTCCAAATTGGGATTGATCTTGTGATTGATCAACGCCATCTGGAATTCATTTTCAAAATCCGAGCCTGCCCGCAGGCCCTTGACAATGACACAGTCGCCCTTTTTCCGGGCGTAGTCTGCCAGTAGCTCCGAAGAGCAGTCCACTTCCACGTTGGGAATATCCCGGGTCACTCGGCGGATCAACTCCACCCGCTCCTCCTGGGAGAACATGGGACTGCGCTTTCCGGCATTGACCATCACACAGACGATGAGCTTGTCAAAGATCTTGGCCGCCCGCTGAATGATGTTCAGGTGGCCCGTGGTGATGGGGTCAAAACTACCGGGATAAATGGCAATTTTCATTTAATCATCCCCCATCTGATCGTCCTTCCGATAAAGGGCGACCAGGGTCTTTCCGTATTTATAATCCTTGGAACGAGTAAGGCCGGGAGCAGAAAAATCCAGCTCCTTTCCCAACGGGCGTTCCGTCACTATTATACCACCAGAACGCAGAATGTCAATTTCTGCGATACAATTTAGTGCATTTTCCAGGAAAACTTCTGCATATGGTGGGTCTAACAGAATGATATCAAAGGTTTCCTTGGTGCGCCGCAGGTAGTCAAGATAATCCGAGCGAATCACCTTGCCCTGCTCGCTCATTTTGCACCGCCGCAAATTCTCCCGAATCAGGTCACAGGCACTGCTCCCCTGATCCACAAATACCACGCTCTTTGCTCCACGACTCAGGGCTTCAATCCCAAGCTGACCGGTTCCGCCGAACAAATCCAGCACCCGGGCTCCGGGGAGGTCAAAATGGATGGCACTGAACACAGCCTCCTTCACCCGATCTGCCGTGGGACGGGTGGTCATGCCGTCGGGGGTTTTCAACGCGACCCCTTTGGCCGTTCCTGCGATCACTCTCATGGCGTCTCCTCCTTGTGAAAATGATGATAGACTTCCCGGGCTGCATCCCGGGGCAGAATCCGTTCCAGCTCCAACAAGCTGGCCTCCCGGATTCCCGTCAGGGATTTGAATGTTTTCAGCAACTCCTGCTTCCGCTTGGGGCCAATGCCTGGAATCTCATCCAGTTGGGAATACTGGAGTCGCTTGCTCCGCATTTGGCGGTGGTAGGTGATGGCAAACCGGTGGGTTTCTTCCTGGATTTGGCCAATGAGGGAAAAGACCCCCTGGTTTTGGTCAATCCGTATTTCCTCCCCCAGGTGGGTTACCAGTGCCCGGGTTCGGTGTCGGTCATCCTTGACCATACCGAAGGTGGGAAAATGAAGTCCCATTTGATCCAGGGTTTCCACTGCCACATTGGCGTGGGTGATACCGCCGTCGATGAGCAGCAAATCCGGAGCTTGGTCAAAGCCTTCATCTCCGGCAATATAATGGGAAAACCGGCGATAAAGTACCCGGCGCATGGAGCCATAATCATCTTGATTTTCCATATCCCGGATCTGATACTTTTTATAATCCTTTTTGCTGGGCCTCCCATCCACCCACACCACCTGACTGGCCACGATGTCCGTGCCGGAGATGTTAGAAATGTCGTAAGACTCAATCCGCTGGAGCTTCTCCAGACCCAGCATTTTCCCCAGGGCTACCAGGGCACCAGAGGTTTTTTCTTCCCGGGTGGAGACCCGTTCTGCCTCTTGAGTGGCATTTTCCATAGCCAGTTCCAACAGCCGGACATTGTCCCCACGCTGGGGGACGTGGAGCTTGGTTTTCCGCCCAAACTCCTGCTGGAGCATTTCCGAAAACAGCTCCCCATCTTCCAGGGGAAAGGGCAACAAGACCACCTTGGGGGCCAAGCCCCGGCTGAGGTAAAACTGCTTCAAAAGGCTGGAAACCGCTTCTGCCTTATCATCGGGAATGGGGAATACCTCATACTCCTTGTCCAGTAGCTTTCCGTCTCCAAAGTGGAGTACGGTAAAGCAGGCTTTTTTCCCCACCTCTGCATAGCCCACTGCATCGGCATCCGCCTGAGTACCGGCAATGACCATTTGCTTTTTCCCCAGTGCCTCCACGGCATTGAGACGATCCCGCAGACGGGCCGCCCGCTCGAATTCCAGCCGATCGGCACATTGGAGCATTTCCTCCCGAATCTGGCCGGAGACCGCCTTGTAGTTTCCCTGGAGCAAGGCCCGGGCTTGGTTGATAACCTGCCGATACTGGTCTGGGGTTTTCTCCCGGAGGCACCAACCTTCACACTGGTTCATGTGATAGTTCAGGCAGGGCCGTTCCTTTCCCACATCCCGGGGAAATTGCCGGGTACAAGTCGGGAGCTTCAACGCCTCTTGCAAGGCCACAATCAACTGATTGGTCACGGCTCGGCTGCCAAAGGGGCCAAAGTATTCCCCACCATCATCCTTCAACTTCCCTTCCAGGGTCATTTTTGGGTAGGCCTCCCGAAGGTCCAGACGAATGTAAGGATAGCCCTTGTCATCTTTCAGTAAGATATTGTACTTGGGCATAAACCGTTTGATCTGGGCACACTCCAGCACCAGCGCCTCAAACTCGTCCCGGGCAACGATCACATCAAAATGGTCGATTTTGCTAACCATCATCCGGGTTTTCGGGGTATGGGATGCGGTATCCTGGAAATACTGACTCACCCGGTTCTTCAGCTTCTTTGCCTTCCCCACATAGATGACCTGGTTTGTCTTATCCCGCATAATGTACACCCCTGGGGCATAGGGCAGACTCAGAGCCTTCTGTTTCAGTTCTTCAAAGGTCACAGCCATTTCTCCTTTCCGAAAGATGGGTTCATAAGAAAACCGCCTCAATGCGTCAGTGGCACTGAGGCGGTGAATGGAGATCGATCAGTACACGTCCCGCAGAAGCAGAACCTCCAGTGCGTTGACGGCTTCCTCTGCATCGGGGCCTTCGGCACTCAAGGTCACCGTTGCGCCGGTCACAACACCCAGAGACATGATCCCCAGCAGACTCTTTGCATTCATCCGACGATTCTCGGATTCCAGATAGATACTGCTTTTGAACTCATTGGCCTTCTGGACGAAATATGTAACCTGCCTGTTGTGCAAGCCAGAATCGCAGCGAACCAGAACTTCCTTTTTGTACATAATGTTTACAACTCCTTCATACCCGCACGCTTTGGTGTGCGGCTCCTCTTGGTATATGATAGCAAATTTGTAAAAAATGTCAACCATTTTTCAGCAATTGTTAACAATTATACAAGGATGTCCCAATTCAGCGTAGTCGAAAGTGGTACTTTTCATGTCGAATCAGTCAAATTCAGCAATGGTGACACCATCTTCCCCTTCGCCGTACACACCCAGACGGAATTTTTTTACATATTTGTTCCGTTTCAGATTTTCGTGAACCGCCTTCCGCAGAACGCCGGTGCCCTTGCCATGGATGATCCGCACTTGCTTGAGATTGGAGCGCATGGCCTCATCCAAATAACGATCCAGTACACAGATGGCCTCCACTGCATCCATTCCCCGCAGATCCACTTCCGGGTTCATGGCGGCCATCTTCATCTCCCGTCCGGAATGTTTGGGACGGCCCTTTTGGACATAGGGATTTTCCTGCTCCAGCAGGTAGATTTCCTGTTTCTTGGCCTTGAGCTTCATAATGCCCGCCTGAAGTTCATAGGTGCCATCTTTGTTCACAGCAATGACGCTGGCCTTTGTCCCCAGTTTCAACAGTTCCACCGTGTCACCCACCATAATCTCCCGTTTGGGTTCTGGGCGTTTTTCCTGGGGCTGGACAACCCGCAGCTTACTCTCCGCCTCGTTCAAACTGCGGCGAAGTTCAGACTGCTTCTGATTGATGCCGGTGGCATCGGCAGAATCCTGAAGCTGCTTGCGCAGAGCCTTCAGTTCCTCGCTTACCCGATTGGCCGTAATCCGAGCATCTTCGATGATCTGTTGTGCTTCCTTCCGGGCTTCCGCCAGAGCCTGCTCCCGCTCCTTTTGGATCTGGGCATTGTACTGCTCCGACTGTTGCTTGATCTTGGCCGTCTCCTGGCGAAGGCGTTCCGCCTCCTGCCGGGCAGATTCCATCTGCTGCCGCTGACCTTCCAACTGGGTCAGGACATCTTCAAAATCCTTATCCGACTGGCCAACCAGATCATCCGCTTCCTTCAAAATATGGTCCGGCAGACCCAGCTTTCGGGAAATCGCAAAGGCGTTGGATTTTCCAGGGATGCCAATGAGTAGTTTGTAGGTAGGCCGCAGGGTTTCCACGTCAAACTCGCAGGAGGCATTGATGACGCCTTTGGTTCGCATGGCGTAGAGCTTTAACTCTGCATAGTGGGTGGTAGCCACCACACGGGAACCCATGGTGCGGCAAAACTCGATGATGGCAATGGCCAAGGCAGCACCCTCTGCCGGATCGGTTCCTGCTCCCAGCTCGTCAAACAGCACCAGCGTCCGATCATCGCATAACTCCACCACGTCCACAATGGTTCTCATGTGACTGGAGAAAGTGGACAGGCTTTGGGCAATGGACTGCTCATCTCCGATGTCTGCCAAAATCCGGTCATAGGTAGACAGCTCTGTTCCGTCCCCGCTGGGCACATGAAGGCCGCACTCAGCCATCAGGGTCAACAGACCGATGGTTTTCAGAGTCACAGTCTTGCCGCCGGTATTGGGGCCGGTGATGATCATGGAGTCAAAATCCGTTCCCAGACGCAGGGAAATGGGCACAGCGGTTTTTGGATCCAGCAACGGATGCCGGGCATTGCGCAGCACCACCTTGCCGGTGTCGTTCATCAAAGGAGCCCAGGCTCTCATGCCATAGGCCAGTTTGGCCTTGGCAAAGATTACGTCCAGACGCACCAGAATCTCAAAATCTGCGTCAATGTTCTCCCGGTAGCTGGCGGCCTCTGCGGACATTTCTGCCAAGATCCGTTCAATTTCCTTCTTCTCCTTGATTTCCAGCTCCCGCAGGGCATTGTTGGCGTTCACAGCGCTGGCC
>CAZSAZ010000066.1:0-8844 GCA_964604925.1 uncultured Oscillospiraceae bacterium | reverse complement strand
TTCACGGTTTCCGTCAGAGAATGGCGACTTCCAACGGCCGCAAGGTTCTGGCCCGTCGTCGCGCTAAGGGCCGCAAGGTTCTGTCCGCCTGATTTCACAGAGCGTGAGCGCGTTTCGTCGGCTATTCCATCATGCCGCACACACGCTTAACAGGAGCGAGTAGCGGGGCGAATGGCTTATCATTCGCCCCGCTCCCTGTTTATTTGGGGACTTTTCCAAAAAACAGGGAACAAATCCCAAGGAGGGAATTTGAATGGAATACTCAAAATCCCTAAAGCTCAATCACATCTTCCGCCGGCTCTATTCCTCCGGAGGCAAGGCCAACGCCCTTTTGGTGGTCTATGCCCGGAAAAACCGACTGGGAATCAACCGGGTTGGTGTGACCGTGAGCAAGAAACTGGGAAAAGCGGTGATTCGCAATCGGGTGCGTCGCCGTCTGCGGGAGGTATATCGGCTCAACGAAAGTCGTTTCCTGCCCGGGTGGGACATCGTTGTGGTGGCCCGCGGCCGTGCCATCGATGCCAGCTTTTCCGACCTGACCAAAGCCTACCTTGCTTTGGCAAAAAAACTGGGAATTCTTCGGGAGGAACAGCCATGAAGCGGATTCTTTTGGCCCTCATCCGGTTTTACCAGAAAGCCATTTCCCCTTATACGCCCCCCATGTGCCGTTATCGCCCCACCTGTTCCGCCTACGCCTACGAGGCCATCGGAAAGTACGGCGCGGCAAAGGGAGGATGGATGGCTTGCAAGCGCATTTGCCGATGCCATCCCTGGTCTAAGCGGGATCCGTATGATCCCGTTCCCTGATTCCGAGCATTGCCCTCGGTTCATGCCCCACACGATTAGGAGGAAAATTCATGTTCTTAACATTCAAACTCTCGGATCTCATCACGGTGCCCTTTGGCTGGGTGCTGGGACAGCTCTATGGTCTCACCGGTAATTACGGTGTTTCCCTGGTGCTGTTTGCGGTCATTGTGTATATGGCCCTGCTTCCTGTCACCGCCAAAAGCAAGAAGAGCACCATGAAAATGTCCCGGCTCCAACCCCGGATCCAGGACATCCAGAAGCGTTACGCTTCTGACCCCCAGAAGCAGAACGAAGCCATGCAGAAGCTGTACCAGGAAGAAGGCCTGTCCATGTACACCGGCTGTCTGTGGAGCTTTGTACCTCTGCTGGTTCTGATTCCCCTGTACACCATCGTCCGTCAGCCCATCACCTACGTTTTGGGCGAAAGCGCTGAGACCGCTGCCCAGATCGTGGAGATCATCAAGGGCATCAACCCTGACCTGTTCAGCTCCAACAGCTACTATGACCAGGTCACCGCCGCCTCTGTAATCAGCCAGTACGCCACCGAGCTGCGCGCCGCCATTCCTGAAATTGGCCAGGCCACCCTGGATGGCATTAACTTCAACTTCCTGGGCATCAATGTGGGTTCCATTCCCAGCTTTGCCTTCTGGACTTGGGGGAACTTCGACTGGGCCCACATCGGTCTGTTCCTGATTCCCTTCCTGTCTGCCGGTGCTAACTTTCTCCAGACCCAGCTGACGATGAAGATGAACAACTCTGTTATCACCAACGACAAGGGTGTTCAGGATGACGAAGTGGCCAACAACTCCCAGGCTGCCCAGACCAACGCCATGATGAAGTGGATGATGCCTCTGATGAGCCTGTGGATCGGTTTCACCGTTTCCGCTGCCCTGTCGATCTACTGGTTTGTGGGCGGTATCGTCCGCACCGTCCAGGATGTGATCCTCACCAAGCATTATCGGAAGATCTATGACGCAGAGGACGCCATCCGCCTGAAAAAGGCCATGGAGGAAGAAGCCCTGGAGGCTGAAAAGGAGCGCATCCGCGCCCAGCGCCGAGCCGCCAACCCCGATGGCCAGACCCAGAACACCAGCAAGAAGAAGTTACAAAAAGCCGAGCGGGAGCGGGAAGCTGCCGCCAAGGCCAACGCTGCCAAGGAATATGCCGCCAAAAAGGGCCTGACCTTGGAGGAAGAAGCAGAAAAGGACGTCCTGTCCGGCATCCCTGAGCGTCCCTATTGCAAGGGCCGTGCCTACGACCCCAACCGCTATACCGGCAACATGGAGGAGTAAATCATGGAAAAGAGTATCATCACCACCGGCAAAACCATTGACATTGCCATTGAGAACGCCCTGAGCCAGTTGGGTCTGGATCGGGACAGCGTTTCCGTCACCGTTTTGGAGAACGCCAAGTCCGGCTTTTTCGGCATCGGTGCCGTGCCTGCCAAGGTTCAGGTGACTTACGAAGCCCCTGATCAGAAGCCAGAGCAGACTCCCGTCCAGAATACCGCTCCCAAGGTAGCCCTCAGCTCCGCCAGCCGTTCCAAGCCTAAGACCCAGAAGCCCGTGGCTCCCAAGACGGAGACTCCCCCGGCCCCCAAGGCTCCTGTGGCTCCCGCAGCGGAAGTCACAAATGTTCCGACCCCTGCCCCTGAGAAGGCAGAAAAGCCCCATGCCCCCAAGACCGAACGGGCACCCCGCCAGCCCCGGGAATCCCGGGAGCCCAAGGCAGCGCCTGTTGTGCGGGAGTACACCCCCGCCGCTCCTGGCAGCAACGAAGAAAAGATCGAGGTCTTTATCAAAGGTCTGCTGGAGAACATGGGTTCCAAGGCTGTTCCCCATGCCTGGATTGGTGAGGATGGCGTTTACCAGGTGGAACTCACCGGCGAAGGCCTGGGCTTCCTGATTGGTCGTCGGGGTGAGACCCTGGATGCCATCCAGCATCTGGCAAACTACGCCGTGAACCGGAATGTGGAAGGCCACATCCGCATCAACGTGGATGCCGAAGCCTATCGCCAGAAGCGGGAAGATTCCCTCCGGCGTTATGCCCGGAAGAAGGCTCAGCAGGTTTTGAAGAACCGTCGCCGCACCACCCTGGAACCCATGAACGCCTATGAGCGTCATGTGATCCATGCGGCCCTTCAGGACATGGAGAACATCACCACTCATTCCACGGGTAGCGAACCCAACCGTCGAGTGGTCATTGAATACCTCCGCTAATTTCCCTCTCTACATCAATTGGGTGCAACCTTTCCTGGTTGCACCCGATTTTCGTTCAAAAAGGCTCGTACACCGATTTTGGTGTACGAGCCTTTTGATTGCCATGATTATCGCGTGAGCACCATGCCCTTGGTCTGTTTGTTATAGACCCGGAAGAAAGCCACCAGCTCAATGAGGAAGGTCACCAACCAGGAGACCATATAGCTGGCATACAAACTCTGGGGGCTGTGGAAAGCGGGAATCTGGAACAGGGTCATAATCCAACCAATGCGCAAACCGCACACACCCAGCACAGAAATGATCATCGGCTCCAGGGAAGCTCCCATGCCCCGGAGGGCGCCAGTGGTCACATCCATCAATCCGCAAAGGAAATAGGGCAGACAGATACATCCCAACCGAAGCATACCATACTCAATGGCCTCAGCAGAGTCGGTGATGTAAATGCTCAGCAACTGGCGGCCAAAGGCAAAGGCCAGACTGCCCATGGACAGCCCCACCACCGTGGTACAGGCCAGGCAGATAAAGAAGATTTTCTTCACCCGCTTGTACTGCTGGGCACCCACATTCTGGCCAATGAAGTTCACAGCCGTCTGGTGGAAGGCATTCAGACACACATAAACAAAACCCTCGATGTTTCCGGAGGCCGCATTACCGGACATGACCACACTGCCAAAGGAATTGATGGAGCTTTGGATCAGAACATTTGAGATGGAGAACAGGCTTCCCTGAATTCCGGCAGGCAGACCGATGGAGACGATCTTCTTCAGTTGCTCTCCATAAAAGTGCATCTTCGACGGACGGAACTTACAGGCATCCTTCCGCTTCATCAACACAACCACCATGGCCACAGCGGAAATTCCCTGAGAAATGGTGGTAGCCAAGGCTACACCGGCCACATTCATGTTGAACTGGGTGACAAACACCACATTCAGCACCACGTTCACCACACCGGCCACCGTCAGGAAAATCAAAGGAGACTTGGTATCTCCCACGGCCCGGAGAATACTTGCACTAAAGTTATATACCATGGTAAAGGTAATGCCGCCAAAATAGATCTTCATATACACCGCAGACAAAGGCAGCACATCCTCCGGGGTATCCATCCAGGTGAGGAACAACTCCGAGCAGCTCACACCCACCACCGTCAGCACAATTCCGCTGACCACTGCCGCAGGAATTGCAGTATGGACGGTGCGATAAACCACCTCATCTTCCCGACTGCCAAGGCCATGGGCCACTGTCACGCCTGCTCCCACGCTCAAGCCAATAAACAAATTGACAATCAGGTTGGTGATGGCACCGGTGGCACCCACTGCAGCCACAGAAACACTGCCGCAGAACCGCCCCACCACCACCAGGTCTGCCGCATTGAACAATAGCTGGAGCAGGCTAGTCAGAATGATGGGAACCGTATACACGACGATGTTCTTCAGAATCGGGCCGCGTAACATTCGTTCGTTGTCAGTTTGCAAAGAAAACACCTCTTTCTTATAATTCGACCATTATTTCGACACAATTCTAGCATATTATTATAGTACGTATTTTCAAAATCGCAAGACCTCTTGGATAAAAAAGGAAATTACAAACACAATACACAATATTTTTCTTTTTACCGCCGTGAATTTTGGAAAAAATGTTGCATCTGCTGAAAAACTATGGTAGAATGATTCTGTATTCTCCGGGGTGTGGAATTGTTTGCCCCGGAAAAACACTTTGAAGGAGCGTGCCATATGAAAAAAAATCCTGTTTCCTTTGATCCCAACATGAAAAATGGCTATATCCCCGCGCCATATGTGCTGGAAGAAGGCGAAAACATCAACGATTTCTATCTGGAGCCGGTACTGTTCCATAACGAAAACGGCCCCACCATCGGTGTCACCACCTGTGGTGTCATCGTCCAGGATGGTCTGTTCTTCAAGGATATGGACAACGACGGTGTCCTGAGCCCCTATGAAGATTGGCGCAATGACGATGAAACCCGTGCCAAGGATATGGTTGCCCATCTGCCTCTGCATCAGCAGGCCGGTTTGGTGCTGAACACCCTGTGGAACACCCCCCTGTCCATGACCCGGGAAAGCGCCAAGGACGAGAATGGCAATATCGTTCCCAGCAAGATTTTCAAGCACTTTGATCCCACCGAGCCCCTGCCCCCGTCTCCCCTGCCCGGCGTTTCCATGCGAGTGGACGATTCCGACGTTCTGGAGCGGAAGCTGGCTGCCGGTGTCTACCGTGGTGAAATGCGGGCCGAGGCCGGTGTGGCTGCCCTGTACCACAACCTGGGCACCCAGATGGTGGAATACGAAGCCTGCCAGGGTGGCGTAGCCATCCCCTACTCCCTGCACACCAACCCCATCAACATCGGCTATCCCGACTTCTTGGGCATGGGCGCCGCTGTCATGGGTGACGGCAACTTTGACCTGGTATATAACATGGCCGAAACCGACCGGAAGATGATGAAGGCCTGCGGTCTGAACATCATGTACGGCCCCCAGGTGGACGTCTCCACCGACCCCCGCTGGCCCAGAAACTCCGGCACCTATGGTGAGCGTCCTGAGATCACCGCCGGTATCACCCGGGAGCTGGTTCGCGGCTACCAGAATGGTGAGAACGGCGTCAACGAAGGCAGTGTCGTCCTGACGGTGAAGCACTTCCCCGGCGACGGCCCCGCAGAAAACGGCTTTGAGCCCCACCTGCCCATCGGTCAGTGGCGTCTTTACCCCACCGAGGGCTCCATGGAGAAGTACCATCTGCCTCCCTTCCAGGCTGCATTTGACATGAAGGCTTCTGCCATCATGCCTGACTACTCCCGTATTGCCAACGATGGCAGAACCAAGCCCCAGTTCTACCGTGGCAAGCTCACCTCCTCCGAGAGCGTTCCTTCCACCTATTCCAAGGAGCTCATCACCGATCTGGCCCGGGATACCATGGGCTTTACTGGCTATGTGAACTCCGACTCCGGTGTGACTTCCGTCCAGATTTATGGCGTGGAGCATCTGACGGTGCCCCAGCGTTATGCCAAGGCCATCTCCGCCGGCACCGACGTCATCGGTGGCAACTCCGACTCCGAGAACATTGTCAAGGCCGTGGAAGAGGGCAGCCTGCCCAAGGCTGATCTGGATCGGGCCAACTACCGCCGTCTGTTGAGCCTGTTCCAGCAGAAGCGGGTGGACAATCCCTATCTGGATCCCGATGAGGCCGACCGTGTCCGTGCCGAGAACTTTGAAGGCGCAAAGAAGGCCGCTTATGCCGCCTGCCAGAAGGAAGTTGTCCTGGCCAAGAACCACGACCACGTCCTGCCTATGGTCAAGGGCAAGAAGGTATATGTGGCTGTCTTTGCCGGTGACGATGCCGGTGCTGCCCTGGCTCAGTCCATGGGTGCCGGTATTGCCGGTGAGGCCAACAACGAAGCACTGAAACAGCAGCTTTCCCAGCTGTTCACCCAGAAGGGCTATCAGATCGTGGACGATCCCGCCGATTGCGACTACTGCTACCTCCATGTCTGGCCCAAGCAGAACAATATCGTGTTCCTCCAGCGTTCCATGCCCGTTCTGGAACTGGTGGACGGCCTGATGCACGAGGAGCGTGAGGTCAACAAGTCCCAGCGCAAGACCGGCAACCTGATTCCCATCCACACCCTGCGGGGCGTGGACAAGATCCCCGGCCTGGCAGAAACCGTCCATGCCCACGGCGGCAAGGTCATTGCCACCACCGTGGTCTGCAACCCCTGGATTCTGGAGAACCTGGAGCCCTACTGCGACGGCATGACCTTCCAGTACACCGTATCCCCCGTTGCCATGGGCAACGCCCTGGGTGCACAGATGGACGTTCTGTCCGGCGAGTTCAATCCCACCGGCAAGATGAGCCTGACCATGGTCTCCTGCCCCGAGGTCATCGCCATTTCCGAGAAGGAAATCGACGGTGAAATCCGGGAGGTCTGCGCTTCCCCCAACGATGTTCCCGGCTACGACAAGGATCAGTACATCGATCCCGAGATTCTGAAGAACGTCAGAGGCGGCAGCTACGCCTACTGCGATGCCGACGGAAACTACTACCGTTCCGGCTTCGGTCTGCACTATTGATGATTCCCTAAATCGCTCTTTTCCCCGGATGCTTCGGCATCCGGGGAAATATAATGCCTTTTATTAATTCGGTCGGATGCTGAAGCGGTTGCGACGAATGACCCCCATTTTTTGTGGAAAAATCCGAAAAACAGCACCCTTTCCCCGATTTTTTTGTGCTTCAAATTTCCCCCAAAGGGAGAAACAGACCTTGTTTCCCCGGTGGAAATTTGGTATTATTAGGCCATTGGTTTTTCACAAAACCAATTTTCCCAACAGTGGAATATTCAATGTTCGATCACGAAAGGAAGAAATGAGAGATGTTTGAAAAAGTGTTCAAACTGAAGGCCCGTGGCACCGATGTAAAAACCGAAGTCATGGCCGGTATCACCAGCTTCATGACCATGGCATATATCCTGGCCGTGAACCCCAGTATTCTGTCCGCCGCCGGTATGGATTCCACCGCCGTGCTGCTGGCCACCGCCATTAGCTCCTTCATTGCAACCCTTTGCATGGGTCTGATGGCCAATTTGCCCTTTGCCCTGTCTGCCGGCATGGGTCTGAATGCCTACCTGGCCTACACCGTGGTTCTGGGCTTTGGTTATAGCTGGCAGGTCGCTCTGCTGGCTGTATTTGTGGAAGGTCTGATTTTCATTATCCTGTCCCTGACCAATGTCCGGGAAGCCATTTTCAACGCCATTCCCCTGAATCTGAAGCGGGGCGTTTCTGTTGGTATCGGCCTGTTTATCGCCTTCATCGGTTTGCAGAACGCCGGTCTGTCCGTGGATAGCTCCACCTTGGTGACCATCACCAGCTTTACCGAAGCATTCCACACCCATGGCATTTGTGCCCTGCTGGCTCTGGTGGGTCTGTTCATCATGGCTGTGCTGTACATCAAAAACGTTCAGGGTGCCATCCTCATCGGCATTCTGGCTACCTGGATCATCGGCATGATCTGCCAGATTCTGGGCATCTACGTTCCCGACAATGTGAACTACTTCTCCCTGTTCCCCACCATTGGCATTACGGATTTCTCCAAGCTGGGGGAAACCTTCGGTCAGTGCTTCAACGTGGACTTCTCCAACGTGGGAATCGTGAACTTCATCGTGGTGGTGTTCAGCTTCCTGTTCGTTGACCTGTTTGACACCCTGGGCACCCTCATCGGTGTGGCCACCAAGGCCAATATGCTGGACGACGACGGCAACCTCCCCGGCATCAAGCCCGCTCTGCTGTCTGATGCCATCGGTACCACTGTGGGTGCTGTATTCGGCACTTCCACCATTACCACCTTCGTGGAGTCCGCTTCCGGCGTGGCTGCCGGTGGCAGAACCGGCCTGACCTCCGTGGTCACTGGCATTTTGTTCTTGGCAAGCACCCTGCTGGCTCCCATTTTCACCGCCATCCCCAGCTTTGCCACTGCTCCTGCACTGATTATGGTTGGTTTCCTGATGGTGGGCACCGTCACCGAGATCCGCTTTGAGCTGGACAACCTCACCGAGGCCATCCCCGCTTATCTAGCCATCATTGCCATGCCCCTGTTCTACTCCATTTCGGAGGGTATCTCCCTGGGCATCATCAGCTATGTGTTGCTGAACCTGGCTGCCGGCAAGGGCAAGCAGGTCAAGCCCCTGATGTATGTGCTGGCCGTTCTGTTTGTGCTGAAATACATTTTCCTGTAATAAAATCGCAATACACCCCCGTCACAGGCCAATGTCATTAAGTTAAGAAAAGCTGGACTTCACAGAAATGTGAGGTCCAGT
>CAZSAZ010000065.1:0-8937 GCA_964604925.1 uncultured Oscillospiraceae bacterium | reverse complement strand
ACCGCACCCAGAGCCGGGGCGGCCGGGGTGTCAATGCCCAGAATTTGAAGGAAGAGGACTACGTCAAGGATATTTTCGTGGCCTCCACCCATGAACATATGCTGTTCTTCACGGATTTGGGCCGGGTTCACCATCGGAAGGGCTACCAGATTCCCGAGGCCGGTCGGACGGCCCGGGGTACGGCAGTGGTGAACGTCCTGCCTCTGGAACCGGGCGAACAGGTGACGGCTGTGGTCACCACCCGGGAGTTCCAGGACGATGAATTTTTGATGATGGTCACCCGAAACGGTACCATCAAGCGGATGGAATTGCTGACCCTGAAAACCAACCGGAAGGGTGGAATTCGGGCGGTGAGCCTGGAAGAAGGAGATCACCTGATCAACGTCATCCGCACCAAGGGCAACGACAATATCCTCATTGCCACCGCCGGCGGCATGGCCATTTGCTTCAGCGAAACCGATGCCCGTCCCATGGGCCGGGATGCCACCGGTGTACGGGGCATCCAGTTGGCAGAAGGGGATTATGTGGTTGGCGCAGAAAAGGTCGAGGAAGGAAAGTGTCTGCTCACTGTGACTCAGCGTGGTTATGGCAAACGGACAGAACTTTCTGAGTATCTGCGCACTGGCCCCGATGGGCAGAAGGTTCCCCAGATGCGAGGCGGCAAGGGCCTGAAAAACTACAACATCACCGAAAAAACTGGTTTGATCGCCGGTTGCCGTGTGGTAGGGGAAGAGGATGACGTGATGCTCATCGAAAACGGTGGCGTCATCATCCGTATCCCTGCATCCTCCATTAACGTCTATAAGCGGGACACCCAGGGCGTGATCGTCATGCGGGTGGAGGAAGGCAACCAGGTGGTGGCTGTGGAGCGGATTGATCCGGTGGACGAAGGAGCATCCCAGGAATGAAAACCGTGACCATCTATACCGATGGAGCCTGTTCCGGCAACCCCGGCCCCGGAGGCTGGGGGGCCATCCTGGAATACAACGGGGTGGAAAAGGAATTGTCCGGAGGAGAGAAAAACACCACCAACAACCGCATGGAGTTGACAGGGGTGATTCGGGCGTTGGAAGCGCTGAAAGAGCCCTGTGTGGTGGAATTGTATTCCGATTCCAAGTATGTCATTGATGCCTTGGAAAAGGGCTGGGCCTGGGGCTGGAAAAAGCGGAATTGGGTGAAAAGCGATAAAAAACCCGCCCTGAATCCAGACCTCTGGGATCGGTTGCTGAAACTGACCATGACCCATGAAATGCACTATCATTGGGTCAAGGGTCATGCCTCAAATCCCAAAAACAACCGCTGCGATGAGCTTGCGGTGGGGGAATGGAAGAAGCTGAAATAAGGGGGATTATCCATGGAAAACGCATTTGTAGACGCCTGGTTTGCTGCCCGGGAAACTGCCCAGCGGATGGGGGTTCGCCTTCGTCCCATGGAACGGGCGGATGCTATGAAACAGGCCCATCGGTGTCTCCAGGGCCATCGGGAATCGGATGGATTCCAGATTTTGGCAGACAAGAGACATTTGGAATTGAGTTTGGAGGCTCTGGCGGTGGAGGGGCGATTCAGTGCCCTGTTCTCCGATGAGGAGGCCAATACTGCGTTGTCCCGTCTGCTGGCCGGGGGATACTACCTGTAATCAACAAGAAAGCTGCCTCAAAAATGGGGCAGCTTTTTTTATTAGGTTGATTCGGCAAACAACTCATCGATCGGGGCAAAGCGATAGCCCATGGATTCCCAGGTGGTGAGCAGTTCGTCTAGAATTTCTGCGTTGGTCTGGGAGGTGGCGTGGAGTAGCACCACGGCTCCATTGTGGATCCGGCTGGTGAGCTTTTCCATGGCTGTGTTATGGCTGGGCTGGTTTTGGTTATCCCAGTCGGCATAGGCCAAACTCCAAAATACCGTGTGGTACCCCAAATTCTGGGCCATGGCCAGATTATCCTGGGAATAGATTCCCTGGGGAGGCCGGTAGTACCGGGCTATGGTTTGACCGGTGATCTGGGTGTACAGGGCTTCCAAATCCTGTAATTCCCGGTTAAAGGTATCCCGGTCGGTGATTTTGCTCATATCCGGATGGTGCATGGTGTGATTGCCCACGGTGTGTCCCTCCGAAACCATCCGGCGAACCAGATCCGGGTTTTGCTCCAGGTAGTTGCCCACAAGAAAAAAGGTCGCCGGAACCTGATGAGCCCTAAGGGTGTCGAGGATGGAAGCAGTGTAGCCGTTTTCATATCCGGCATCAAAGGTCAGATAGATCACCTGCTCCTGGGTGGAGCCAAGGTAGGCCGCATCCCATTGCCCCAGAGCCTCCGGAGTAGCCGGTGCCGCCGGGCTTTGTCCTGGGGTGGGAAAGCTCAGGCCCCAACTTCCTGTGGCCAATGCGCTGCCAAAACCGGAACACAACAGGGCCACCGACAGCAAAATGGCCAGAATCACAATGACAAGATCCAATTTCTCCATAGATGAAATCCCCTCCGGATGGAATCTATGCCAGAAAAGAAGGGCATATGTCTGGCCACCTATAGCCGGGGAAGCCTTCCGGCCCAGGAGCAAAAGGTGTACCGAAAGAACCGAAAAAAGTCCCACCTCCCCGGGGAAAAGTGGGAAATGTAAAAAATATTGGGGGAGAAACAGGGGAATTTTGTAAAAATTCCAATTGATATTTTTGTATCTTTTGTTATAATGGAGAGTGGCTTATCGTGAGCTAAATCATACTTAAGAAAATCGAAATCATACGACAAGGAGTGATTCTTGATGTGCTGCAATCACAAGAGTGTGGATCTGAGCCTGATTGCCGGTGTGCTGGAAGAGTATGCTGACGTGAAGGGTAGCCTGATCACCATTCTCCAGAAAACGCAGGAAATTTATGGCTACATTCCCATTGATGCCGTTTATCACATCGCCGAGCGTACCGGCTCCACCCCCGCGAAGGTGCTGGGTGTGGCAACCTTCTATTCCCAGTTCCGGTTCCAGGCTGTGGGTAAATATCTGATCATGCTGTGCAAGGGTACCGCCTGCTATGTCAACGGTGCGGAGCGGATCATCGAGGCTGTGAAGGAAGAGCTGGGCATTGGCGACAACGAGACCACCGAGGACGGGCTGTTTAGTCTGAGCCTGGTGTCCTGCCTGGGTTGCTGCTCCCTGGCCCCTGTGATGATGATCAACGAGGATACTTACGGCTCTTTGACCCCTGATAAGGTTAAGAAGATCCTCCGGGAGATCCGGGAAAAGGAGGCTAACGCATGAAAACGAGAATCGTAGTTGGCGAAGGCTCCTGCGGCCTGGCAGCCGGTGCCGGTGCGGTGTATTCCGCCCTGGAAGCAAAGCTCACCCCTGCTATGCCCGCAGAACTGTCCATCACCGGTTGTATCGGTATTTGCTACCTGGAGCCCATTGTGGACGTCTATGCACCCGATGGAACCCTCTACCGGTGTGTTCAGGTCAAGGCAGAGGATGCTAAGACCATCGTGGAGGCAGCCTCTACCGGCAATTTTGATCTGTTGAAGGATCTGGTGATCCACGAAGAGGATGCTCAGTTCCTCAGCAAGCAGACTCGAATTGCCCTGCGCCATTGTGGCATCATCAATCCTGAAGATATCAACGCCTACATCGCAGACGACGGCTATCAGGCTTTGGAGAAGGCTCTGAAAACAATGACCCCCGAGGAGGTCATTGAGCAGATCAAGATCTCCGGTCTGGGCGGCAGAGGCGGTGCAGGATTCCCCACCTGGTTCAAGTGGAATGCCGCTCGCCAGTCGGAAGGGGACGAAAAGTACCTGATTTGTAACGCCGACGAAGGCGACCCCGGTGCCTTTATGGATCGTGCCGTCATCGAGTCCGATCCCCATAGCCTCATCGAGGGTATGCTCATCGGTGCATATGCCATCGGTGCCAAGGAGGCCGTGGTGTATGTCCGTGCAGAGTACCCCCTGGCCATTGTACGTCTGACCAACGCCATTGCCCAGGCCGAGGAAAAGGGCTATCTGGGTGAAAACATCCTGGGTACCGGCTTTAGCTGCAAGATGCGCATCAAGGCCGGCGCAGGCGCCTTCGTCTGCGGTGAGGAGACTGCTCTGATTGAATCCCTGGAAGGCAACCGTGGTATGCCCCGGCTGAAGCCTCCTTTCCCCGCCCAGGCCGGTTACTGGCTCAAGCCCTCCAACATCAACAACGTGGAGACCTTTGCCAATATCGCCTGGATCATCAACAACGGCGGCGCAGCATTTGCAGCCATGGGTACCGAGAACTCCAAGGGTACCAAGGTCTTTGCCGTCACTGGTAAGGTCAAGCGTTCCGGCCTGGTGGAGATCCCCATGGGCAAGACCCTGCGGGATGTGATCTTTGACATCGCCGGCGGCATCCGGGATGGCCACGAGTTCAAGGCAGTTCAGATGGGCGGCCCCTCCGGTGGCTGTATCCCTGCACACCTGCTGGATACCGTCATTGACTACCGGGCACTGAGTGCTACCGGTGCCATCATGGGCTCCGGCGGCATGGTCGTTATGGATGAGACCACATGTATGGTTGGTATTGCCAAATTCTTCCTGGAGTTTACCACCAAGGAATCCTGCGGTAAGTGCGTCCACTGCCGCATCGGCACCAAGCGTCTGAGCGAAATCCTGAACCGGATCGTCTCTGGCGAGGGTAAGGAAGGGGACGTGGAACTGTTGGAAGAGCTGTGCACCAGCATCAAAGACGGTGCATTGTGTGGCCTGGGCCAGACTGCTCCTAACCCCGTTTTGACCACCATCCGTTATTTCCGCAACGAGTACGATGCCCACATCCGGGATAAGAAGTGCCCTGCAAAGGCTTGCTCTGCACTGTTGACTTACTCCATCGATCCGGACAAGTGCATCGGCTGCTCCCTGTGCTCCAAGAAGTGCCCTGTGGGTGCCATCACCGGTGAGCTGAAAAAGACCTATACCATCGATTCCAATATCTGCATCCGCTGCGGTGCCTGTAAGAACACCTGCCGCAAGGGCGCGGTCGTGGTGGAATAAGGAGGTAGTTGAAGATATGTCTGAAATCAAACTGACCATCAATGGCAAGGTTTGTGTGGGGCAGAAGGGCCAGACCATCCTGGAGGTGGCTGAGGCCAACGGTGTGTTTATCCCCACGCTGTGCCATTTGGCTGAGGTGAAGCACTACGGCGCCTGCGGCGTTTGCGTGGTGGAAGCCAAGAACAGCCCCAAGCTCATGCGTGCCTGTTCCACCCTGGCTGCCGACGGCATGGACATCGATACGGAGTCCATGCGCGCGGTTCAGGCCCGGAAGGTGGCTCTGGAACTGCTGATGAGTGACCACGACGGCGATTGCAAGGGTCCCTGCGGCCTGAACTGCCCTGCCCACACCGATGTCCAGGGTTATGTTAAGCAAATCGCCAACGGCAACGACCATGAGGCAGTGCGGATCATCAAAGAGAAGATCCCTCTGCCTGCTTCAATTGGCCGGGTTTGCCCCCATCCTTGTGAGGAGAAGTGCCGCCGGGCTTTGGTGGAGCAGCCTCTGTCCATCGCATACCTGAAGGCCTTTGCTGCCGACAAAGATATGGCTTCTGAGCATCCTTATGAGCCCAGCGTGGCTTCTGCCACCGGCAAGTCTGTGGCTATCGTAGGCGGCGGTCCTGCCGGTCTGAGTGCAGCTTACCAGTTGGCTGTGAAGGGTCACCATGTTACCATTTTTGATATGATGCCCGAGATGGGCGGTATGCTCCGGTATGGTATTCCCGAGTACCGTCTGCCCAAGGCTGTGCTGGCTGCGGAAGTGGCCTCCATCGCCAAGCTGGGTGTGGAGATGAAGAACAACGTCGAGGTTGGCGTGGATGTTACACTCCAGTCCCTGAGAAACGAGTATGACGCCGTTTTGGTTGCCGTAGGCGCATGGAAGTCCACCGGCGTGGGTTGCGAAGGGGATAAGCTCCAGGGCGTTTTGGGTGGTATTGATCTGCTCCGGGAAGTCAACCTGGGCAACCGTCCCAACCTGGGCAAAAATGTGGCCGTCGTGGGCGGCGGCAATGTGGCTATGGATGCCTGCCGTACCGCCGTTCGGCTGGGTGCCGAGCGGGTGTACGTGATTTACCGTCGTACCCGTGCGGAGGCTCCCGCTGAGGATCTGGAAATCGAAGAGGCTCTGGAAGAGGGCGTGACCTTCAAGTGGCTGACCAACCCTGCCGAGATCATCGGTGAAAATGGAAAGGTCACCCAGATCAAGCTCCAGGTTATGGAGCTGGGCGAGCCCGATGCTTCCGGCCGTCGTTCTCCCGTGCCTGTGGAGGGCAAGTTTGAGATCCTCGATGTGGATACCGTGATTTCCGCCATTGGCCAGCGTTGTGCCCTGGAGGGCTTTGAGGAGCTGACCCTGACTCGGAAGGGTACCATTGAGGCCAGCGAGAACAACTGCACCACCAACATTGAAGGCGTGTTTGCTGCTGGTGATGCCACCAACCGTGGCCCCTCCATTGCTGTTCGTGCCATCGGAGAAGCCAACGATGCCGCTACTGCCATCGATGCCTACCTGTCCGGCAAGGAGATGTTCATCCCCACGCCCTACTACTCTAAGCGGAATGTGACCTCCGACGACTTTGCCGATCGGGAGAAGCTGCCCCGGGCTGAGATGTCCTGCAAGGATGCCAGCTACCGGAAGGGCAACTTCGATGCTGTTATCAACGGTTTCACCGATGAGCAGGCTCGGGCCGAGGCAAAGCGTTGCCTGGAGTGTGGCTGCCACGACTTCGAGGAGTGCAAGCTGGTGCATCATACCAACCTGTATGAAGTGAACCCCGGCCGGTTCGCTGGTGCCAAGCGGAAAACCGGTTCCGAAACCAAGCTGGTTTGCATCGAGCGGAATGAGGGTAAGTGCATCCTGTGCGGTCTGTGCGTCCGGGTGTGTGAGGAAGTGGCCCATGAGGGTCTGCTGGGTCTGGTTGGACGTGGCTTCGGCACCGTCATCAAGCCCGAGTTCCGGGATCCCGAGAAGATCGCCAAGTGTGCAACCTGCCGCAAGTGTGCAGAGGCCTGCCCGACCGGCGCATTGAAGATCCTGAACAAGTAAGGTTCTGGAATATAAGGAAATCCTCCCGTGTCAAACGGGAGGATTTTTTGCACATCTGGGGAAAACTCTGTGGAAAACTTTGATAACTGGGGAAAAAGTGAGACTTATCCACAGACTTGCCATTTATTGTGGAAAAGAGGAATCTTATGAGGCAAAGGGGGAATCGTTCCACAGCACCACCAGCCAGGACAGGGTGAAAGCGGCGGCGGGCAGGAAGCCCAGGCTCCGGATGGAACTGGTTCGATCCAGGAACAAAATCAGGTCAAAGGCCAGAGCCAGGACGCATCCGATGACCAGCAGAATCCGGGACAGATTTTGCGTCCAGGAGGCCAGTTGGGAGCCGGAAGCGCGGAGGGTCAGAAAGTTCCAAAGCACCAGGGCGTAGCCAAGATGGAACAGAAGGGAGAACAGGAGGTTTTCTGTTACCAGGATCAGGCCGATACCCAGTACCATGGAGATGAGTCCAAGCCAGGTGGTGGGTTGTTGTTTCATTTTTTGCCAGGTTGTCATGTGAATTCTCCTTTCTGTTGGGTGGCTGGGTTGCGGTTCCTCTTCCGTCTATAGTGTAACATCCAGCTAGTACCAAAATCAATTGTTAAAGCGCATAAATTTATCAAATAAATTTTGGTTATGTTTTCTGTAATTTCCAGATTCTGAAAATTCTCATGGATAGATTGGATATGGGGAGGAGCGCGTCCACAGGATTGGTTTTCCATGTGGAAAACCTCACTTTTTCATGGATTTATCCACAGAAAGAGCGTATACTGTGGAGTTTTTTTCGCCATAACGTGGGGAAGGGGAGTGGGTTGGCAATTGTGGAAAAGACCGTATTTTGAAAAATTTCTCCACAGGAAGTGAAACGCTTGTGGAGAAAAAGAAGGAGAATTCCTCCACAACTGGATTTTTTACTGTGGATAACCCGAATTTTGTGGGTGGTTATCCACAGACTTATGAGAATTTGTGGACTATTTTTCCATTTTCCCGGGAGAAATGAGATTTACCGGGAAAAATCTCCCTGTGCGGTTATGCACAGGGAGAAAACAATTTGTGGATTGGTTTTACTGTTTGGCCTTCAGCAGATCCCGAATTTCCTCCAGAAGCAGCTCTTCCTTGGAGGGAGCGGGAGGAGCAGGAGGCTCCGCAACTGCGACTTCTTCTTCCTTTTTCTTGCCCAGTTCTGTGAGCTTGTTCAGTCCCTTCACCAGGAAGAACACCACCAGAGCCAGAATCAGGAAATTGATGACGGCGGAAATGAAATTGCCAATGGTGAGATAATTTTCCACCACCTGGACGATTTCGGCGCCGGAGGCATCAATGACGGTTTCGTAAGCAGGTTCCACCCAGGGCATCCGGGGCAGGGCGATTTTGAAGTCGCTGAAATCGGCGCCACCCAGGAAAATATTCACGATGGGCATGATCAGATCGTTGGTCAGGCTTGCGGTGATGGTGGAGAAGGCACCGCCGATGATGGTGCCGACGGCCAGAGCCATGGCGTTGCCCTTAATGGCAAAGGCGGTAAATTCATCCCACCAGGAGGGCTTTTTCACAGGATTTTTCATGGTTTCATTCCTTTCTTTTTTCTAAAAAGGCGGATCGGCGTTCCATTATGGCCCATCGATCCGCCGATTTTACCTTATTTCTTGGGCAGGATGACTTCCATGCCGCCCAGGTACTTTCTCAGCACTTCGGGAATCACCACGGAGCCGTCAGCACGCTGGTTCTGCTCCACAATGGCGGGGAAAATCCGGGAAGTGGCCAGGCCGGAGCCGTTGAGGGTGTGGACAAAGTCGATCTTGCCATCTGCCCGGCGATACCGGGTGTTGCCGCGACGTGCCTGGTAATCCCGGGCATTGGACACGGAGGAAACCTCCTTGTAGCCGTTCATGGAAG